>CAZEXA010000048.1:0-17609 GCA_964516565.1 uncultured Eubacteriales bacterium | reverse complement strand
CTGTCTGTCTTTAGCAGGCGATACGGTGACCGGAAAAACGGATGGACAGACACACCTTGTCCCGCTGATAGACGTGCTCTATTTCGAGTCGGTGGACAACAGAATATTCTTTTATACTGCTGATGCCACATATGAATCCCCGATACGCTTGTATCAGCTTGAGGAGAAACTAAAAAATACCGCGTTTGCGCGTGTGTCGAAATCGGCGCTCGTCAATCTGAAAAAACTCAAAAGTATTATTCCCGAGAAAAACGGACGTCTTATGGGGAAACTTGATAACGGTGAATATGTTCTTGTTTCGCGGCAGTATGTACGCGAAATCAAAAACAAGTTAGGGGTGTAAACAATGATGTATCTAAAGAGTTTTTTGAAAAATTTCTTTTTTGTATTTGGTATAGAAGCTTTTTTGTTTATGTTATTGGCTGACGAAAAGTTCGGGACGTCCTTCGTTATCAATCTGCGTTTTTTTGCCGCCGTGACGGCGTCCGCATGCCTGAGCGGTACGCTGTTGTTCAGGGAAAGAGTGACGAGAAAAAGCCTATGGCTCAGGCGGACGGCGGTCATCGCGATCTCAGCCGCCGCGTGCGCGGGCTTTCCCATCGCATTCGGACTGGTTCGGCGCGATACACTTGAAGGGTATTTGATATATGCGATTATAGTCGCCGCGGCGCTCGTGTTACTCTCGGTCACTGCCTATGCGGTTGCCGACAGAATTGAAAAAAATATGCTTCAAAAAATCAATAAAAAGTTAGAACAAAACGGAGAATAAGAAAGGACCGCTCATGGGAGCGGTCCTTCTGTGCTTAAGCTATTAGCCGCCGCAATTGCAGTTCTGGTTAGAGTTACATTCGTTGACATTCTCTATGCTGGGCGGGAAAAATTCGTCTACCGGGAATTTGATCTTCTTGAACGCGTCGCACGGGTCTTCGGTGTCGCAGCAACAGTCTTTGGTCGGTACGCAGAAATCGTAGGCAGGAATCAGAATCTGCACTTCTCTTGTGAGCTGGATGATGGAGAACACGCCTATGGTGACCTTGACGGCTCTCTCGCCGCGGCAGCAGCCGAGGCAGCCGTCAAAATGGCGTGCCACGCTGTTCGGGACGCTTATCTCGTTTTCGCCGAGCGTGTTGCAGCAGTCGCATACGCGGCAGAGTTCGGCGGAAAGGCAGATGGGGTCGGCGCATTGTACTTTGGCCTTGGGGTTGGTATCCATGGGCGGGAGCGGCTGATCGACGGCATCCTCCTTGTAACGGGAGGTGAAAATACGCACGCTTCCCTCGCTGCCGTAAAGGATACATTTCTTGCTGAATACGCACAGACCGCAAATGACGGTGATTGGACACCCGGGAGGGCCGATGAGGTCTACGGTGACCTTGATAAAAAAGGTCAGGTCTACGGAGAAACAGCCTTTGTTGAATGGTACTTTCTCGACTTCGACGAGACAGTTAAGTATTTCGCAGCCTCTGCACCGTACCCCGACGGCGCAGTCGACGGCGTGCTGGCAGGGTTCCGGAACATAGACGCGCAGGTCGCGCAGGCAGTCTTTGTCCGCACAGGAGTCATACACCTTTTCGGTGTCGATGCAAATTGCCTCTTTGATGTGCGACATATCGGGGCAACAGCGTCTGTCTGACATGAAAAATCCTCCTTAATATAGATTGAAGCAAAACTTCAATACCATTTTACGGAGGATAATTTTTTTTGTTACAGAATACTTAAAAATTATGAAGATTCGCCGGTTACGGAAGCAACCGCGGTAGTGCGCGAGGCAATGGAGGCGTGAATCGCGCTAAAGAGCGAAAGCGGGTCGCCGTAGGCGACGTCACAGCCGAGGTGCCATGCCATAACGCCGCCAAGGCCGTTATCGTAGGCGTAAGAGGTTTTATCATAAATCATCTGGCAGCTGTTGTAGCAGCGTGTCTGACATTCGTCCGCGCCGGCAGGGGCGGCACCTGTGACGGCATTACGGTATCTGCCTAGGCGCTTTGCCTCGAGTGAATAGCTGTAGCGGTACGCGCCGCCGTCCGCCGGGCGGCCGTAGAAGGGGAGCCCTAAGGAAAGCTGCTCCGCCGAATAGCCGGCGTCGGTATAGGTACCGATAACCGAAACGCAGCAACCCTCAAACGGTGAGTGGTTGCCGAAGGAATCAAAGGCGTCGTATGCCATGATTTCGACGCGGGCAAGCGCCTTTTTGGCGGCTGATTTCAAGTCAACGCACTGCACGGGCAAAGCGGCGCACAAAAATACATTTTCGGACTGCTCTGAAAGAGAGACAATAAAATCGCTCAATGTATCCGCGTATTTATCTTCGACAGGATAATCGTAATAAAAGTCAACACCGTCGAATTTGTAGTCCTTCATCAGAGCGAGGACATTTGCGGCAAGCGTATCGCCGTTGTCGTTGACGGCGGAAACAAGCACGTCGCCTTTCGCTTTTTTCAGTTTGTCGGAATCGTCAAGGTCTTGAGCCGGTTGTGCGGCACAAAGGCTGCACAAAAGCCTTATACTGTGTCCCGCACCCTTTTCGGCGGCGCGAATATTCTTGATGACCTGCTTCAGCGCCGCCTCTCCGCCGACGGTCTTGCCGCCGGAGGTGATGTTGCTGAAAATGATGTTGCCTGTCGCATCAAAGGAGGTAAGCCCGTAGAGGACGACATCGGTGACTGCTTTAAGAGCACCGGCGTTAAGGTATGCCGCATCATAAATGTCCGAACCGATTGCATAGGCGGTTACGGTAAAGCCGTGCGCTTCGTTTTGCTTATCGTAGGCGGAGGTGGAAGAAATTTTAAAGGATTTATTGTCGGCGGTATCGGTTACCGTTACCCGGATGGCTTTGGTACTGACCGTGTCAAACGTGCAGTAGCGCATCTGCCCGATGAGCTCCTGTTGGCAGACGAGCGAATAGTCGCCGTTTTGTTCAACCTCGACGGTAAAACCGCGTACCACGTTGTCGGTTTCTTCGTTCAAAACAACCGTATTGACCGTGACCGCATCGGAAAACAAGATTTCGAGCGTCGTACCCTTTTCCCCGGAGAACGCGCCCATCTGCGTTTCAAGCGTCGAGTTATCGAGGGTCATGCCGCTGACGGAGATGTTCATCGCTTTCGTCAACAGGTTTAAGTCGGAGATGTCTATCGTCTTCTCCTTACCACAGCCCGAAAACAGCGCGGCGGTTAGGCAGAGGACGAGTAGGGCAGCTGTCAGCTTTTGTAATCTCATAATCACACCTTACACAACGCCTGTTCAATATCCGCAAGAATGTCATCAATATATTCGATGCCGACCGAAAAGCGTACGAGATCAGGGCTGACGCCGCAGGCGGCCATCTGTTCGTCAGTGAGCTGGCGGTGAGTCGTGCTTGCCGGGTGGAGCAGGCAGGTACGGCAGTCGGCGACATGGGTGGCGATGGTGGCGAGACGAACGCTGTCCATAAATTTTGTTGCCGCGGCGCGTCCGCCCTTGATGCCGAACGATACGACGCCGGAGCTGCCGTTGGGCATGTACTTCTGCGTAAGCGGATAGTAGTTGTTGTCCGGCAGAGACGGATAGTTTATCCATGAAATCTTATCGTTGCCTTTGAGATGCTCTGCGACCTTTAGGGCGTTCTGACAATGGCGTTCCACGCGTAAAAACAACGTTTCCAGCCCGATATTGAGCAAAAAGGCGTTGTGCGGGGAGGGGATGGAACCCAGATCGCGCATGAGCTGTACAACGGCCTTTGTGATATACGCGCCTTTGCCGAAGGTATCGGTGTAGGTGATGCCGTGATAGGAGTCGTCGGGCGTTGTCAGCCCCGGGAACTTATCGTTCTGTGTCCAGTCAAAATTGCCGCTGTCAACGACGGCACCGCCGACGGTCAGCGCATGACCGTCCATGTATTTGGTTGTCGAATGGATGACGATATCCGCGCCGAACTCAAAGGGACGGCAGTTGACCGGCGTGGGAAAGGTATTGTCCACGATGAGCGGAACGCCGTGGCGGTGCGCCGCGGCGGCAAAGCGTTCGATGTCGAGCACCTCGAGAGAGGGATTGGAAAGCGTTTCCCCGAAAACCGCTTTGGTGTTGGGCTGAAAAGCCGCTTCCAACTCCTCGTCGGAGGCGTCCGGCTTAATAAACGTAAACGCGATGCCGAGCTTTTTCATTGTGATTTCGAAAAGGTTGAACGTTCCCCCGTAGATGGCCGCGCTCGATACGATATGATCGCCCGCGCCCGCAATATTGAAAATTGAAAAGAAGGAAGCTGCCTGACCCGAAGAGGTCAGCACGGCGGCTACGCCGCCCTCGAGCGCCGCGATTTTAGCGGCGACGGCGTCATTGGTCGGGTTTTGCAGACGGGTATAAAAGTAACCGTCCTTCTTTAAATCGAACAGCTGTCCCATTTCCTCGCTGCTCTCGTATTTGAATGTGGTGCTTTGAACAATAGGCAGCACGCGCGGTTCACCGTTTTTAGGCGTATAGCCCGCGTGCAGGCAATTTGTGTTGAGATGATAGCTCATATGCTTCTCCTTAATCGTTGATAAAATGCTGCATAAGCGAATGTCCGACCTCGATAAAGCGTCCGGTACCGGCCGCAGTGTTTTCGTTTAGGGTAGAAACGCCGCTTTCGGTCTCTTTGTTTTTATGGTATATCATATAGGGGACCGGATCGCTCGCATGAGTCATGGTAACAATCGGCGTCGGGTGGTCCGGTAAAACCATAATCTTATAATCGTTATACTCCTTCAGTCCTTCGAGCAATACAGCGAGTACGCGCCGGTCAATAAGCTCTATAGAGCGCACCTTGTTTTCGGGCTCGTTTCTGTGTCCGCACTCGTCGGGGGCTTCAATATGGATATAGACCAAATCCTGACCGTTTTTCAGCTCCTCGAGTGCGGCGCGCGCCTTGCCCTCGAAATTGGTGTCAATATAGCCGGTCGCCCCCGGAACCTCCGGCGCGTTCATTCCCGCGCACAGGGCGATGCCCTTGAGCAAATCCACTGCCGAGATGACGCTTCCCTTTACACCGTATTTATCGTTAAAGGCGGGAAGGGAAGGCTTTGTACCCTCACCCCAAAGCCAGATGGCGTTCGCGGGACGCTTGCCCTTGCGCATTCGTTCTCTGTTGACCGGATGGTCTTTTAGCAGTGCGCAGCTTTCGCTCATCATGCCGAGAAGCGGTTTGGCGTTTTCGTTATTTGAGAGGTATTCGCCGATAACGCGTCCCGAAATATCGTGAGGTGGGGTCAGCTTGCCGAGGTCGAGCGTGCCGCCGTGCCACACAAGGCAGTGACGGTAGCTGACGCCGGAATAAAAGCGGTAGATGTCGTTCCCGAAATGCGCCTGAACCGCCTTGATGATTTCGGCGGCTTCCTCCGACGAAATGTCCCCGGCGCTATAGTCAATCATCGTCTTTTTGTTAAAATCCGGTTCCTCGGACAGAGTAACGGTATTGCAGCGAAATACAATATCTGTATCGAGCATATCCACGCCGATGCTTACCGCCTCGAGCGGTGAACGCCCCGTATAGCTTTGGGACGGGTCATACCCGAGCACACTCATGTTGGCGATGTCGCTGCCGGGCTTTAAACCGGCGGCGACGGTGCGCACAAGCCCGACTTCACCATACTGTGCTAAAGAATCAAGTAATGGCTTTTCGGCAAGCTCCATCGGCGTTTTGCCGCCGAGCGCGGGGACAGGATAATCGGCCATGCCATCGTATAGTACTACTACATATTTCAACGTGGTTCCTTCTTTTTTTGCAGAGTTTTGCTCTATGATACAACAAACGCGCCGCCTTGTCAATTATATTGTATGGTGTTGACAACCGCCGGCGATTGACTTAAACTATAACTATCAATTAGCAGGAGGACTGATTATGAAGCTGCCGATCGCGCTCCAACTCTATTCGGTCAGGGATATGACCGAGATGGATTTTACCGGAACAATCCAAAAGGTCAAGGCTCTCGGTTATGACGGCGTTGAGTTTGCCGGTTTTTTTGATATCGCACCCGCCGAGGTCAGAAAAATCATCGAGGACGCCGGACTTCAACCCCTTTCGGCACACGTTCCTTACTATGATATGCTTGCCGCGCCCGAAAAAGTGATGGCTGACTGCGCTGCGGCCGGCTGCCGCTACATAGCCGTGCCGTATTTGACGCCGGAGTGCCGCCCGGGCACCGGCGGCTTTGATGACACCATTAAGGGAGTGCGCGTCATCGCCGAAGCCGCTAAAAAAGAGGGGCTGACGCTCTTGTACCATAACCACGATTTTGAGTTTATTAAGATTGACGGCAAATACGCGCTTGATGTCCTATACGACACGATTCCGGCAGACCTTTTACAGACCGAGCTTGACACCTGCTGGGTCAATGTCGGCGGCGAAAACCCGGCGCTGTACATCAAAAAGTACAAGGGGCGCGCTCCGGTCGTCCATCTCAAGGACTTTGTCGGCGGCAAAAACGGCGGTAATCTCTATAAGCTCATCGGCATTGACGATACAAAGGACACGGACTCCCCGAGTGATTTTGAGTTTCGCCCAATAGGTTACGGCTGTCAGGACTGGAAAGCGATTGTCGGAGCCGCAAAAGAAGCGGGCAGCGAATGGGTCGTCGTCGAGCAGGATGAACCGTCGATGGGAAAAACGACGATGGAGTGCGTGAAGATGAGCATCGAATGGCTGAGGGAGAACCTCTAAGCCTCCTTTTGCGGGCTTAGCATATTTCGGGAGGCGATGTTATGGATGCCTGTTTTCAGGGTGAATGGATATGTGCCGCTCAGTTTGCGGATTTAAAGCCGCTTGCGCTCTTTCACAGGGAGCACGAAGAGCTGAAGGAATACACTCACGACGAGAACCTGAAAAACTTTCATATGCTTGTCCAAAAGAAGTTTACTCTCTGTAAACCCGGCGGCGTCATAACCATGCGCATCACCGCCGACGACTATTACAAGCTGTACATAAACGGCCGATTTGTCGGGCAGGGACCCGCGCCCGGCTATTATTTCGCGTACTATTTCAACGAGTTTGATATAACGCCCTTTCTTACAGACGGGGAAAACCTTCTGACCGTACACGTCTACTATCAGGGGCTGATTAACCGCGTCTGGAATTCCGGCGACTATCGCATGGGGTTGATTGCCGACATTTTCACCGATGACGGCACGGTATTGCTTTCCACGGACGGTACCTGGGAATACGCGGTCGATCCCTCGTATGTTTCAAAACGGACTACAGGATACAAGACGCAGTATCTTGAGGATGTGGATAGCCGCTTAACGCCGGCCGATTGGAAGCCTGTTTCTGAAAAGCAAGCCGACTATACCTTTGTCCCAGAGCCGGTTAAGGCGGTGCAGGTCTATGAGGTGAAGCCCGTTTTAAGCTGCCGGTTGTCGGACGGCGGTTGGTTTTATGATTTTTCTACGGAGCTGACCGCCGGATTAAAAATAACCGCTTCGGGTAAAAGCGGACAAAGGTTGCGCATTCTCTGCGGTGAGGAACTATCAGAGGACGGACGGGTGCGCTATCAAATGAGAAGTTCCTGCGAATATGAGGAGTTCTGGACGCTTAAGGAAGGTGAAAACCTTTTAGAGCAGTACGACTACAAAGCGTTCCGCTATGTCGAGCTGGTACCGGAGGACGGCGCGGAGTTCGCGGTCGATTCGGTGACCGCTCTTATGCGGCATTACCCGTTTTCCGAAAACGCATGTACCTTAGAAACCTCCGATACGGTACTCAAGACCGTATTCGAGTTATGCAAAACAGGGGTTAAGCTTGGCGCCCAAGAGGTTTTCGTCGATTGTCCGGGGCGCGAAAAAGGGCAGTATCTCGGGGATTTGACCGTGACTGCCGCCGCCCACCTGTATCTGACCGGCGACGGCAGCCTGATGAAAAAGGCGCTTGAAAATATGGCACAGTCGCTGACCTTTACACCCGGTATGCTTGCAGTCGCCCCCGGGTCGCTGATGCAGGAGATTGCCGATTACTCCTTACAGTTTCCGCTGTCCGTATGGCGCTACTATGTTTTTTCCGGCGATTATGTGTTTCTGAAACAAATGTCAGAGCCGTGCAAAAGCGTCCTCGATTATTTCAGAAAGTATCGCCGTCCCGACGGACTGCTTCTAAACGTAGACGAAAAATGGAATCTCGTCGATTGGCCGCAGAATCTGCGTGACGACTATGATTTTCCTCTGACGAAGCCCGTCTCAGAGGGTTGCCACAACGTCATCAACGCGTTCTATGTCGGAGCCGTTCAAACGGTTGAGCGCATGGAGCGTGAGCTGCTGCTGCCCTGTACGGACGAATCCGCACGGCTGAAGGAAGCCTTTAATAAATGCTTTTTCCGTCCCGCTTTGGGCGTTTACGCTGACAGCGAAACAAGCGATCACGCCTCCCTGCACTCAAACTGCGTTCCGGCGTTTTACGGGCTCTGCCCTAAAGGGTATGAAAAGAGCGTTTCTGCGCTTCTGATTCAAAAGGGGTTGTGTTGCGGGGTGTATATGGCGTTCTTTCTGCTAAAGGCCTTGTCGAGGCTTGGGGAATACGGGGCAGTCTATGATCTTATTACCTCAACCGGAGAAGCGTCGTGGTACAACATGGCGCGCGAGGGCGGCACGGCCTGTTTTGAGGCGTGGGGGAAAGACCAAAAGTGGAATACGAGTTTGTGTCACCCGTGGGCAAGCGCGCCGGTGACGGTGCTAATTGAGGAATTGATCGGACTGACGCTTTATCCCGACAAAACATATACGGTCACCCCACATTTGCCGCAGAAACTAAAATATCTTGAAATGAACCTACCGGTGCGAAACATACATTTTCGAGTGAAAAGAGAAGAGTGAAGAGAGAAAAGAAAAGGGGTCTTCGACGTTACAATCGTCGAAGACCCTTAATTTACAATTGGCAATTTGATGTTTGTAATTTTTAAATATTAAGCTCAATGACCTGATTCTTTTTGCCCGACTCGAAAATCGCTTCCATCAGCTTCATCGAACGGCGAAGCTGGTCGTGAGTGACAGCCTGCTCGGCGCCGTTACGGACGACGTCGTAAATGTTGTCGTAGTAGTCGTTCCAGTCTACCCTGATTTTCTTTAAGCGGAAGGTTTTAATCGTGTCGTCGGTGCGCGGCGCCATCGTCTTTGTGAGACCCGTTCCGGCCTTGATCGGGACGGCGTCGATTTTTTCCCAGTTGCGGATTTTGACGACTTTTCCGCGGAGGTTCCAGTTTTCGATGATGGCTGTGCCGTTTTCACCCGCGATGTACCAGCGCGGCATGTTGATAAAATTGTTGGTGTAGACCTCGACGAGCGCCTCGACACCGCCCTCGAATTTCATTATAGCCCTGAAACCATCGTCTACCTCATCGTTGGTGATGTTGGTCAGCGTCGCGTAGACCGAGAGTAGCTTTTTGCCGTAGGTCATCATCAGCACCTGATCGAGCAGATGTACGCCCCAGTCAAGCACCATGCCGCCGCCGTGTTGCTTTTCGGCGCGCCAGTCCCCGGGGATGCCGCGTGAGCCGTATACGCGTGAGTCGATTTGAAAGACTCTGCCAAGCTCGTTCTTGTCATAAATATTCTTTGCGGTGACATAATCGTTGTCCCAGCGCCTGTTCTGATGAACGGTGAAGAGCTTGCCGGTGCGCTTCGAGGCGGCGATCATCGTTTCCAAGTCTTCACTGCATAACGTGACGGGCTTCTCGCAGACGACGTTTTTACCCGCTTCCATCGCCTTGACGGCAATTTCCATATGCACGTCGTTGTACGCCGCGATGGTGATGACCTCGACCGCCGGGTCAGCAAGCACCGCCTCGAACGACGGATAGGCCTTAAACCCCTTTTCCTCGGCGGCCTTTTGGCGTTCAGGCTTAATGTCATAGATGCCGAGGAGATTAAACTTCTCCATTGTTTTTAAGTGACGGGCGTGATGACCGCCCATGCCGCCGTAGCCGACGACGACAATACCAACCTTATCCATACACTTACCCCCAACCAATTTGTTGATTATTCTCTTTATCATATCCACCACATATCGCCGACGTTCTCGGTGATAAGACATTCTTTCAGAAGCTTGACGGCTTTGGACAAGCCCTCGTTCTGGCTCATCAGTGAATCCTCATGCTCGATGGAAACGGCATAATCGTAGCCGACAAGGCGCAGATTGCTGATGACGTCCTTCCAGAAAAGCATATCGTTTCCGTAGCCGACCGAGCGGAAAATCCAAGAACGGTGCAGCTCGTCGGCATAGGATTTCGTGTCCAGCACGCCGTTTACGGCTGTGTTGTACGCGTCAATCTTAGTGTCCTTGGCGTGGAAGTGGAAAATGGCGTCGCCAAGGGCGCGGATCACGGCGACAGGCTCCATGCCCTGCCACACGAGGTGGGACAAATCAAGATTGGCGCCGATTTCGGGGCCGACAGCCTTCCGCAGACGGAGCAGACTCTCTGTATTGTAAACGCAGAAACCCGGATGCGGCTCTAAAGCAATTTTATTAACGCCGTGAGCTTTCGCGAACTCTACGGTATTCTTCCAGTAAGGGATGAGCACCTCGTTCCACTGCCATTCGAGGACTTCGGAGAAGTCGTTCGGCCACGGGCAGGTGACCCAGTTCGGGTATTTGGCGGTTTCGCAGTCGCCCGGGCATCCGGAAAAGGTGTTAATCTGATGCACTCCGAGCTTTTCGGCAAGGAGAATAGTGTCCTTGATGGCCTTGTCAAATTCCTTTGCGAGCGCCTTGTTCGGATGGACGGGGTTGGCGTGGCAGCTCAGAGCGCTGATTTCCACGTTGAATCTTTTAATAAGTGACTTAAGCTCGGAAAGCTCCTTGTCATCGTTCAGAAGAACAGTGGGGTCGGCGTGTGCGTTGCCCGGATAACCGCCTGTGCCCAGTTCAATCATCTCAATGCCTAAAGAGGTAAAATACTTCAGTGCCTCCTCAAGCGGGAGGTTACTGAGCAAAGTCGTAAATACACCCAGTTTCATGGTATTCCTCCTTATACGTTTTCCCTAAGCCATTTCATGCTGCGTGCGATGTCGGAAAGCCCGTCGGGCGTAGGATCGTCGTTTTCAAGGATAATCCAGGGCAAATCGATTTCCTTGGCGGCTTTAACGACCGCCTTTAGGTCGCAATCGCCCTCGCCGAGCGCTTTTGGTTTGCCGTCGAAACCATCCTTGATGTGAATATGGACGATATTGTCCTTATTTTCGGTCAGGAATTGATAGTTATCCACTCCGGCGTGAAAGCTCCAATAGGTATCTACTTGAAGCTTACAGCGTGATTTGATAAGGTCGATAGGCAGCTCACGCGAGAGCAGCAAGGGTTTGAACTCATCGCTGTGGTTGTGGTAGTACATGACGATGCCGTCCTTCTCGGCAGCCTTTGAAGCGTTGCCGAGCGTCTCGCCAATATGGATGCACGCAGCTTTTGTTCCGTGAGACGCTCCGCCAATGCCCATGGTTTTCATACCGAGTGTTTTACCGAAGGCAATGGTGGCCTCAAGCTTATCCGGCTCATAATTATCAAGTCCCATATGCGTACCGGCCGCCTCAAGCCCGAGCTCGTCAAGCCTCGCCTTCAGCTGTTCGGCGGAAAGGTCGAAATACCCGGCAAATTCAACGCCGTCAAAGCCGAGCTCCTTAACTTTGCCGAGAATATTGAGCATATCCTGCCCGTTCTTGATGTGGTCACGCAGTGAATAGAGCTGTACCGCTATTTTCATTGAATTTACCCCCTGAATATCAGTTTTTGCATCATATCGACCGTGTATTTGACGCCCCAGTCGCCGAGATCGCCCTGCCAGGTGCGGGAGTGCGGCTCAATGCTCACGGTGCGGTCATAACGTACTTTGTAGAGCGCGCCCATAAACGCGCCCCAGTTGATGTCGTCAAGCCCGGCGGGCGGGTTGTCGATTTCGCCGATACCCTTGACGCTGATATTGCCCTTGATGTGGACGTGATAGAACCGGTGACCCCATTTGGCAATTTCGCCGATGTAATCGCCGCTGCCGGAGTTGATGCAGTGGGAGGGATCGTATTTAATGCCGAGGTCTTTCAGATGACCGTGAATCAGCTCCCATGACGCCGGAGTGCGCACGAAGTTATTCCAGTCGCAGTTGTAGGTGGCGATATCGACGCCCTTGTCCTTGCCGTAAGCGATGAGCTTTTCAAGGAAGGCAATGGCAAAAGTCGCGTTATCGTAGAGGGAGAAACCGTCCACAAAATTGACGCCGGTGTTGAATACCTTGCAGCCCAAAGCCGTGCAGCAGTCAATCAGTGTATAGCTGTTTTTTAGTTCTTCTGCGATGATGTTGCCGTCTCTGTCGATTTTATCGCTGCCCCAGCGGCCGATGGAGCCGATGGCGACACCGTACTTTTGCGTACGCGCAATCAGCTTCGGAAGGTCTTTCTGAAATTCATCGCAGTCGTTACCGACATTGTAGCAAATTTCGATAAATTCAAGTCCTAAGTCTTTCGCTGCCTGAAAGCCCGCGTCGTCGAACGGGTAAATGATGCCAAGCTGCATAGCCATGATGATTGTCCTTTCTAACGTAAATCAGTCCTTAAAATAGACGGGCTTACCGGTTTTCGCCGAGGTGTAAATGGCCTCGAGGATTCTCGTGACGGTCAGCGCCTGATAGGGGAGCACACAGGGGTCGGTGTCGGTCAGAATGGCGTTGACCCATTGGCGCATATCGCGTTCGGAAGAGGAACCGCCGCCGCTGCCGCTGTAGAAGGCGACGCCGCCGGTGGACAGGTCGGGCTTTTCGATAATCTGGCGGCTGTGCTTGACATAGTTTAGGCGCACGCCGTCGAGCGTATCCGCGCCGCCCTTGTCGCCGCAGAGCATATAGACGGCCTCTTTTGCCTCGGCGGCATTGAGCGCCCAGGTCGCCTGAAGATTGACGACCGCGCCGTCCTCCATGACGATATATCCGAATGCCGCGTCTTCAACGGTAAACTTCTCCGGGTCCCAGTCGCCCCAGGCATTGGCGGTGTTCTTTTGATCACGAAGTTTGGCGAAGGTATTGCCCACGACCATTTTCGGCTTATAGTTGTTCATCATCCAGAGGGTGAGATCAAGGGCGTGCGTACCGATGTCGATGAGCGGTCCGCCGCCCTGCTCGTATTCGTTGAGAAATACGCCCCATGTCGGCACGGCGCGGCGGCGGATAGCGTAGGCGTTGGCATAGTAGATGCCGCCCAGCTCGTCGGCCAAACAGGCGCTTTTCACATAAAGGTTTTCGGGATTCTGGCGGTTCTGATAGCCGATGGTCAGCTTTTTACCGGTTTTGATAGAGGTTTCGTACATGAGCTTGGCGTCCTTGTAGGTTTTCGCCATCGGCTTTTCACACATGACATGCTTGCCGGCCTCCATGGCCGCCACCGAGATAAAGCCGTGCGAGCGGTTGGGCGTGCAGACGTGCACGACGTCGATGCTTTTATCCAATAGCAGCTTTTTATAATCCGTATAGACCTTCGCGTCGTCCGTCCCGTAGAAATCGGCGGCTTTCTCGGCGCGTTCCTCAATAATGTCGCAGAACGCGACCATCTCGACCTCGTCGATTTTTTTGAGATTGGGCATATGCTTGCCGTTGGCGATGCCGCCGCATCCGATGATGCCGATTTTCAGCTTCTTGTCCATAAACAGCCTCCGTTAAATAAAATTAAAAAACCACAGCATCTTGATGATATCAAGACCTTATTTCCATTATATTGTATTTTCAAACCTTTTCAAGTAGTATCTCAAGATTGCCTTACAAAATTGATTTAAGAATTTTAGGAAATATACACAAAAAACATAAAACAACACGTTGAGCGTACAAACGATGAACAGCGGTTTGTATCTGAATCGTGCTTTTCAACATGAAGCCACACGCTGCGCGCGGTAGCATTTATGGACATTTAATGTAGCGAAGAATATAATTATTTCCGGTATGCTTATTAGGGGGGGGAACTCAGAGCATCGTTGCCTGACAGCTTCAATATCACGAAGCAGCCGGAATTTGACGAGATTTTTATGACTTACCGTGCTTTTCTTGAACCTGTTGAGGGTTCGGATATTTCTTCACATCCGAGAAAGAAGTTGTATCTCAAACATATAGGCGAAAGCGGCATTTCATGGTGCGCCGTCGAGCCGACGGGCCTTGTGAACGTGCTCATAGGCAGAGTGGGTGTGCTTGATGAAGCAACGCTCGCGAACGCCGTCGAAAAGCTTAAGGAAGACAATCCTGTTTACGGTGATAAGCTTGTCTGCGGCGGTGGAATGTATATCATTCCCGTGCGTTATCCGCTTTCAAAAATGGTCGCGCCGGGCTATGCGGCAATAGGAGACGCAGCTTTCATGACCGCGCCCATGATAGGCAGCGGTATGGGGAATTCCATAAGAGCCGGTAAACTTCTTGCAGATGCAATTATTAATGATAAATCTGTTTGTCTCGGTACGCTATGGAAATATCAGGTAGGTTATTATAAGATCATAGGCAAGGGTGATTTCAACGTGGATATCATTAAGCGCACGCTGCTTAAGGCCGATAACGACGATCTGAAATACATCTTTGAATGCGGTCTTTTAACCGAAAAGGATCTTGTAAGGATATCCCTCGGCAAGCCTCCCGAGCTAACGCCGAAATCAATCATTGACAAGGCAAGAAAAGGACTGAAGGCACGCCGCTTCATAATACTCTTCGCGAAGGCGCTCGTAAAGGGAGCGAAAGCCGAAAGCATAGCCGCAAAGATACCGGAATGTTACAATGAAGCGCTCATTGTCGCGTGGCAGAAAGAACTTGATTCAGTTTTTCAGAGCTCATAAAAAATGACTGTTTGATTTGTGAGGCAAATCCGACATGGCAAAGCCTGCGGAGTCTCTTCTTCTCCTTAACGAAATGAACCGGACACTCATTCAATGTCCGGTTCATTCTTTCTTGTGTTATTCTTTAACGTATGTAGTTTTCCACACCCAAGTATTCAACGAACGGAGAATACGATCAATTATCGGAGAGATAACCTCTGCCATACGGACAAACCCCGCGTCATTGGGGTGGCAGCCGTCAACCGTACAGGCATCACGGTGTTCGTCCTTAAACAAGTGCTCTCCGTCAACGAAAAACACGTTTTTGTCTCCGCGGGATAAGGCATTCATATAGGTCTGATAAACCACGTCGCGGCGGAGAATATTTTGCTCGATATCGTTATCAAAATCCGGCTTAGAAACGAAAATGACAGGGGTGACAGGGTGGGCTTTTCGGATTTTTAAAAACATTTTTTCATGAGTATCTTTGAGATACTCAATGGACGGCGCATTATGATCGTAGTCAGACACGAAAATGCTGAAATCAAGCGCTGCCATGTACTCCGTAATGGCCTCCTCCGCTCTGGCGCTTCCCGAAAACCCAAAATTGATATGGTCACAGTCTAAATTTGCCGAAATGATATTCTGATAGCAGTTACCCGGACGGGAAGCGCAGCCGCCTTGCGTGATCGATGAGCCATAATAGAGAATCGGTTTGTCATACTTGTACTTTGCCCCATGCGCTAAGGTAGCGTCAGCTTGAAGACCGATATACAAGGCGCTTACATCATTATAAAGAGGGAAATGAATCGTTACGCTGCGGGTTGTCCGATCGGCGAATCTGATAACAGACTCATATCCGTCGGTCATTTCATAGGGGGGCATAAACGTCCCTTTATACGTTCCCTTGCCGCCCTTATCCACATAAAGATCAAATCCGGAAGTCCCTGCCAGTGTCATATGCGGAAAATGCGTAATATTCGGTATAACCGCTTTCATGGCAATATAGGAGGAATTTGTAGTGAAACGTACTCTTCCGCCCGCGGTGTTTTTAGCGAGAAATTTAACGCCGTCGTTTGTCGATTCCGCGACATCATCGGGCAGCCGCTTAAACACAGATTCCTCTTTGGCGTTGTATAAACCATAGAGATCAAACGGCTCATTTCTTACGTCATACAGACATAGATCATCCTCCGCAAAGGAGTTTTCAACTTTAAGGTTTTTATCAATGTTCTCAATTTTATTTGCCATAAAACCGCCATTCCTTAATCAAACGTTTAGATACAATTCCGTTTACTTTTTTGTTTTCGTAAAAATAAGATTAAACCGCATGCAATAGCGGCAACGGCTATACCGAATACCAAATAGATACCGTTTTGACCCGAGGGGTTATATGTCGGCGTGGGAACCGGGGTGGGCGTGACGGCGGAAGAAACAGAGGAGCCGCTGATTTTGTTTAATCTTTCCGCTTCCTCTTGTTCGAATTGCCCTTCATTAAGAGCTTTCCGCATACGCTTCCACATACCGTTGTCTTCGATTCCTTCAATTATGAGGTTTTTTGTGTCGGAGCCGGTGATTTGAAATATATACAATGGATTGTTGTCATCATAATAGGACATAAGGTACGTTGTTCCCCTGACGGGAGTGAAGTTACCCACACGAGAAATATTGGTATATACTTGGTTTGCCCCCGTGTTTACATCGCCTTTGATTTTTTGTGTAGGCAGAACGGTAATCCGGCCCTCGTTTTTATCGTACGATACCAATTCGCCGAAAAACAGCAAAGACTTATCATCATAAAGCAAGTCCTCGGGTATGCTTCCGGCAAACGCGTTTGTACCGCACAAGAGCATTGTTAAAATGAGTGTAATCAAAATAGTAACCCGTTTCATTTCCATCCCCCTATAACCAAAAATAAAATTTCATACATCCGCGCTTATTATAACAAAAACCTAAAAGCAATTCAACTTATTTGCGGAGGAATTTGAACTCAAAGTGTTTCTTTTCAAACTTAGACGCAGGTTTTCAATACTTGATTTCTGTTATCGGAATGACCGGATCAGGCAAGTTCGGATGCTCTCCAAGCATCTTTTCCATCCAAATCATATCGTACCAAGTGCCGAATTTATATCCGCATTTCGTAAAGTGGGCTACCTTTGAATATCCCGCATGTTCATGAAAAGCCATGCTTGTATTGTCAAGATGTACATCATATCCTGATGTATAGGCAATGCAGGCGTTCAGGTTGATAATCTTCTGCCGCTTAAGAATATCCTCCAAAGCAACATATAGCTTTTTGCCTAACCCTCTGCCTCTGCAATCTCGTTTCAGATACACGGTGGTTTCAACCGCCCAGTTGTATGCCGCACGTTTTTTAAACGCCGATGCATAGGCAAAGCCAACAATGTGATTCCCTTCCAGAGCAACGATGTAGGGATACATCTGCAATATTTCCTTGATTCGCCCCGAAAACTCAGCAATAGACGGTATGTCACATTCAAAAGTGATAGCCGTATCAGTTATATAGGGTACATATATTTTCAGAATTTCTTCTGCGTCTGCCTCTGTTGCCATCCTGATTGAGAAATCCATAATTAAGACCTTCTTTTATATAATTGCTATAATCACATTTTACCATATAAAAGTAAAGAAGTCGACTCTTTTACGCACGGCTGCTATACAAATAGTTTTGCATACCCCTATGGGGCAAAAACCCTTGTAAATTATTTTCTATAATGCATTTTCACAAAAATCCATAATATGAAATTGTCATAATGCCAAAAGCACTAAATTATTTGACTAAGTACATGGATTGGAAATGTCAAGAAGTGTGCAGTCGAAATAGACCCAAAAA
>CAZEXA010000047.1:1575-17616 GCA_964516565.1 uncultured Eubacteriales bacterium | reverse complement strand
TCCTCGGTAAAGCAGAGGTCAAAGTCCCGCGCACCAAAGCCGAGTTCCCCGAGCCGGACGGTGGTAATCTCGTCACAGCGGATGATACGGCGTAGGGTGTCCAATTCGTCGGGGGTCAGGTCGCTGGCAGTAATAATCAGAATGTTGCCTGCGTCCAAAATGAGGTTGGCGATTTCTCCGAGGCGGCGGATGTGCTCGCCGCGCTCTTCGGGAGAGAGCCGAGAGCGGTCGCTCTTGATATCGGCGTCCACACCGTAGAGCATGTTGCCGATACCGAGATAATAGGCAATTCGGCCGTCGTCGAGCAGAAGCTTTTCAAGTTTTCGCGCGGCGCTTTTTTTATCGACCGACGAGGGACCGGTAATCAGAATGAGCTGCGCTTTTTGGCCGTAGTGCGCGGCGCGTTCGGCGGCGGTAATAGCGCTCTTATGCCATTTGACATTGCGGGTGTTGAGCTTGTCGCCGAGGTCGGCGTCGGAAAGAGCTTCTGTGATGATGCCGCCTCCTGTGATCTCATAATCGTCGACGAGGACGAAGCGGCCGGTGTCGGGGATATTTGTCCCGACGTCGAACGCCGCGGGGCGGTCGAGATGGAAAACGCACCGGGCGACTTCGAAGCGTTCGGCTCTGTCCTTCTCGGTATTCTCGAGCGTCGAGGCGTTGAGCACGCCGAGGAACCGTTCAATCCGGCAGCCTGTTTGCAGCGTGCCGAGCTTTAGCTTATACGTCTTATCCGTGACGAGCGGCGTGCGCCCGAGCCAGAAGACCGACGCCGTAAAGCGGCTGCCGGTGACGGGCGGTGTCTGCCCGAGGAGGGAGACAAGCTCGCCGCGTTTGATATAAATCTGTTCTGTCATTTGAAAGCCCGCTGCGTATCCCGCGCATATGTCCGTTCGCGGCGGTTCGTTGAACGCTTCTATGGATTTTACCGTCGTCTTTTTGCCCGAAGGCAGGAGCAGTATTTCGTCGCCTTTTGAAAGTGTGCCCGAGGAAACCGTTCCGGCGACGATGCGGCGGTCGTCGCCGCTGGCGGTGAATTTATAGACGTCCTGCACCCACAGGCGCAGCGGCAGGTCGTCGGGGAGCGACACATCGGCAAACCCGTCGAGCGCTTCGAGGACGGTAACGCCGCCGTACCACGGCATAGAGTTGCTGCGCGAAGCAATATTGTCGCCCAGCGCCGCCGATACGGGGATATAGCACGAGGCGGTCATACCGATTTCACGGAGAAACGCGGCATACCCTTCGGACAAAGTGTTATAGACCGCCTGCCGCTCGTTTTCGGGAATCAGGTCAAGCTTGTTGATGAGTACGGCGATTTGCTTGATGCCGAGCATCGAGAGCATGTACCCGTGGCGGCGCGAGTTTTCGCAAATGCCCTCACGGGCGTCGATGACGAGCAGCGCCGCGTCGGCGTGGGACGCGCCGGTAATCATGTTTTTTAAAAACTCGATGTGCCCGGGAGCGTCGATAATGATGTATTTACGCTGCGCGGTCTTAAAAAAACAGCGCGCAACGTCAATCGTAATACCCTGAGCGCGCTCGTCCTTGAGCGCGTCGAGCAGAAAGGCGTACTCAAACGGTTTGTCGGTGCGCCGGCACAGCTCCCGTATCTGTTCAAGCTTACCGTCGGGCAGCGAGCCGGTGTCGGCGAGAAGCCGCCCGATGACCGTACTTTTGCCGTGATCGACGTGCCCGACGATGACGATGTTCATTTCCCTGTCCATTAAAATCTCACTTTCGTTCGAGAGAAAAGTGAAAATCTGTTGGGGTGTGGGGCATTGCCCCACCCGACACTCTTAACTCTTCACTCTTAACTCTTCACTGTAAAAACTAAAAGCTAAAGCTTTTAGTTTTTACATATACCCGTCCTTCCGCAGCTCCTCAAGCCCGCCGCCGTCTTCCTTGTCCTGCTCGCGTCCCGAGCGCTCGGCGACATTTTTGAATTTGCCGGTTTTCAGCTCCTCGATAATCTCCTGTAGATTACGCGCTTCGGACTCGACGGGGTTTGTACACGGCCAACAGCCGAGCGAGCGGTAGCGCCGTCCCTCTCCCTGATTAAAATAGAGCGAGACGACCGGCACGTTCTCGCGGGCGATGTATTCCCAGACGTCAAGCTCGGTCCAGTCGAGAAGGGGATGGATACGGATATGGGTACCCGGTTTGAAATCGGTTTTATATTGTCCCCAGAACTCAGGCGGTTGATCGCCGACATCCCAGTCGTTGTTCTTGTCACGCGGGGAGAAATAGCGTTCCTTAGAACGGCTTCCCTCCTCGTCGGCGCGGATGCCGACAATGACGCCGGTGTACGGCTCCGTGTTCTTATCAATCTCGTACTGCCCCGTTATGTGGTTCATGCGAAAGCGCGGCCACTCGCCGGAAAGGGTATTCTTCAGCGCCTCGGTTTTCAGGTTTTTGCAGCATTCGATACGCGTCGCGTTGCCGTCAGGAAAGGTCTGTTTATTTTTCAGCGCCGCGGTGTTTTCGCCGTAAATCATGTCAAGATGCCACTCGCGCGCCAGACGGTCGCGGTATTCTATCATTTCCGGAATCTTATAGTGGGTGTCGATATGGACGAGCGGAAACGGCACATGGCCGAAAAACGCCTTGCGCGCAAGGCAGAGAAGCACCGTGGAATCCTTGCCGATGGACCAGAGCATACACAGGCTGCCGAAGCGGCTGTACGCCTCGCGCAGGATGTGAATGCTGTTGCTCTCAAGACTGTCTAAATGTGTCATCGTTTTTTCACCTATTTGTTGTGCAGCGCGTTGTCGGCGCTGTTCAGTATATAAAAACCCTTGTCGTTGACGGTGTTTATGCGGTTGTACCGCATGACCGTATCGTCAAGCTGCAAAAAAAGACCGCCGGCCTCCTCGACGACGCACTGCATGGCGGCGGTGTCCCATTCCATGGTGCAGCCCGGGCGGTAGTAGCCCTCCGCACAGCCCTCGGCAATACGGCAGCCCTTGAGCGACGAGCCAATGCCGATCGTTTCGGCGATTTTTTCCTTGTTGCGTTTAAGAAGTGCGGTTGTCTCCTCGTCGAGGTGTGAGCGGCTTGTTACGATGCGTAAAGCTTCGAGCCGACCGGACACATGGATTCTGTCCTTTTCGGCGAAGCAGATGCTCTCGCCGGTACAGGCGTAGGCGCCAAGCCCTTTGGCGGCGTAGTACAGCCTGTCCTGTGCCGGGGCATAGACGACGCCCGCGATGCTTCTGCCGCCGTAGGTGAAAGCAATGTTAACGGTAAATTCGCCGTTCTTTTTCACAAACTCCTTGGTGCCGTCAAGCGGATCGACAATAAAGCAGCGTGGGTTTTTGAGCCTTGACGGATCGTCGGTGCTCTCTTCGGAGAGAACGGCACAGTCGGGATACCGCTTTGACAGCTCCTGTCGGATAAGGAGGTCGGCGGCAGTATCCGCCTCGGTCAACGGCGTGCGGTCGTCCTTATAGCTGACTTTAAAGTCCTGACGGTAGATATCCATAATCTTATCGCCCGCCGCGCGCGCCGCCGCGCAAAGAACGGGCAGCATGGCGGGAAGCCCACCCAGCGCATCGATATACCCAACCACCAGCGATGCCGCCTCGGCAGGGGATGTCTCCAAGGTACGAAGGACAATATCCGAATCAAAGGGGGGTTCATACGGCGAGGAAACGCCGGTAAACTCAGAAATTTCTCCTTTTTGCGCCTTGGCGTAAAGCCCTTTTGTATCGCGCCGGATACACTCCTCTAAAGGGGTATCGACAAAAATTTCCACGAACGGGCACCGAAAAGCGGCGGCAGCCTTTTGCGCCTTTTCTCGGTCGGCGGCAAACGGCGAAATCGCGCTGACGAGGCAGATGGTCCCGCTGTGCGCGAAAAGCGCGGCGACGTGTCCGAGCCGGCGGATATTCTCCGCCCGGTCCTCCCTCGAAAACCCGAGGTCGGCGTTTAAGCCCAAACGGACATTGTCGCCGTCGAGCAGATAAGCCGGCACGCATTTTTCGAGCAGCAGGCGTTCGGTCATGGCGGCTATCGTCGATTTTCCGGAGCCTGACAGTCCCGTAAACCAAAGCACGGCACCCCGGCGTCCGTTAAGGCGCGCGCGCTCGTCGTCATGAAGCGGGGTAAAGGCAAAAATGTGTTCCATAAAAAACCTCGATTGATACTTGCAACGCAGAAGCAGTAATGGTAGAATTAATTATCTTTTGGGTTGATGGAGGAAGTATATGCTTGTAACCGTTATCGGGCGGGGACACTCGGGCACCCGCGCCCTCTCACAGACGCTGTCGGACAGCGGTGTCTATATGGGCGAGCCGCTCAACCGCTCGTGGGACCTTGTCCCGCCGGAAAAAATGTACGAGGCGTGCCGCATTTTCGGCCGGTATATAAACTTTTCAGGCGGTCTTTTCTGGGACTTTTCAAATGTTTTAAACCGTGAGCCGGACAGAGCGTTTCAAAAGCTCATAGAAGAATACCTGTCGTCAGTGCTCTCGTCACCCGCTGAAAACAAGGGCTGGAAAATCCCCGAAACCACGCTTTGCTATCCGTGGATACTCAAAATGTTTCCGGATATTTACTGTGTCCACTGGGTGCGCGACCCGCGTGACTGCATCCTTTCAGGACACGTCACCGACGACCTCCATGATTTTGGTATCGACTACCCCGAAACTGATGACATCCGCGAAAAACGCGCCATCAGCTGGAAATACCAGCGCGAGCTGATGAAGGCGACCCCCGCGCCGAAACATCTGTTGTCCCTGCGTTTTGAGGACATGGTGCTAAAGCAGGACGAAACACTGAAAAAACTTGAAGGCTTTTTAGGAATGCCCATGGCAAAAATCGAAATGCGCCCCGACGCAGTCGGACGGTACAAGACCGATGAGGAAAAGCACGACTTCGAATTTTTCAGTGAGGATATTTTGGAGTGCGGGTATTTTAGCGGCTAGTGGATAGGGACTAGGGACTAGGGTGCTTCGCACGAATATAGTTATACTATATTAAAATCAAAATGGCAAGAGATACGGGAATATTGAATATGAAATAAGTTCATTATCTAACAAAACAGGAAGACCGCTCGAAAGAGCGGCCTTCCTGTTTTGTGAGTATTCATGCTTTGGGTGTTTAGTAAAGTTTTCCTGTTACGGGTGTACGAAGAAATAGAGCATTCCAGTTTTTCCGTCTGAAAGGGTGACAAAGGAGCTGTAGGAATCCCCGAGTGAATTGCTGATTTTTTGGAAGCGTATCGTCGCGCCTTTTTTTAGGGTAATGATGTCGGAGTCATTGAACTGCGGCGAAAAACCTGTGGGCGCTGACGCCATTTCCTCAAAGTAGGGCTTTATATCCTTTGAAAGCGTATAGCTTTTTTTATAGACGCCGCTCATGTCGAGGCTGAGCTCCTTAAAAGCTCCGTCTTCAAAGCGGCTGACCGCGATGACGATTGGGGTTTCGGTATACTCCATAATTCCGAGGCGGGGGATCAGAAGGCCTTCTTTGTTCGTCTGAATGGCATAATTGTAGACGGAAAGCGTTGTATAATTCTCGCCGAGGTCTTCCGACAGTCCGCCGTAAATTTTGCCGATGGACTTCAGCGTGCCGTCGTAACGGTAAAAGAAGGTATAAATATCATCATCCATCTGGTAATCACAGACGGCCAGTTCTTTGGTTTTGTCGTTATGGTCAAGATCCACCACATATACGCCGGAGATTGCAAAAAAGCTGTCAGTGGTAATTTTCGACCCGTTTATGTTCAAAACACTTTTGCCATCGTTCAGGCAACTTACGAAAGTAAGGCTGACAGACTCGTCCTTGCCGTCTCCGTCAAGGTCATATGCTCCTGTAACAGTCGTTTTGTCTTCACTGCCCGGGATTTTTTCAAACAGCGTTTTCACGATATCTTTCCCCAGCGGCGTGAAAGAGGAAAGCTTCAGCGAATCGGATTTCAGCATGCCCGAGTTTTCGGAATCCTTCTTAAGCGTACATCCTGCGGACACTGCGCAGAGCAGAACGCAAAAGACAAGAAGTAGGGCGGTAAGATTTTTTCGAAAGTTTTTCATAAAGATATCTCCTCTTGTGCGTTTTCGATTTGCGGTATCATTATATACGCATTTCTTAAAAAAGGAGTATCTATTGCATTACAATTTCATTACAGTTCGTTGACATTATTTACATATAATTACCAAACGAGAGGCTTCTTTTAGAATAAAGCAAGAAACACAACCTGAAAAAAGGTTGTGTTTTTCTTTCTGTAATGTTATAATTATTATAAATGTAGATATCTTGAATGTCTAATATCTAACATCTAAAATCTAATATCTAACAGGGGGTCTCGTTTTGGCTGAAAAACTCAAACTCAACTACGGGAAAACGATACTGATCGGATTCGGATTTCTCGCGTCGTCAATCGCGTGGGCGATCTATGACCCGTACATAACGAAGATGCTCAACCGTCTTCTGACCGAAAGCGATCTGGTGACTTCGTGGAGCGCTCATCTCAACACGCTTTTCCCCGCTCTTGCCGAATTCGCAAAGGCCAGCGGTAATAACGTTTCGACCGCCGCGGGCGGCATCACGCTGGTACCGCTATTTATCGGTGTCATCATGACCTTCGACAATATTTTCGGCGTCATTTTTCAGCCGACGTTCGGCAAGCTGTCCGACCGCTGCCACTCAAAGCTCGGCAAGCGCCGTCCGTTCATTGTGACCTGCGCACCGATTTCCGCAGTCATTTTCGCACTCATTCCGCTCGTTGCGCTGACCAACAACCTGCCCGCGACGATGATATGTATCATTCTCTTTGTTTTCGTCATGTCGCTGTGGCGGGCGCCGGTCGTTGCGCTGATGCCGGATTTAACGCCGCCCTCTCTGCGCAGCGAGGGTAACGCCGTCATCAACCTGATGGGCGGCATCGGCGGTCTTATCGGTCTGGTCGTCGGCACGCCGGTCGTCATGGTTATGAACGCCATCTACGGCAAGGGGAATTACGACGAGCAGGAGTCTTTCCCCTATGTGTTCTTAATCGGCTCAGTCATCATGGTCGCCGGTATGCTTGTGCTGCTGTTTAAGGTCAAGGAGCCGGATACCAGTATCCACATCCAGAACACCGCCGAAATGAACATTCAAGCGGAAATCAAGGCACAAAAAGCAAAGGAAAAAGCGGAACGCAAAGCGATAAAGCTCTCTTCCAAGGAGAGAAAGAGCCTTGTTTTCATGCTCGTCGGGTTATTCTTCTTGTTCTGCGGCTCCAACGCCATTTCGACGTTCTTCGCGCTTTTTGCTTATGAAGTTCTCGGCAAGACGACCGCTCAGGCGACCATCATGATGGCGGTCTTCGGTCTATGCTCGGCGCTTGCAGCCATTCCCGCCGGCATTGCGGGGAAGAAGCTCGGCAGGAAAAAGACCATCATGATCGGCCTTGCCGCGTTTCTCACGGCTTTCATCGCATATCTTGCCGTCCAGCAGATCACGGGGCAGGGATTGGTTCTTGTATGGGTCGCCCTGATTGTCGGCGGCGCCGCCAATATGTTTATCACGGTCAATACGTTGCCGCTGGTTCTGGAGATCGGCGGTGTCGAGAAAATCGGCACGTTCACGGGCTATTACTATACCGCCACCTTTTCGGCACAGATTGCTACGCCTATCCTTTATGGTATGGTGCGTATGCTGACGGGTACCTATATGTCGCTGTTTGTCTATTGCCCGATATGCTTTGCCCTATCTATTCTCAGTATTTTGGTTGTTAAACACGGAGAGGCCATTCCGGAGGAAGTACTCAAAAAGGTTCGGGAGGAAAATGATTGACCAGGATTATCCGCTGTAAGCTTTTACCGGTGGTCTTGGCGCTTTGCCTCTTAGGACTGCCGCTGATGCTGCCCGTATACGCGGGCGGTACGCTTAGGCTGTTCAGCGCCGCAGACATAAAGGAGCTGCTTTGTAATCCCGAGAACTGGGGCACCGGGACAACTTTTCTTCTGGCAAATGACATTGCCGTTCCCGATTCCGCGTATGAAGCAGGCGGTCTTTTCGAGGGCGGTTTTGTCCCCATTGGGACCGCCGAGCAGCCATTCTGTGCGGTGCTGGTCGGAAACGACCACGCGATCACCAATATTAAAATTGCGGCAAGTGGAATGCTTGATGCCGGTTTGGTCTCTTTCGGCATGTTCGCCTTTTTACAGGACGCCGCCATACGCAATCTAAATTTGGATGCGTCTTTTAACTTAGCGTGTACTTTTACCGCCTGCAGGCTTGCCGTCGGGGGGCTGGCGGGGTTTTGTACCGATTCGGTCGTGCAGAACTGCGGCGTTGCGTTAACGCTTACGGGTGGCTTTACCGGCACCGCGGCAGGTACCTTTTCGGAAATTTCCGCGGGTGCCTTTTTCGGAGAGGCGTCCGGGGTCAACGCGTTCAGGTGTACAGCGAAGCTTAATTGTACGGGTCTGTCGGTGTTTTCCGGCAGTGTGACGTTAAATCTCGGCGCGTTTGCCGGAAGTCTTTCTGACAGCGATTTTTCGGATTGTCTCACAAGCGGTTCGATTTCACCCGCCGAGGGTATGGTATATTCGGTTGAAACATCCGCGTCTCTCACGCTGAACGCGGGCGGTATCGCCGGGTTATTAGGCAATACCTCACTTACCTCCTGCCGGTCGGACTGCACGCTGAATCTTTCGGCGCTGGCTGATGCGGCATCTACGGATGTGCTCAATATGAACGGCGGAGGACTGGTCGGTTTCTTGACCTCCGGCTATATCGACAAATGTGAGGCCGCGGGAGACATGACGCTTTGCGGACGCTTGCTTAGCGGCGGTACGAGGGCGCTTTGCGGCAGCGGCATCACAGGGAAAATCTTTGTGGCGGACTCTGCCTCGGCCTTTCTTTCTGCTTGCTCCTTTACCGGAGCGCTTACGCTGCACGGTCGTTCCCCCGACGGGATGCCGCCTATTGGCGCGACCTATACCGCCGCCGGAGGCGTCTCCGGCTTTTGCGGCGGCACCGGAACGGTCACAGTAGCCGACTGCGGCTTTTTCGGTACGGTAAGTACGGATGAGCAGACGCCTGTCACCTCCGCGCAAACCGTGTATTCCGGCGGAATTGTCGGCCGCGCCGTGACAGAAACAGCGTCTTTGGGCGTAACCGGCTGCCTGTCAAACGGAAATCAGACAGCGGAAAACGGCGGTTACATCTATGCCGGCGGTATTCTCGGGTACAACTACGGAAACAACCTGACGCTCGACACCTGCCTTTTCAGCGGCAATGTAGGGGTGAAGGGTGAGGGCGCGTACTTCTACGGCGCGGGCGCCGTCGCCTGTACGGCTGCCGGGACAGAGAATCCCGAGGGCAGCGTCATCCGCGCGACGCTGACCGATGGTTCACTTTCGGTCACGTCCGAAAGCGCCGCGCTCTTTAAGGCGTCCTTTGCCTGTATGTTGAGAAGGACAAGCGTTTTAAGCTGCTGTGCGGCGGGTGTCGCTCAAAAGGCCGTTATCTCGGCGTCTCTGCCCGTTTCTCCCTATGAGTATACCACCGATATTACCGCCGTACAGGCGGCAAACGCAAGCACACAGGACGCTTACGCCTCTCTGACGGCTACGGGCGGCTGGAGCTGGTCGGCGCTTTTTGAACGCCCGGTTTTCGCCGTGACCGCTTTTGGGTACGCGGGTGCGCTCTGCGCCGAGCCGGGTGCGGATAATCCTTTGAAATTCCCTCAAACGGACCAGTTTTACGCAAAGAATGTGCTTGTGGACTGCGCGGCGTATACCGACATTCCGTCGCCGTATCCGACACAACGGCTGACCGTTTTCTCCTCCTCCGATGAGAAAGTCGCAGCCATCGAGGACGGCAAAGTACGGACCGTCGGCATCGGGCGTTCTGTCATGACTGTTCTTAACCGTCAGTATGCAGCGGATATGACTGTCGTCACAACATCATTCACGTTTGACATCTATGTACGCTCTGCCGCTTTGCCCGGTATGGTAACCGCAGGCGCGGCACGGTATTTGACGCTCTTCAGCGCAAACAGCGATTTGTTTGCCGCCGCAGATGCCTGCCGCAGCGCCTTTGGGTCAACACCCTCGCTGTATGTCGATAGTACCCTCATCGCCGGCGGAATTCAGAAGGGCTATCCGGTCTATACGGGATACACCGCCGCGATTTTTCCGGAATCGGCGGGGTTCGGCAGCGAGCCGTACTACCTTGTCATGGCGGGCGACTGCTCGGGAGACGGCGCGGTAGACTGGCTTGACGCGTGGTACGCTCAAAGCGCGGCGGTAAACGCCTATACATTTGAGGATTCTGCTGTCGGTACGGCACAAAAATATGCCGCCGACGTAAACGCCGACGGTGTGATTGACGCGCTGGACGCTATGTGTATCGAACTCTGCGCCAATGGACATACTACGATTTTGGACTAAACATATTTACGCAGTCCTTAAAATGAGATCCTTTTTCTTCAAAATTCTTATAGCGATTATAGCTGGCTGCCGCGGGCGAAAACAAACAGGTTTTCCCCCGCGGTGTTTTTTCGTAAGTAATTTTGACTGCCGTCTCCATGTCGTCAACAGGAAACATTGAAGAGGGACAGCCGCTTTCCTTAAGCGCGGCAAGGATGGTATGCCCTGTTTCGGGCAGACCGACGAGATTTTTGATTTTTCCGTCAACGAGAAATGAAATCAACGGGGTGTAGTCGATGCCGCGGTCAAGCCCGCCGAAAATCAGCGTGCTCACATTTCCTATGGAATTGACCGCGTTGATTACAGCGGTCGGTACCGTGGCGATGCTGTCGTTGTAAAAGATAATGCCCCCGAAAATGCCGACATACTCGAGGCGGTGCGCGATGCCCGTGAAGGCTTTTATTGCGGCGCGCATGGCGTCGTCCGATACGCCGCAAAGGCGGACGGCGGCGTGGGCGTAGCCGAGGTTCTGACGGCTGTGCTCGCCGAGCAGGTACGCGGTCGATTGCTGAAGCTCTAAAAGAAACGGGTCCTTGACCGCTTTTGAAAACGGTACGGCGACAACGGTGCCGCCCGATACAGCGGCGAGGTCGGGTATCCGCTCATCGGTCTGCTCGGGATTATAGATAAAATAGTCCGCCTTCGTCTGAAAGCGCGTGATATTAAGCTTGGCGCGGGCGTAGCCGTCAAAACCGTCTTTGTAGTGTTCAAGGTGGTCCTCGTAAAGGTTGACGAGCACCGCGATATGCGGGGAGGCTTTGGTAAACTCAAGCTGGTTGCAGGACATCTCGACGACGGCGATTTCGGTGCCGTCGGGTATGTCAAAGACCGGCACGCCGACGTTGCCGAGCAGTGCGGCGTTTTTGCCTGCGCTTTTCAGCATCGCGTGAATCAGCGTGGAGGTCGTCGTTTTGCCCTTTGTGCCGGTGATACCAACGGTCGTGACGCCAAAAAAGCGCAGGAACAGATCGAGCTGACAGGTGATTTCCACGCCTTTGGGCACCATGATAGAAGCCGACGGAATGCCCGGCGCCTTGATGATGAGGTCAAACGCGCCGATGCTTGACAGATACCCGTCGCCGGAAATGACCGTGACGAGCGGGTCGCCGACCGTTACGGCTTCTATATCAGCGATGGTCAGCGTTTTATCCGGCAGATGCTTTCTGAGGAAGCGGAGCGTGGATTTTCCCTCGCGCCCGAAGCCGAGAATCAGTATGTTTTTGTCTTTGAGGTAATTAATTATCGGCAGCGACAACGCTCTGCATCTCCTTTACGGCGTTTATGAGTTTTTCAGGGACAAGATGCTCCTCATTAAAGGCAGACAAAAGCGGCTTGCCCGCCGCCGCGCACGCCCTTGTATCGGTGGTTTCGGACAGGTACCGGAGCAGCGGGGGGAGCGGTTTACCTTCGGCTTTCAGCTGTTCGGTTTTCATTGCCACCGCCGCGAGGTATTCCGAAGCCGTTCCGACGCACTCAAAGGGCTTTACGGGCAGGCGGCCTAAAAGCCCCTTGAAATCCTTGAGCAGCAATTCCTTGTCGAAGAGATTTTCGGGGAATACCGCCGACAGCTCCCCGTCGGTCAAAAACGGGGAAAGAATGCCGTACACGAACAGGCATTTGGGACAGGCACAGCACCAGATGTTTTGTTTAGAGCCCTTATTGCAGCTCCTGAACACGGAATGGAACTGTTTTTCATCGGCAAAGTATTTCGCGATTTGAAGCTCATTAAATGGACGAAGCAGACTGAAATAGCGTATGTCTTGTGTGATATAGTTGTGCGTGTACATATTGAAATCCCGCTCGAATTCAAAGGATTTCGAGTACTGATGGTTGACCTTGCCAATGTTGCCCTCGTTGGCGCTGGCCTCATTTGATAATACGATGTCCTCACAGCCGAAAATATACGCACAGTACAGCGACAAAAACGCGACGATAGCCGAAAACGGCGTGTGTCCGTTCAAAAAACCGCGTTTATTCAGGTCGAGCAGGCGGCTGTCGATGGTTCTGTACGTCCTGATGACCGAGCCGTCGCCGTACCCGGCTGCTTTGATACAGTCGGTACGCGCCTGTTGGTCGTTGACCGTGAAAAACAAATTGTTTTGCTCTCTAAGCAATGAGGCGGTGACGCAGCTGTCCTTGCCACCGCCGATGGGAATCAGATGGAACCCGGCAGATACGAAAGTATCCTTCGGCTTAACGTCGTCTTCGGGAGCCTCGATGTCAACAAACTCATCAAAGGACAGATGAAGGCTGTTGATAAAGAAAAACTCACCGAGTCCGTTATACCACAGCTTTTTGAACCACAGCTTTTCCTCACCGCTTAGCGCGCCGCATAACACTCTCACGGTCTTTGGGCAGACAGGCTTCATATAGCTGACCGCCTCGACAAGCCCTAAGGCGAAAACAATCCGTTTCGCCGAGTCGCTGTCGAAAACGCCGACAAGCGGGCGGCCGCCTGTTTCTATACGGATTTCGGGCGAAAAATCACACAGGCCTTCAATGGTAAAATTGAAGGCCAACGTGATGGTGGTTTCACTTTTTCTGAGAGTGTAGTCCCTGTAGAGGAAAACCGGATATTGCTCGCGGAATTCTTCAGATGCCATAAAATTCATAGTTGTTTTTGCCGTTGGACTTCGCCTTGTACATCGCCTCATCGGCCCGTGTGAAAAGCTCGGTATACGAGCCGCCGTTGTCAGGCCACATCGCGATACCGATGCTGCAAGAAACCTGATAGTTCTCGTCCGATTCCAGACGGATTTCGGTGAACAGCTTGCAGATTTCCTTTGCCTTGGATGCCGCCGTGTCTGAATTGATGTCGTCAATGAACAGTACCATTTCGTCGCCGCCGACGCGCCCGAGAATGTCCATACTGCGGAATAGGTTTTTGAGCTTACTCGCTACGTTGATAAGAAAATGGTCACCCTCAATATGGCCGTAGGTGTCGTTGACGGTCTTGAAATTATCAATATCGATGAGGAACAGCGCGCCCGGACGCAAATCGTCCTTGCTCTGAATGATCTCATTGATCTTAAGACCCGTGGAAATCTTGTTATAGAAGCCGGTGAGCGGATCAGTCTGCGCCTGCGCCATAAGACGCGTCTTTTCGCGTTTGATGCGGTCAACGTTGGTCAGCTTGCCGATGAAGCGCGTTGCCTCGCCCGCATGGTTATAAATAGTGGTAAACGTGGCAGTATACCAAATGTCGTCGCCGCGTTCGTTCTTTAAGCGGAAATCAAAGATATTGGTGCGCTTGCCGGATAACGCGTTGCTGACGTTTTCGAGGATAATCGGCACGTCGCGGTGATCGACAAGCTCGCTGTAAGTAATGGTTTCAATCGCGTTTTCAACAACCGGGGAACGGTGCAGCAGCTTTTTAATCTTGTAGGAGCACTCGAGGATGTCGGTGGCGACATCATACTCAAACAAAATGTCGTTGGAAATTTCCTCCAGTATCTCATACTTTTCGGTAGCTTTTTGCAGACTGTTCTGGGTTTTTTTAAGCTCGCTTATGTCAATCAGGTTGCATACAAAATAGATGCCGTACTCTTCCGACGGAATGCACCGCGCATAAACAAGCGCATAAGACTCTTCACCCGTCTTTTTTCGAAAGCGGCACTCAAAGCGCTGCATCTGATACAGGGCGTTCGCCCCGCTCTTGACAAGGCCGATGATCTGTATGAAATCCTCATAGTAAATAAGGTTAAATAGCGTTGCGTCATCGAGGGTTTCGTACTCTTCACGCGTATAGCCGAACATATCGAAAAACCCGTCGTTTGTATAGACAAGCTTGACGGTATTCGGCAGCGGCGCGACAACGGCCATGCCTGTGATGGTGTTTTCAAGGATCATTTCGAGCTGATCTCTGGACAGCTCGCTCTCATGATACCCACCTGTTCTCATCATACTGTCATCTCTCCTATCCTTGTTGCCGACTGCCTATATATTACTAAGTTTTATTATATCATTGTATTTTGAAATTGACAAGAAAAATTTGCCATTACTATTGATAATCGTTATAAATCATATATAATTAGGGATGGTGAAAAAAATGTTGGAATTAAAAAATGTATCTTATGAAATCAGCGACGAGGGCAAAAGTGTCGATATCGTCAGCGGGGTAGACCTAAAGGTCGCCGACGGTGAGTTTCTGGTGCTGACCGGACCTAACGGCGGCGGCAAATCGACGCTCGCCAAGTTGATGATGGGGATTTTAACCCCGACGTCGGGGCAAATCTTTTTTGACGGTGAGGACATTACGGCTCTCTCCGTCACTGAACGGGCGCGGATGGGTATCGGCTACGCCTTTCAGCATCCACCGCGCTTTAAGGGGTTGACGGTCAACAGGCTGCTCAGCATCGCCCACGGCGGCGAGCTGCCTGAGGACGAGTGCTGCGCGTATTTGACGAGCGTCGGGCTCTGCTCGAAGGACTATATGGGACGAGAAGTCGATTCGTCACTCTCCGGCGGCGAGATTAAAAGAATCGAGATAGCCACGCTGATGGCACGTCCTCTGAAGCTGGCAATCTATGATGAACCGGAGGCCGGTATCGACCTCTGGAGCTTTACCATGCTCGTCGAAAGTTTCAAGAATATCAGCAAAAAGCGCCGTGAAAGCGTGATTATTATCTCCCACCAGGAACGGATTATGAAGATTGCCGATAGGATCGCCGTCGTTTCCGGCGGGAAAATCGCCTCCGACGGCCCTGAGGCGGTCGTCTTTCCTGAACTGATAGCGGAGCTTGACAATCAGTGTTCATTTCGCAAGCCGGGAAAACGAGCGCAGGAAAGGGGAAGCAGCCATGGCTAATTTGACGGACACCGATTATACGCTCCTCGGCGCTGTCGCCGATCTTCACGAAATTCCCCAGGGCGCCTACAACATCCGCAAGGACGGTACGGGGTTCGGCCGCCGCTCGACCGAAAACATCCTTATCGAGCCGAAGACGGACAAGCCCGGTATCGACATCATTATAAAGGAAAACACAAAAAACGAGAGCGTACACATTCCGGTCATCATTTCAAAAACCGGAATCAACGACCTTGTCTACAACGATTTCTATATCGGCGACAATGCTGACGTACTCATCGTTGCCGGCTGCGGTATTCACAACGCCGGGAGCGATAAAAGCGAGCATGACGGGATTCACCGCTTCCATATCGGCAAAAATGCGCGTGTGAAATATATTGAAAAGCACTACGGCGCCGGCGAGGGCACGGGAGAGCGTGTCCTCAATCCGACCACCGAGGTCGAAATGGAGGAAGGCGCCTACTGCGAGATGGAAATGGTGCAGATCAAGGGGGTTGACTCGACGGTGCGCGAAACGACCGCGCATCTCAAGGCGGGCGCGTCGTTGCTGGTGCTCGAACGGCTTATGACCCACGGCAGGCAGTACGCACGCTCCGACATGACCGTCAACCTTGACGGCGAGGATTCCTCGGCGCAGATTATTTCGCGTTCTGTCGCCAGAGACCATTCTGAGCAGATATTTTATCCGCGCGCCGTCGGCAACAGCCGCTGTAAGGCGCATGTCCAGTGCGATTCCATCATTATGGACGAGGCGAAGATCCGCTCAATTCCCGAAATCGCCGCCAACCACCGCGACGCCGCCATCATCCA
>CAZEXA010000047.1:0-1475 GCA_964516565.1 uncultured Eubacteriales bacterium | reverse complement strand
GCCTCAAGCGGCCGCGCGATTTTAGGAATATTCGACGGCAAAACCATCACGCTCGAGGAGGTACACCGTTTCCCGAACGAACCGGTTACCGTAAACGGCACGGTCTATTGGGATACCTTACGGTTGTTTCATGAGATTAAGCAGGGGCTGCTGCTCGCGCACCGCGCGGGGGGATTCTCGAGTGTCGGCATCGACACCTGGGGCGTGGATTTTGGCCTTGTCGGCAGGGACGGCGCGCTGCTCGAAAACCCCGTTCACTACCGCGACAAGCGCAACAACGGGATGATTGAAAAGTCCGGGGCGTTTATGCCGCTGGACAGAATCTACGATATCACCGGCATCCAGTTTATGGAATTCAATACACTGTTCCAGCTGCTTTCCTTAAAGCTGAACCGTCCGCACATCCTTGAAAATGCCGATAAGCTGCTGTTTACCCCCGACCTGTTTAATTATATGCTCACCGGTCAAATGGCTGCCGAATACTCTATCGCCACGACTTCTCAGATGGTTGATCTTAAGGCGCACGACTGGTCAAAGGAAATTCTCGAAGCATTCGGCTTCTCTAAAACGCTTCTTCCCGAAATTAAAAAACCCGGCGAAACCGTCGGTGAGCTGACCGACGACCTCTCAGCGGAGCTGGGTATTCCGAAGGCGAAGGTTATTCTCTGCGCCTCGCACGATACGCAGAGCGCGGTCACCGCCGTTCCGTCGCCCGAAAAGGATTTCATCTTCATCAGCTGCGGCACCTGGTCGTTGTTCGGCACCGAGGTGGACGCGCCGATTATAAACGAGCATTCCAAAGCGCTCAATGTCACCAACGAAGGCGGCTATAATTATTCGACCGCCTTCTTAAAGAATATCTGCGGTCTGTGGCTCATTCAGGAAAGCCGCCGCCACTGGGGACGCGCAGGGGAGAGCTATTCCTATGCCGACCTTGAGCGCGAGGCGCTGGGAACGAAACCGTTTGCCTGCTTTATCGACCCGGACGCCCCCGAATTCACCGCCATGGGCGATATCCCGGAGCGCGTGCAAAAATACTGCGAACGCACCGGTCAATATGTTCCGCGGACGGTCGGTGAAATTATGCGCTGCATCTATGAGAGTCTCGCTCTTAAATACCGTTATACGTTTGACGGCATCAAAAAATGTACGGGCAAAGAATACGATAAGATTCATGTCGTCGGCGGGGGCACCAAGGACGGTTTGCTCTGCCAAATGACCGCCGACGCCTGCGCGGTCACGGTGCTGGGCGGCCCCGTCGAGGCGACGGTGCTCGGCAACATCGCCGTCCAGCTCATCGCCTCGGGGGATATTAAAGATATCGCCGAAGCAAGAAAAATCATCGCCGACGGCGAAAACCTCAAGGTTTATCAGCCGAAGGACATCGCTGCTTGGGAGGACGCCTACAAACGGTTCAAAACAATATTGTACAAAAATAGTTAGGCAAATTTTAACCGGTTGCTGATTGCAACCGG
>CAZEXA010000046.1:0-17687 GCA_964516565.1 uncultured Eubacteriales bacterium | reverse complement strand
ACGGTATCGTCATCCGGCCTTGTGACGGCAAAGGCGGTCGGCAAGGCGACGATAACTTGCAAGGCAAAAGACGGCAGCGGGCAAACCGCGGCTTGCACCGTGACGGTTATCCCCAAAACACCGACGGGCGTTAAGGCGGCATCCGCTTCCTACAACAGCATAAGAATCAGCTGGACAGCCGTGTCCGGCGCGACCGGCTACGCCGTCTACCGTTCGGCGACTAAGGACGGGACGTATACCTGCTTGAAAGGGACGACCGCAACGAGCGTCACCGATATCTCCCTGAAAACAGGTGCAGCGTATTATTACAAGGTCAGGGCATATAAGACCATCGGCGATACGAAGTATTATAGTGGTTATTCAGCTATTGTATATGCCAAGGCGGCAACACCCACTCCCGTCTCCGTCAAGGCCGTTTCCGCGTCGTATAACAGCATCAAGGTCAGCTGGACGGCGGTGTCCGGCGCGACCGGCTACGCCGTCTACCGCGCGTCGTCAAAGACGGGAACGTACAGCTACCTGAAAGCGACAACCTCAACGAGCTTTACAGACACCTCCCGCGCTGCGGGCAAGACGTATTACTACAAGGTCAAGGCATATAAGACCGTCGGCAATACAAAATATTACAGCGGGTATTCGGCGATTGTCTCTGCAAAACCTGTCCCCGCCGTGCCGGGTTCCTTCACTGCTGTGAAAGCGAGCAGTACGAGCGTCAAAACATCTTGGAAAGCCGTTTCGGGCGCGACCGGCTACACGGTCTACCGCGCGACGTCGAGCGGCGGCACCTATACGGCTGTCAAGACGACGACATCCGCCTCCTATACCAATACGGGACTGACAAAGAATAAAACATATTATTATAAGGTCAGGGCGTATAGGACGGTAAACGGCACAAGAGTCTACGGGCAATATACATCTGTGAAAAGCGCAAAGCCTTATTAAACATCTGTCATTTGACGTCTGATATCTGATTTCTAAAAGAACGCCGTCTAAAACGGCGTTTCTTTATTGACTTTTTGTTGAAATGATTCTATAATCTTAATGTATAGCCAATTTTGTAAAAAGGGGGCGTCTGCATGAAAAAAGCGCTCATTGTTAAAGGCGGATGGAACGGGCATGAGCCTGACAAGGTCGCAAAAAGGTTTAAGAGGCTGCTTAAGGAATTGGGGCTGTCCGTTGAGGTTTCCGATACGCTCACGGTTTACGAGGACCTTGAGAAGCTCAGCGACATGCACATCATCTGTCCAATCTGGACCGACGGCGAGCTTTCCGGAGACGGGACGAAAAACATCGTGAACGCCGTGGCGTCGGGCGTCGGGATGGCAGGCAACCACGGCGGTATGTGCGACTCTTTTAGAAAGAATACCGAGTGGCAGTTTTTAACCGGCGGCAACTGGGTGTCGCATCCGGGCGGCATCATCGAATACACCGTCAGCATCTGTCCCGGTACGGACGATCCGGTCACAGAGGGACTGTCTGATTTTCAGGTGACGAGCGAGCAGTACTATATGCACGTCGATCCGGCGGTCAAGGTGCTGGCGACGACGCGCTTTCCTATCGCGACGTATTATCACATCTCCAACGGCACGGTAGATATGCCGGTCGTCTGGAAGAAATACTGGGGCAACGGCCGTGTATTCTATACCTCGCTGGGACACACGGACGACGTGTTCGAGAAGTCCCCGAATTCTGAGATTATGTTGGCGCGCGGTTTTCAGTGGGCTATCGAAGGCAAGGATTTGGCCATTGCCGGACATCTGACGACAGACCGGTTTTTCAGCGATAAAAAGAATTTCTAAAAGGGAGTTTTTATGTACAGACGCGGTTGTTGTATTCCCGGAGCGTCGTTCATGCCGCAGACCGGCGGTGAAAAGGCGTATGCCTATGACGCTCTGACACGCGGATACCGTCATATCATGGCTACCGGCTTTGATTTCGCCGAGGCGACGGTCGGAACGCTTTTAGAGCTTTCCGAAGACGAGCTTTTACGCGCGGCGTCGGGCGGGATGCAAATAGAAGTGTGCAACAGCTTTGTACCGCCGTCGCTGCCGTTTTTTACAACTCCGGATAAAGCGCTCAGGGAGTATGTCCGTGAGGCAATGCGGCGCATGAAAGCGCTTAAAGCTCAGTATGTCGTGCTCGGCAGCGGACAAGCGCGAAATATTCCGGAAAGAATACCCGAAAGCGAGCGGCTTTTTAGACTTGCAGATTTTTTGAAAATTTGCTCTGAGTTTTACGGTGAGTACGGTGTTATGACCGTGCTGGAGCCGCTGAACGCCAAGGAGACGAACTGTATAAACAAGGTGTCCGAGGGCAGCGATTTTGTGCGGAGCTTGGCCCTGCCCGGGGTGTATCTGCTGGCCGACGCATACCACATGTATGCCGAGGGCGAACCTCTGTCGGTCCTTGCAGACAACGATGATATGATAAAACACATCCACATCAGCGAGCCGGACCGCAAAGCCCCGGGACTGGGCGAGGGAAGGTATCTGAAAGAGTTTTCCGATACGCTTAAAAAGACCGCTTATCGGGGACGCATCAGCGTCGAGTGCGTCTTCTCCTCCTTCGAAAACGAATGCACCCTCTCCTTTAATAAAGCCAAAGAGTTATTTTAAATCGCAACGCGATTTCTTTGAATCTAACGTCTAACATCTAATATTTAAAATCTTCTATTTTAAGGAGTAAAAGCATGAAAGTTTCCGCCGATATCGAGAGAACCTGTATTGAAGAACCAATTCTTTGCGATTCCTCGCGCGATGTGCCTCAGAGCGTCAGGAGCGCTGTCAGCGCTGATGGGCGGATATTCCCCGCGCAGGCGGCCGAGGACGGCGCGATTGTAATCGTGACCGCTGAAAAAGGAGAGGAACTTGAACTGACACTCAGTGACGACCCGGTGCCGGGCGCAGGCGTGGAGATTGGCGCCGGGCACGAGGACGACAGTCTTGATGTGCTTATCGGCGGCAAGCGGTTCACCTCCTATGTGTATTCAGACAGCTTTACGAAGCCGTATCTCGGTCCTATTTTCGGCAAGAACGGAATCGGCTATACGCGTCTCGATTTGACCGCCAAAGAGCACCCGCACCAGCGTTCGCTGATCATTGCGGTCGGCGACGTCAACGGTTTAGACTTTTGGAATGAGCCGGGTGGAAAGGGTATGGAAAGCCATTTGCGCATGGGGAAAATTCTTTCGGGAGGTGCCTACGGCAGTTTTACGGCTTACAACGTCTGGAAAAATAAAGAGGATGGGGCACCGGTTATTGACGAGAGCCGTACGTTTACTTTTTACAGCCAGTCGGAGAATTGCCGCTATGTCGATCTTGAGATTGTTTTCAAGGCATCCTACGGCGACGTCCTCTTTGGGGCGACCAAGGAGGCGGGTCCTTTGGGGATTCGCGTCAACGAGAAATTCAAGGTCAATAACGGCGGGCGTATGGTGAACTCCTACGGCGGCGACGGCGAGGGCGACTGCTGGGGCAGACCCGCCCACTGGTGCGATTACACGGGCACCGCCGAGGGCAGCGAGTACGGTATCGCGGTATTTGACAGCGAAACCAATCTGCGTTACCCGACGACGTGGCACATTCGCAATTACGGTCTGTTCGCTGCCAATAATCTGTATTTTTGCGGCGCGATTGAAATCCCGCAAGGCGAAACCCTGCGTTATCGTTACCGCATCGCCTTCCACGGCGAAGGCTTTCTCGATTCGGTCAGTGACCGTTTTGTTCAGTATGCCAACGCCGAAAAGGCATTGATACATAATCTATAAATCTAAAATCCGTCTTATTCGGCTGAATTCAGTATAAAATACGTCGATTTTATAATTTTGCAATTTAGTTAAATCTATAAATGAGGGAGTGTCACTATGAAAAAGGTACCGGTAGCGATTATCGGAAACGGCAACATCAGCCCCATTTATCTGCGTAACCTCACGGAGGTTTTTAATGATATCGTTGATGTCAAGGGCGTCTGCGATCTCATCCCCGAGCGTTCGGCGCACGCGAGCGAGGCTTTTGACATCCCCGTCGTTTATAAGACAATGTATGATGCGTTCAATGACGATGAGATTGAAATCATCGTCAACCTGACGCGCCCCAAGGAGCACTACGGCGTAGCCATCGAGGCACTGAAAGCGGGGAAGAACACCCACAGCGAAAAGCCGATGTCGGTCGTCAGAGAGAACGCTAAAGAGCTGTTCGACCTCGGTCGGGAGAAGGGGCTTCTCGTCGGAGTCGCGCCGGATACCTTTCTCGGAGCGGGTATCCAGACCTGCCGCGAGATTCTTGACAGCGGCGAGATCGGCGAGCCTATCGGCGCGGCGGCCTATATGACCTGTCACGGTCACGAGTCGTGGCATCCCGATCCGGAGTTTTATTATGAAACGGGCGGCGGACCGATGCTCGACATGGGACCGTATTACGTCACGGCGCTCGTCAACCTCCTCGGACCCGTGGAGAGGCTGTGCGGGATCTCCAAGAAATCCTTTGCTCAGCGCATGATTACGAGCAAGCCCAAAAACGGTAAGATTATGGACGTCGAAGCCGATACGCACATCGCGGGAGTCATGCAGTTTAAAAACGGCGCGACCGGCACCATCATCACTTCTTTTGACGTCTGGAGAGCCGATAATCCGCGTATTGAAATTTACGGTTCAAAAGGCTCAATGCAGGTGCCGGATCCCAACGGCTTCTCCGGCCCCGTCAGAATCACGAAAGCCGGCGGCGAGTGGCAGGAGGTGCCCGTGACGCGCCCGTACAGCGACAACAGCCGCGGACTGGGCGTCTGGGATATGGCAAACGCCCTGCGTTACCACACGCCCCACCGCACAAACAGCGCGCTCGGCTATCATGTGTTCGACATCATGCTCGGCTTCACCGACAGCGACAGGAGCGGCGCGTTCTACACCCTGAGTAGTACCTGTGACCGCCCGGCCCTTTTATAATCGACAACCGAAAAACGCGTTAGCGTTTTTAAAGAGAACCGCTTGCGGTTCTTTACGCAGAGTTCCTTTAAATCTGACATCTGACATCTGAATGGGAGGGTATATTGTGAATAGCACCACAAAAGTCGTTGACATCTCCGATTTCTCACGTGATGAGCTGATGGAAATGATCAAGCTCCTCGGCTTAATGCGCGACAACAGCATCATGTTCAGAAACGACTGTGCCGCTAAAACCCTGCTCTCGGTTTTTACCGAACCTCAGGCGCGTACGCAAACGGTGCTTTCGGCCGCGATGACGAGGCTTGGCGGAACCGCTTTTCCCTTTCCGTTCGATTCGGCGCAGAGCTTTAAGGACAATATCTTAGCAGCGTGCGCCGCGGGGGATATTCTCGCAGTCGGTCATGAGAAAAGGGGCGCGGCTCTGGCAGCGTCTGTATATGCGACGGTGCCCGTTCTCAACGCTGCCGACTTTTCAGCCTCTCTGCCCGTTCAAGCCCTTAGGGACATCGGGCTGATTTGGTACACAAAAAACCACATTTCCAATATGACCATTGGTTTTGTCGGGGATTTGGGCTCCTTCAATGAGATGAGAGGGATTATTCGGTGTCTGTCCGTCTATAACGGTAACCGGTTTGTATTCTGCGATCCGAAGGGCGGCGCGCTGCCGTCGGAGATAGCGGCGGTTTTGGAAGCCAACGGAAAACGCTGCGAGATGAAAAACGATTTGGCAGATATGATTGAGGAGCTTGACGTGCTCTATATGACGCGTATTACTCCCGAAGAACTGCCACCCGCCGAGGCTGCACGCGCCGCGCGCCGCTATACGCTCGACGAACGTCTGCTCATGGCTGCAAAGCCGGATTTGATTATCCTTCACGCGTGTTTGCGCGGGGCGGAACTGCCGGAGTATATCGACAACGACCGCCGCGCGAAATACTATATGCAGCAGGAGTTCGGCGTTTACGCGGCAATGGCGCTGATTTCGCGCCTCTTTAAGGGACGTCCTGCCAGAGCGACTGCCCCCAAGCCGGTGCGCTCAACGCACGGTATGCACTGCGGCCATCCGGACTGTATCACAAGTATCGATGAGGGGCTGCCCAATCTGTTTTTTGAAAGCGGTGACGATCTTGTCTGCTCCTATTGCAAAAATAAAGTGGAACGCTGACGGGCGGGAGCGCATCCTCTGCGTCGAGGGCTTTGCCCGCAAAGCAGGGAAAACGAACGCGCTGCTGGAGAGCTTTCTAAAGGAATATCCTCACGCCGAGGTCATACGATGGAACGCCTATGACGAAAATCCGCTGCCCTGTACGGGCTGCGATTCCTGCGGACCGAAGGGCGTTTGCCGACAAAACGACTTAGACGATTTCTTTGAGGTTTTTGAGACGGCGGATCTGATTGTCTTTGCCTCGCCGGTCTACAATTTGTCCTTCCCCGCACCGCTTAAAGGGCTTTTAGACAGATTCCAGAGGTACTATTCCGGCTATTTTTCGGGCGGGCGTACACAGCCGATTCAAAAACGCCGGAAAGGGTATCTGCTCGTGACGGCGGGCTGTGACGGCAAGGATGGTTTTGCCTTCATGGAGAGGCAGCTTAAGGACGCTTTTTCCATATTGAATATCGAATACGCCGGAGGGCGGCTCATCGGCTTTACGGACAAGCAAAATACATGAATTTCATCGGGAGAGGGAAACTATATGGCATTGGTCATCGCGCACAGAGGCGCTAACAAACAAGCACCTCAAAATACAATCGCGGCGTTTAAGCGCGCCAAGGAACTTTTATGCGACGGCTTTGAGAATGACGTTCATCTGACGAAGGACGGGCGCATCGTCGTTTGTCACAACTACGATATCGACGCTACCTCGAACGGCAAGGGGCTGATACGGGAAATGACGTTTGAGGAGCTGCGCACTTATGATTTTGGCTCGTATGTCAGTGACCGTTTCAAGGATGAGAGAATTCCGGAGCTATGCGAATTCTTAGAGCTTTGCCAAGGGCTGAAAATCATCGATATTGAGATTAAACCGCCGCTTGACGGGGATTTAAGAATCGTAGAAAAGACGCTTTCGGAGGTTGACCGTTTTGGGCTGCTCGATCAGCTGCTGATTTCGAGCTTTAGCGACGACGTGTTGTCGGAGGTTAAAAGGCTGAAACCCTCGGTGCCGACCGGACTGCTCTACGATCCAGCCAGCGCTATCATTGACAAGGTTTTCGATGATCCGTTCGGTTTTGCAGAGTCCTTGCATTGTGATGCGTTGCACCCGGTGTTTTTCTATATTGACGAGGACTATATTGACGAGGCGCACAAGCGCGGTATGACCGTCAATGTCTGGACATGTAACACCTCGACAATAGTAAACGGCCTGCTTGACCTCGGCTGTGACGGGCTGATAACGGATGTGCCTGATTTTGTGCGTTCTGTCATGGCGGAACGCACCGCGGAAGGGAAAGAAATATAATGTCCCGTACAATCAGAAATTTCACAATATTGGCGGCGGCTTGTCTGTTTGCCGCGGCGTTCTCTGTCTTCGCTTTCGGCGCAAGCAGTGCCGGCGTCGTTGCCAACGCTCCCTCGTATATCAAAGCCGGCACGGCAGTCAACAACCACCTGAGCTCGGCGGGTGATTATGAGGAGTATCTGCTCACCTTGGACAAGCCGGGGAAGCTTGCCGTCCGGATGACGCATTTGGTACTGGCGTCGGACACCACGGGCGCGGGCTGGTCGGTTACCGTGTATCAGGTTTACCGTCCTGACGGCGTATCGGGCAGCGCGCTGCGCGAGCTGTCAATCAGCGAATTTAAAGTATATGAAAATAATTCACTCTCAAAGGGTATCGGCGTATATGCGGGAACCTATCTCATACGCGTGCAGCCGCTGAAGGTTTTCACCGGCAATCAGTACAGCTTCTGCGCGGAATTTACAGAGGCTGCCAATTGGGAGGACGAATACAACGACACCCCCGCGCATTATTCTGAGCTGGCGCTCAATACGGTCGTATACGGTACAACTTCAAAAAAGAGCGTTGACCCCGACAGCGACTGGTATATGTTCACCATTCCCGAGAGCGGCACGGCCATCATCAGCTTTGATCATGCCAAGCAGATCTCAAGCAGGGGGAGCTGGCTGGTGGAGGTTACAGACCTCAGCGGGAGAACCTATTCCAGCTTTACCTCAAAGCCCTCCGATACACGCATCAACACGGGGGATCTTGGCTTAAAGCCAGGCCGGTATATGCTCAGCATCGATCCGGTCCTGCAAACCGACGTGGAGTATTCCCTGTACATTTTCTATCTCGCCAGCGAATCATACGAGCAGGAATTCAACGATTCTCCCGAAACGGCGACACCGCTTTCTGAGGGCGTTCAGACTTATGCCGGCCTTTCGTCGCGGTTTTTGGAGCTGGACAAGGACTATTTCAGCATTACCCTGCCCGAAAACGGATTTCTGCAGCTGAACTTTACGCGCCACGTCTATGAGTTTGGCTCCGGCGGGTGGAACATTCAGATTTTTAATGAGGGCATGACCGCGCTTTACCATCGAATCGCCGCATATGAGGATGCCGCCGTAAGCGTCGGCAATTTGGGCTTGCCGGCGGGGAAATACTATGTCTGTATAGATGCCGAAGGATTGTCGCAAAGCACAGACGAGTACGGGATTTCCTATACGTTTACCGCTGTGGCCGACGGGGAAACCGAACTGAACAATACGATACAGACGGCGGACACCCTGCCGCTGAATACGGAAATCAAGGGCGCGCTGATTTACGGCAGGACGGATTACGAATCCGAGTACGACTATTATTCGTTTACCTTGACGGACACACAGTATGTCAGCGCGGTGTTTACGCACGATGCGGTGGATCCGGGCAATACGGAGGCCATCATTAAAGAGGGTTGGATAATCGCGCTCTGCGACGGGCAGGGAACCGACTTGACAAGTGTTATATCGCGGTGGAACACCACATCGGCGCAGACTGCTACGATGAACCTTTCGGCGGGAACGTATTATGTCCGCGTAAAGTCAGGGGTTAACGGCTCTGATTTCCCGTATAAGCTCGCCGTGCGCACCGTTACGGAATCATGAAAAAGCGAAAAACAGTAGTTCGGCTTTTATCGGCGGCGCTGACGCTTTGTCTTTGTGTGGGGCTTTGCTCCTGCACGATTACACCGCAAACCACTGAGGGGATATCGGTGGTTACCACGTTTTATCCGATTTATATTTTCACACGGAACCTGACAGACGGAATCGGCGGTATCACCGTTAAAAACATGACCCCGCAGAACACCGGCTGCCTGCACGATTACCGTTTGCTCACAAAAGACGTAAAGCTTCTCTCAGACGCCGATCTGCTCGTGTTGTGCGGAGCGGGCATGGAAACTTTTCTTGATGATCTGCTGACCCAGCTGCCCGATCTTCAAACGGCGGATTCCTCAGAGGGTGTCAGCCTGCTATATGGGGACGGGGAGCTGAAGACACATACGGCGGCAGCCAATGCACACATCTGGCTGTCGGTGAAAAACGCCGTCATTGAGGTCAACAACATCTGTGCGGCGCTTCAAAACCTTTGCCCACAATACACAGAGAAGCTTGAAAGCAACCGCGAGGCTTATGTGCGCCGTTTGGAGACGCTGTATACAGATTTAAAGGCGCAGGCCGCCGGATTACACGGCGTTCCGGTTATCACCTTTCACGAGGCGTTCGACTATATGGCAGAGGAGCTGTCCTTTACCGTGGCAGCGGCAATAGAATCGGACGAGGGGGGCGAACCCTCAGCCAAAAAGCTTGCCGCTTTGAGCGATACCATCCGGGAGGACGATATTCGGGTCCTGTTTGTTCAGCCCGATTATACCGGCAGCGCCGCGGATATCCTCTCGCGCGAAACCGGCGTACAGATATGTATTTTAAATCCCGTGACGGACGGAGACGGGTCACTGACCTCGTATGAGGACATCATGCGGCAAAATATACAGAAAATAGCGGAGAAGTATTCATGAACGGCAACGGCAACGGATGCGGATTGTGTAAGGTATCGGTGAACAACGTTAGCGTAAGACGGGGGAGCGACTGCCTTTTGAGCGGTATCTCCTTCGAGCTGCACTGCGGAGAGCTTGCCGCGCTCATCGGCGTCAACGGCGCGGGTAAAACCACGCTCTTAAAGGCAATTCTCGGCGAGATTCGCCATGAGGGTTGTGTGACATTTTCCTCGTACGACGGGAAGCTATTAAGCGATATTACGGTCGGCTATGTTCCGCAGCACCTTGACTTTGACCGCTACGCGCCTGTGAGCGTGCGCGATTTTCTTATCATTGGCAGAACGAAGGCACCGGTGTGCTTTCTGCGCCCAAAAAAGCTTGAAAAGTCGGTTGACGATTCGCTAAGGCAGGTTTCCTGCGAACAACTTAAAGACAGGCGGATCGGGGAGCTTTCCGGCGGGGAGCTCCAGCGTGTTATGCTCGCCGCGGCGCTGACGCCGATGCCTGAGCTATTAATTCTCGACGAACCGGTTTCGGGTGTCGATTTTTCAGGCAGTGAGGCGTTTTACGAGGCGATTTCCGACCTGCGTAAAAACAATCATGTTGCCATTGCAATGGTTTCACACGACCTCGGTGTTGTCCGGCAATACGCCGACAAGGTGCTGCTGCTCAACAAAAAGGTTTTATGTATGGGCAACGCCGACGAGGTTTTCACTTCCAAGGAATTTCAGGAGAGCTTTTTCTCCGGCGCGACGGGAGGGGACGGTCAATGAGCACACTGTATTCTCTGCTCGATACGTTGCTGCCGTTTTCGTGGTTGAGCTACGCATTCATGAAAAACGCGCTGCTTGCCACGGTGCTCATCACCCCGCTCTTCGGGCTGCTCGGCACGATGGCCGTCAATAACAAAATGGCCTTTTTCTCCGATGCTCTCGGTCACAGCGCGCTGACGGGAATCGCTGTCGGCGTACTGCTCGGTATTGATAATGAGTATATCTCCCTCATCGCGTTCGGGGTTTTTATGGCGCTCATCGTGACGAGGGTCAAGAATACGCTGCGGTCGTCGGCAGATACGGTCATCGGCGTCTTTTCTTCGACAGCCGTCGCGCTGGGACTCGTAGTGCTCTCCTACGGCGGGGGTTTTTCAAGATACTCTGCCATTCTGATCGGCGATGTTTTGAGCGTGACTCCCGGCGAGCTGTTCTCGCTGCTGCTCGTGTTCATTGCGGTCACCGTCATCTGGGGTTTCCTGTTCAACCGGTTGCTGCTTCTGTCGGTAAACCGCGAGCTTGCCGCAAGCCGCGGCGTACGCGTCACGCTCGTTGAAAACGTGTTTGTCGTACTGGTGGCGATTGTGGTTATGCTGTCCATCAAGTGGATCGGTATTCTGCTCATCAATTCTCTGCTCATCCTGCCGGCGGCTGCCGCGCGTAATGTGGCGAAAAACTCCCGTCAGTATCTGCTTCTGTCGGTGTTCATCGCGCTTTTCTGCGGCGTGCTCGGTTTAATTCTGTCATTCTATTTGAACACGGCGGCGGGCGCTACCATTATCCTTGTCGCGGCGTGCGTATATTTTCTCGCTTATTTATTAAGAAAAAAATAACTTTCGTCCGCGGTCTTGAAAGAGCGCGGCGCATTTGATATACTGAAATTCTTTGAAGGGGGAAAAAGCCATGCTGTTTTCGCAGGACATCGGGATAGATTTGGGTACTGCCAACACCTTGGTATTTGTCAAGGGAAAAGGCATTGTTATACGCGAGCCGTCGGTTGTCGCCGTCGATGAAAAGACCGTTCCGAAGGTCGTCCGTGCCGTCGGTGCTGAGGCAAAAGATATGATCGGGAGGACGCCCGGCTCGATATCCGTCGTGCGTCCGCTCAAGGACGGCGTTATCGCCGATTTTGAGATGACCTCCGATATGCTCAAGGAGTTTATCCGCCGCGCCATCAGCGGTTCGCCGTTCAACAGGGCGCGCGTCATGATCTGCATTCCGTCGGGCGTGACAGAGGTAGAGCGCCGTGCCGTCCATGACGCCGCCAGAAGTGCCGGAGCGCGTTATGTCAGTTTAATCGAGGAGCCTATGGCCGCCGCTATCGGCGCGGGGCTTCCGGTGACCGAGGCTGTCGGCAGCATGATTGTCGATATCGGCGGAGGCACCTCCGAGGTTGCCGTTATCGCGCTTCGGGATATCGTTACCTCGCGCTCGGTGCGCGTCGCCGGGGACAATTTAGACGAAGCCATTATCGCGTACATCAAGAAAAAATACAATCTCCTGATTGGAGAGCGTACGGCGGAGGACATTAAAATTAAACTCGGTTCCGCCTACCCCTACGAAGGGGAGGGCGCTATGGATTGTAAAGGGCGCAATCTGCTTGACGGTCTGCCGGGGAGCATTGAAATCACCAGCGAGGAAGTGCGCGAGGCGCTGGCAGACCCCGTTGACCAGATTCTCGACACCATCCGTTTCACGCTCGACAAAACGCCTCCCGAACTTGCCGCCGACATCATGGACAGAGGCATTATGCTGACCGGCGGCGGAGCACTGCTTCGGGGGCTTGACAAGCTGATTGCCGCCGAAACGGGGATGCCTGTACATATCGCCGACAATCCGCTTGACTGCGTGGTACGCGGTACAGGCATATGCCTCGAAAAGGATCCCTTAAAGCTTTCCGGCAAATAGAATAAAAACAAACGGCGTTTCCTATAAACCATAAAGGGTCAATCGTCATGCTGAGATTTTTACGGTTCTCAAAAATAAAAAATGCTATTGCTGTGGCTGTCGTGCTCCTGCTCGGGGTCGTTTTTGCCGCCGTGTCGCACAGCGCGTCGTCACCGCTGACTTCCGTTGTCGGGGCGGTATTTTCGCCGCTGGACAAGCTGTCGGCGTCTATCAGCGGAGCGCTTTCCGGTTTTGAGTTGTCCTTTGCCTCCTCGGAGGTTTATCTTGACGAAATCACCGCGCTCAAAAAGCAGCTCAGCGACAGCAGGCAACAGCTTGCCGATTATGAGCGCATGAAGAAAAAGGTTGAGGCGTACGAAAAAATCTTAGAACTCAAACAGCGCAATTCCGACTACGCGCTGTGCTACGGGACGGTTATTTCGCGCGACGCTGCCGACGCCGGGAACACCTTCGTGCTTGATGTCGGCTCGCTTGACGACATCAGCGTCGGTGATCCTGTATTGTCTGACAGCAACGTCGTCGGACTTGTCAAAAAGGTCAATACGACGACCTGCGTCGCGATGGCGGTTCTTGATCCGCGTCTTTCAGTAGGCGCGGTTGAGGTGAGCACGGGGGAACAAGGTTTTGCCGAGGGCGATGCCGCTCTTATGAAACAGGGTATTCTAAGGTTTTCCGGACTGAAAAGCACGACAGCCGTCGTTTCGGGCGATGTTGTTTGTACATCGGGTTTTGGCGGGGTGTTCCCCCCGGGGCTTGTCATCGGCACCGTAGAAACCGTTGAGGAGGACCCTGCCGATTCGTCCGCCTATGCCACGGTGAAGCCTGCTGTCGCCCCCGACGACCTCTTTGGCGTATTTGTCCTCACAAGCTTTGCCGGGCAGGGCGAGAAGGATGATTTTTCGCTGAATAATTGATATGGCGGCAGCTTTAGCTGGGTAGTGATGAGTATGACAGATAAAAACCGAATAACACGCAGAATTCTTCTGTTGCTTTTTTTGCTCCTGACCGCTGTGCTGCAGAATACGGCAGGTCTGTTTTTGGAGCCCTTCGGAGCGCGGGCATTTTTACTGATTCCCGCCGCAATTTTTGTCGGTATGTTTGAGCGCAGTCTTTTCGGAGCGTTGCTCGGCGCGTTTGCCGGAGCACTTTGGGACTTAACCTCAGTGTATGACGGCTTTAACACGGTTTTCCTGTTTTTTGTCGCGTTTATCAGCGGGATGCTTATCAGCCGTCTGATGAGAAACGGTGTGCTGACAGCATTGACGCTCAGCACGGCATTTACCGCGGTTTATATAGCCTTCTATGTGTTAATATTCTTCGTCTTCGCGGGCGCGCAAAACAGCGGTGCGCTGCTGTTTGGCTTTTATTTGCCGTCGTTTCTGTATTCAGTGGCGGTCAGTCCGCTGCAATATTTGTTCGTCAAGGCTATTTTGGGTGCCGCCGACAGGCGGCGAGGGCTGCGCATATGACAAACGATATCCGAAAATCAAGGCTGTTTACCGGTTTGGCGTTTTTTTGCGCCATGCTGTTTTTCTTTTCCGCCTTTCTGTTTAAGCTACAGGTCGTAGATGGTGAAAGCTACAGAGCTCAGGGTGACCGCGCCAGCGTCACGCAGCGCAAGGTCACTGCCGCGCGCGGGATTATTCTTGACAGAAACGGCGAGGTGCTTGTGACGAATCGTCAGGGCAATTCTCTGGTTTTTAAGTACGCCGCATTCCCGTCGTACAAGAACCAGACCGCCCGCAATGAGCTTGTCGCCGCATTGATAGAACTGTTTCAAAAAGCGGGTCAGGAGTGGAACGACGAGCTGCCGATAAGCCTTAACAAAAGCGGCAATGTACAGTTTATTGACGATATGAAAACGCAAATTGCTTTTCTTAAGTCGGCTGATATGCTGCATCTGAATGATTATGCAACTGCACAAAACTGTTTTGACGGTCTTGTGAAGCGGTATAAGCTGTCAGGTTTTCCGCTAAAAACACAGCGGGATTTGGCGGGTGTGTTCTTCTCCATGAAGTACCTGCAATTCTCATCGTCAACGCCGTATGTGTTTGCCGAGGACGTGCCGACCGGGCTTGTTTCTTCAGTCAAGGAGAACAGCGACCTGTTTACAGGTGTTGATGTGCAAATAGAGAATTACCGCGCCTATCCCGACGGCACTCTCGCTCCGCATATTCTCGGGTTTATCGGAGGCATCAGCGCCGAAGAGTACAACGCCGAAAAAGAAAAGCTTTCAGAAGCGCTGAGCGACGCGTCGCTTACCGAGGAAATGCGGGTAACGCTTAAAAATAACGCTTACGGCTTAAATGACGAATACGGTAAGAGCGGTATTGAGCAGTATATGGAACAGTATCTGCGCGGCACAAACGGTACAGAGCTTACCGTTACGGACTCAGACGGCGATGTTTCAACGGAATACGCGGCGCTGCCGGAGCAGGGTAATACCGTGGTTACCACCATCGACGCCGGACTTCAAAAAGTGGCTGCCGACTCTCTTGCGCGCGTGCTCCATGAGCAGCAGGAGAAGAGCGCTTTCAGTACGGCGGGCGCGCTCGTCGCGATCGACGTCAACACCGGCGCGGTCAGAGCGAGCGTATCGTATCCGACCTATGACGTTTCCACCTACACGGAAAACTATGCGAAGCTTGCCGCAGACACCGGAGCGCCGCTTTGGAACAGGGCGCTGATGAGCACCTATGCGCCCGGCTCCACCATCAAGCCCGCCATAGCGCTCGGAGCGCTGACGGAGGGGACAATCACCGCTTCGACGCGATTTGTCTGTCACCGCACGTTTCAGTATCTCGATACGAAGTTTTCCTGCCTTGACTACCACGGGAGCTTAAACGTCGAGCAGGCGCTCAGACATTCATGCAATATTTTCTTTTACAACACGGGCAAGGAGCTTGGTATCGAGCGGATGAACTATTACTGCACATTACTCGGTCTCGGGCAGAAAACGGGTGTAGAGCTTAAGGAGGCATCGGGCGTTCTTGCGGGTATTGCCGAGCGCGAGGCAGCGGGGGGTGTCTGGTATCCGGGTGACACGATTCAGTCGGCCATCGGACAGTCGGACAATCTGTTTACGCCTATCCAATTGGCCAATTACTGCGCGACGGTGGCTAACGGCAAAACGCGGTATAAGCCGTATTTTATCGACACGGTGTTTTCTGCGGATATGAGCGAGCTGATATATAAGACCGAGCCGGAGGTACTTAATGAAACCGGATTTTCCGAAGCAGATTTAAAAGTCGTCAGAGCCGGTATGCGCGATGTCGTTACTGAGGGCAGCTGTAAGAAATATTTTAAGGATTGCGTCGTTCAGGCAGCCGCCAAGACCGGCACCTCCCAGGTTTATAAGACAACAAAGAGCGGCGCGTCGGTCAAGAGCAACAACGGCTTTGTCATTGCCTTCGCTCCCTATAACGACCCGCAGATCGCCGTTGTCGTTGCCTGCGAAAACGTCGAAGCCGGCGCAGCCATCTCCGGCGCGGCTTGCGATGTCTTTAACTATTATTTTACTAATCAGAAGGATTACAGTACACCATGCTCCTTAGGCGAACTGATCCCATAAGAATACAATGCGCCCTACTCCTTAGTTGAACTGATTCCTAAAAAAAGGCGGTGACCGCGTGTCCAAAACGATAGCCGTTGTATCCGCCAAGGGCGGTGTGGGTAAATCTACGGTTTCGGCGGGGCTCGGCAGAGCGTTGTCGGGACGGGGACAGCGCGTACTGCTGGTCGATATGGATATTTCCCTCCGTAGTCTCGACATTCTTTTGAATGTCGGGGATAAACTGCTGTTTGACTGGAGAGACGTTCTGAGGGGCAACTGTGAACCGGGCAAGGCATTACTCAAAGCAGGGGACAGCCTGTTTTTGCTGAGTGCCCCGGCGGATGATTTTTCGGTTGATTGTGAGGCGTTCGCCGAAATGATTTCCGGATACGCCGCCATCTTCGATTTTATCATTCTGGACAGCCCGGCAGGGCTTGATCGGGGTTTTGCACTCTGTGCCGGGGTGGCAGAGGAGGTACTTGTCGTTGCCACACCGGACGATGTCAGCATCCGCGCCGCCGCCGCCGCCGCGCGGCGCGTGCGGGAAAATGAGGAGAAGGAGTGCCGCTTAATTATCAACCGTTACCTGCATGAGCAAAGCCCGCGCGACATTGACCATGTGATTGACGGTACGGCGGTGCGCCTCATCGGCGTTGTACCGGAGGACGCGTCACTCACATTAGCATCCGCGGGGTGTGGGATTAGCCGCAACGCGCCGTCGTCAGGGGCGTTTTTGAGAATTGTCGGACGTCTGCTCGGAGAAAAAATCCCGCTGCGCCTCAATTCGAATTAAAGGGAGATGCCTATGAACCTCAAATTTAATGTCACAGAAGATCAGGTTCGGCAGGTGAGCGGCTATATCATCACCGATGAATTCTGTATTCCCGTCTGGAAGAAGCGGGACGGCGTCCATACCGCGCCGAATACATTTACTTACCGTGAGGGTGCCGCGGCCGAAGCCGCTTTGGGTGATTATTGGGAAACGGGTTATGACCTCACGACGTGGTTTCGCGCAAGTGTCGCCGTGCCGCCGGAAATGGACGGCAAGAAGCTCTATTTGGAAATTGATTTCGGCGGAGAGGCGCTTGTACGGATTAACGGGAAAATCGTTGGGGCGGTAAGCTCCGGGATGAACTCCGGCTGGGTGCATAGGGACAGGCTGCTGCTGGACTGTCCGGCGCAGTGTGGTACGGTTTACGACATCGAGGTGGAGGCGACCGTCAATTCCGGGGGCTTTTGCGACAGCGCCATGGCCGGTGAAAAAACCGTCCGGTATACCTTGAAAACCGCGCGGTTAATAGCGGTTGACGAGCTTTGTGAGCGGTATTGGTTCCTGCTGAAAAACACAACCGAGAGCGTACGCGTCGTTTCGGATGAAATCATTCAAAGCCGCCTTGCGCGTGCCGCCGACGATTCGGTGCACGCCCTCGATTTTGATATGGGCAAGGTGGCTTTTCTGAAAAGCGTCCCCTGCGCGCTTGAGATTTTAGAGCGTCGGCTTTCCGAAGTACCGCAAAATAACACCGGTGAGGTCATCATGACC
>CAZEXA010000045.1:0-18528 GCA_964516565.1 uncultured Eubacteriales bacterium | reverse complement strand
AAGCGTGTAGCGGACTTTCACCGCCAAGTTGTCGCTCATGCCGAGCGCACATGCATAACAGGGTACAAGGCTTTGCCCTGCACCCTGTTATTAAGAAATAGGGTAAAAACGCGAAAGCGTTTTACGGGTCGCACTCCTGCGTTGCCTTATCCTGCTCGTGAGTAAAAAGCGATGCAATTTTAACCTTAAATTGTATTCGTACACCAAAAATTCTGCATTCTGCATTATGCATTCAGCATTAAATCAAACAATTTTCCATTTGCCATTTTTATATTTCCCTATACATGGCGGCTGCGTCTTCCTTTTTGGCGTATTCGCCGACGGAAAGCACCTCGTATTTTGACAGCCTGCTCCCCATTTGAATTTCAATGATATCGCCGACTTTGATTTCATAAGAAGCCCTAGCGGTTTTCCCGTTTACCGAAACGTGCTTAGCGTCGCAGGCGTCGTTTGCCACCGTGCGGCGCTTGATGATACGCGAAACCTTCAGATACTTATCTAATCTCATTACTGCTCCTTAAAATACTCCGCCTCAAAAAAGCAGAAGCTTCTTTGAGGCGGACGGTTTTTAAAAAAGGCTTATTTCACAGCGTCCTTTAAAGCCTTGCCGGCTTTGAAGCCCGGAACCTTAGAAGCCGGAATGCTGATCTTCTCCTTGGTGCGGGGATTGAGCCCTTCTTTTGCTGCGCGAGAACGAACGGCAAATGTGCCGAAGCCAACGAGCTGAACCTTATCGCCGCCCTTGAGAGCGTCGGTAATGCTGTCGAATACGGCTGTGACGGCCGCATCGGCATCCTTTTTAGAGAAACCAGCTTTGGCAACAGCGTTAACAAGATCGGTCTTATTCATTGTATTCCCTCCGTTTTTTATTCTTCCAAATGACCCGCAGAGCGGCTCATTAATATGGACTATTGTAGTTTCGCTTCGTCCCAGAGCTTGTCCAGCTCCTCAAGAGACATGCTTTTCATATCAACGCCCTTAAGAGCGGCCATGCGCTCAACGGCGGTAAAGCGTTTTATAAACTTATCGGTTGATTTCGACAATGCCGTTTCCGCATCACAGTGACAGAATCGCGCAACGTTAACGACCGAAAAGAGTAAATCGCCGAGCTCGTCCTCAATTTCGGCGGTGTCACCGGTCTTCAGCGCCTCAAAAAGCTCCGCGCTCTCCTCCGTGATCTTGTCAAACGCGCCGTCCGGACTGTCCCAGTCGAAACCGGCTTTTTTGGCTTTGTCCTGAATCTTCTGGCTTTTCATCAGCGCTGGGAAAACCGCCGGCACCGATGCCATGGCCTCGCTCTGACTGGCAATTCCCTTTGTCCGTCTTTTAATATCGTCCCAGTTACTCAGAACCTCGCCGCTGTCTTTAACGCTCACGTCTCCAAAGACGTGGGGGTGGCGTACAATCAACTTTTTGCATAGACCATCGACAACATCGTCAAAAGAAAAGACGTTTTGCTCCTCTTCCATTCTGGCGTGAAAAACGACTTGGAGAAGCACGTCGCCCAACTCCTCTTTGAGGAGAAGGGAATCCTCGGTATCGATAGCCTCGAGTACCTCATACGTTTCCTCGAGGAAGTTGTGCCGAATGGAGGCATGAGTCTGCTCCCTGTCCCACGGGCAACCGCCGGGCGCACGCAGGAGTTGCATGAGGTCAAGAAGGTCCTGCATACCGTATTTGTTTTTTAGCTTAAAATCCGCTGTCATAATCTTCCTTTCGACTGTTCGGTCATATTTTACCCTAACAAACTAAACTTTTCAAGTAGTTTAGCAATTTTTTCTCCCTTAGGAAGCAGAATTATGTCCTCTTTTTCGAGAATTCTCATCAAAAAGACGCCTAACAGATAGATAATGCCCCCGATTACGATAGAAATGAGGCAGGAGACCGACGAACCGTTCAAGTGAGAATCCGCGGTCCCGAAGGTCAGAACGCGGGAAAGACCGGTATAAGACACCCACGTCGCCGCCCCGCAGCATAAACCCGCAATCAGCGGTTTTACGAAAACCGACCAAAAACGCAGCTTGATTTTCGTCGTCCTGAAGAGTATGGTCAGGTTGACACCGACGTTGATGATATAGAATGCCGTTGTACCGATAAGCGCTCCGAAGATGTTCAACGACGGAATGGAAACAAAGATATAATTGCAGACAATTTTTACGACACAGGCAACCCCCATTGTCTTGGCGGTAACCGACGCCCTGCCGATAGCCTGCAGGAGGTTGGAGGTCGGTGCAGAAAGCGCTACCAGAATCATCAGTATACCGTACCCTTGCAGGATACCGGCGGAGATGGGGATAGAGGAAGCGGAGTTGGTGCCGTTGTACATCAGACCTAAAATAGGTTTTGCAAGCACGACAAAGCCGATTCCGGCAGGAAAAGCAATCAGCGATACGACGCGTATGACCGTCGATACCGCCCTTTGGACGCTCAGCGTGTCCTTCTTTGCCCAGGCAGCCGATATGATCGGTATGGCACTGATGCCGAGCGTCATCGTGATGGTCGGGGTCAGGTTTCGAAAATCCGTTGCGGTATCAAACGTACCGTACAGATAGCTCTTGATTCCCGAATTAAGGATACCGCCCGCAGCAAAGCAGGAGCCATACATCTCCCTGATGACGTCGAGATGGTCGCGTACAACGTGATCCAAGATATTCTGCACGCTCCATGCGTCAATAATATTGGTCATATTGAGTACGAGAGCGCTGATGGTCGAGGGCAGGGCAATCGAGAACAGCTCGCGGACGATTTCCCGGCGGCCCGCGGGAATGGGGGCGTTTTTCAGCATTTCGGGAGTGATGCCGTCGCCTTTGAGCTTGTGGCGCAGCACGGCAAAGGTCGTGGACAGAACCGTACCGAGGGTGACGCCCGAAATCGCGGCGGCAGCGGCGTAAGGACAGACGGCCGACATCGCCTCGGCTTGACTTGCGACAGGCGTCCCGAACACGGTCCCTAAGCTTAGGAATTGTGCCATCCCCGTCTTTTGGACGAACAACGCCAGCGACAGCCCGAAAATGAGCTTGCCGGTGGCTTCAAGCACCTCGCTGACGGCCGTCGGTACCATGTTGCGCAGACCCGCATAGTACCCCCTGTATGTAGAAACCACACAGCAGAAAAAGATTGACGGGGCAATGGCCGCGAGCGCGAACAGCGTCTTCGGCGAATTGATGGAAAATATCCAGTCCATGCTGGTGTAGGGATAGGAGAGGAGCAGCAGCAGCAGCGTTCCGGCAATACCCAAAAGCACATAGACCGGTGAGGTCGCCCTAAAGACCTGCCGGACGTCACGATATTTGCCGAGCGCGTAGTTTTTCGATACAAGACGCGATACCGCGACCGGCAAGCCAGCCATGGAGATGACGTAAATCGGCGTATAGATGTTGTACGCGGAGGCGAAATATCCGCGTCCCTCCGCGCCGAGGATACCGGTCAGCGGGATTTTGTACACCGCGCCGATCACCTTGACAAGCGCCGTGGCCGCAACCAGTATAAACGCTCCGCCGAGCAGGGACTGTTTCTTTTCAGACGACAATTGATACGGCCTCCTTAAGGCAACGGGAACTCCAACCCGATATGCCTAAAATACAAAATTTTCCGCACCCTCGTGCGTTTTCCTCCTTGCCATACGGCAGTATGGCTGCATCGGAGAAACACCCGATTGCACGAAAACTTTTGCATTTCAGGTGCTTTGCAGTTTTGGAAGAGCGAATTTACGTCAAGACAAGGCAAGAAAACCGAAAGATTTTTAACGCGGTATCGGCGTAAAGACGCCTTTCAAAACCGTATTGTGTTCGACTCCCGCCGCCTTACGCTTTTCCGAGAAATTCCCGCAGCAGAGAATCCGCGGGCACCAACGACGCGTCCATCGCCGGGAATTTTTCAATACTCCTGATCAGCCTCACAGCGTCCTCATAATAGGCGCTGTCTTTTCCGATTTGCTTGAGCAGCGGCAGCGCCTGCTCCTTAAAAACGCAGGTTTCATAGAGATGAATCGTATTGATTTTTATATCAGCGTTTTCCCGGTACGGAAACAGGTACATGTCCTCGCCCCTGCAAACCGTCTTCCACAGCTCGTAGGTGTTTTCCGGAGAGCTGCCGCGAAAACGATAGTCACGGATCAGGCGGCGTATGAAGCGCATATTGCGCTTATTCAACACGATATTGTCCTTGGCGTCATAAATGCGCGTGGACACGTTGATATAAATTTTAAACAGCCTGTCTTTCGGCAATCCCTCGGTAACGATGGGATTCAGCGCGTGCAGCCCCTCGACGACGATGACGTCCCCCTGCCGTACCGTCAGCCTGTGCAGCTTTTCACAGCGTGCCCCGGCGACAAAATCGAACTCGGGCATCATCGCCTCGCCCTTTGTCACGAGGTCGGATAACGTCTTTGAAAGAAACGGCAAATCCAGCGCCTGAACAGTTTCGTAATCGGGCGAACCGTCGGGCAGCCTCGGAGATTCGGTACGGTTTTTATAGAAATCGTCAAGCGATACAGTATAACAGTGCATACCCAGCGCTTCAACGGCGTCTTTCAATCGTTTGGCGGTAGTGGTTTTACCGGCAGAACTGGGACCGGCAAGCATCACGATCTCTCTGACCGGCGTTTCGTTGATGCGCTGCGCCACCGTGTCGATGATGGAACGGTAGCGTTCCTCACATTTCTGAGCAAATGCGGCAGGGGCGGTCTCAGCCATCTCACGGACATGCTCCAGTGTATTGTTGATATTGGACATGGGATTCTCCTTTATCTGTATGTTTCATAAAACGAGGTTATGCGATTCTTTCGTTCCAGTATCTCTGCAAAGCGTGAGATGTATTCATAGGGATATTTAAAATTGTTAAGCCGTTCGATATACGGTCCGCGCGGTTCCTTCAGCTTTGTCACGGCACCTGCTCCGGCAGAAAATACGCTGTGGCACTCCTCCATCATAAACACATTGTACAGGCACTCTTTATTTTTCCTTGCCCAGCCGACGTTTTCAAAATTCCCGACGGATTTACTCTGGCGGTACATATAGTAAGGCGCGTATCCGGCTCCTCGTAAAAGGACATTCGCCCGCCCGAGCATATCCTCGGTAGCGAGAGCGGTCTGGGAAATTCCCTGTCCGCCGGTCACAAGCGCACTGCTGCGCTTTCTGGCGAGCGTATGTACGGTGATACTTTCAAACCCCATCTCCACAGCCGTTTTCACGCTGTTTTCAAAGCCCTCCGGTGTGTCGCCGGGCAGTGCGGCAATCAAATCCGCATTGATATTATCAAAGCCGTATGACCGTGCGAGGGTGAAGGCACACATGGTTTGCGCGGCGGTGTGCCGCCGCCCGATGGCATTGAGCACCTCGTCGCTGAAGGACTGGGGATTAATGCTGATGCGCGTCACGCCGTGCGCTTTGAGCACCGAAAGGCGCTCCTCTGTCACCGTGTCTGGACGTCCTGCCTCTACCGTATACTCCCGTACACAGGAGAGATCAACGCTTTCGCCGACCGCGGTAAAAATGCTCTCAAGCTGCGACGGTTCCAGCGTGGTCGGCGTACCGCCGCCCCAGTAGACGCTTTCCGGCGTTAAGCCTGCCTCCCGCGCCAGTTTTCCTATCAGAATAAGCTCCTCACACAGCAGCTCCACATAGGTCGGCATGCTTTTTTTTAGAGCCGCAGAGGTCACTGAGTGCGAAACAAACGAGCAGTAACTGCAGCGCGTCGGGCAGAACGGGATAGAAATGTAGAGAGAAAAAGAAGTCGGCTTTGACAACGCTACTATCTTTTCCTCAGCAGAGGCGACCTCGAATGCCAAAGCGCTCCTTTGCGGAGAAACGCCGAAGCCCTCGGTAAAATACCTGAGCGCGCCGTCGGCACCGCGTTCGTTTTTCAGCGCCGTCATCAGCTTTGACGGGCGCACCCCCGTCAGGATTCCCCATGGCGGGCGGTAGTTAAACTGTTCGCAGAGCAGTCCGAAAAGCGCCGTCGCCAAAAAGCGTTCGGTCTCTGCCGAAGGACAGTCCGGTTTTTGCGGCAGCGTTTTCTCACGCGCCCCGTTTCCGGTATCGAGCTTTACCGACAGAGACCCGCCGCTAATCAGTGTCAGCACAAAGGGGGCAATCGGGTCGCCCCATAACTCTCGCTGCACCGTAATTTTCTCGTCCGGCAAAAAGAGCCTGATGAGATTTTCCATCTCATAGTGAAACCGGTGACCGATACAGTACAGTATCATCGGTGCCTCCAAAAACGGTTGTGTGCGCGTTCGTCGCCGATGGTCGTACTCCGGTTGTGACCGGTATAAATAATGTAATCGTCCGGCAGCTCCATGAGCCTGCTAACCGAGGCAAGTAACTCCGAATAGTCGCCTCCGAGAAGATCCGTTCTCCCGGCGGTACGGCAAAACAGCGTGTCGCCGGTGAGGACAAAACGGTCCTCCGGACATATAAAGCAAAGCCCGCCCTTCGTATGGCCGGGGGTTTCTATGACCTCAAGACGGGACTGCCCGAACCGTATCTCGTCACCCTCGCCGAGCAACCTTTCCGCCCGGCACGGAATAAAGGCGCTTTCATATTCCTTGATAAGCTGATTGGCTTCGCTGTCGTAAAGACAGACGGCGTCCGGCGCGCCGATGGCGATCTGCGCGTCGGGGAACCGTTTTTTTAACAGGCTTACGCCGAGGATATGGTCAAAATGACCGTGGGTCAACAGAATGGTTTTCAAATTCCGGATGCCCTCTGCTTCCACCGTTGCCGTCAACTCCTCGGTGTACTCGCCGGGATCGACGACGATGCCCTCACCGGAATTCGGGTCACATAAACAATAGCAGTTGGCGCGTAAATAGTTAAGCGCGAGACAGCTTAAGGTCATGTAGGTCTCCTCCAGATGTCAGAATCAAGGCAGATGGTCACCGGGCCGTCATTTGCAAGCGTGACCCGCATATGGGCGCCGAAAACGCCTTTTTCTACGCGGGCGACGCCCTGCGCCTGTAGTGTCTCACAATAACGCAGATAGAGCCGCTCGGCTTCGCTTGGAGGCGCCGAGGACGCAAAGGACGGGCGGTTGCCCTTCTTAACATCGGCGCACAGCGTGAATTGGGAAACGACAAGAACCTCGCCGCCAAGATCAAGAAGCGACAGGTTCATTTTACCGTCCTCATCCTCAAATACGCGCAGCGCAGCCGTTTTTTTTGCCAGCAGGTCAGCTTCCCCGTCAGCGTCGCCGTCCATGACGCCCAGCAACACGAGGAAGCCTTTGCCGATTTGTCCGAAAATTTTTCCGTCCACGGTGACCGCGCCCTCGGATACGCGCTGAATGACCGCCCTCACTGCGGTTTATTGGGATCGTCTACAAACGTGTAGTCGGCGTTCTTGACGCCGCCGTCGCCGCCGTCATCGACAGGCATTAATACCGCGGCGATGATATAGACGATGATGCCCGGAAAAGCTGCGGAAAAAATCGAAATCAGCACATAAGCCAAACGGATGATTGTGGAATCGATATCGAAGTAAGCGGCAATCCCGCCGCATACTCCGGCAAGCATTTTGTCGCTCGCGGAACGAGTAAGCTTTTTCTTTTCAGACATGATATAACCTCCTATGATTTGAATCTTTCAATAGACAGAACGCCCTCGACTTTTTCAAGCCTCTGAATGACGCCGTTCAAATGGTCAAGGCTGTTGACCGTAACGGTCATATGGATATACAGCGTACCGTCACGGTTTTCGCGTGTGTTGACCGAATTGATGAATACGCGCATACTCGCAATAAGCCCCGACACGTCAGCCATCAGCGCCACCCGCGAGATACAGAGCAGCGACAGCGACGCCTTGAAGCTCTCCTTGACCGACTTATCCCAGTAAACCCTGATCCAGCGATCCGGCTCGGGACTGAGCTCGATACTGCCCGGGACATTGGCGCAGTCACGCTTATGCACCGATACACCGTGCCCGCGTGTGATAAAACCGATGATATTGTCGCCCGGAATCGGATTGCAACAGCGCGACAGCTTGACAAGGCAGTTGTCGATCCCCTCGACGACGATACCCTCGCTTGTGGTGTTGCGGTGCTTTTCGGGTGACGCCTCAAGGACGACCGGTTCCTCGGCAACGCCGATACGGTGATACTCCTCGCGGATAAACGGCATGACGCGCGACAGCGGTACGCCTCCGTAGCCGATGGCGGCGAAAAAGTCATCCACATTGTTGCACCGCTGGCGTTCGACAAGCCTGTCGAGCAGCTCTGCAAACGCCTCCTCGGAGAAATGCATTTTATTGCGCCGCAGTTCGCGCTCAAGCTGCGCCTTCCCCTCAAAGATATTCTCTTCGCGCTTTTCGCGTTTAAACCAGTTGCGTATTTTATTACGCGCCTCACTGGTCTTGACGATGTTCAGCCAGTCGCGGCTCGGTCCCTTTCCCGCCTGAGAAGAAGTCAGCACCTCGACGATTTCGCCGGTTTCAACCTGATAATCGAGCGGCACAATCCGTCCGTTGACCTTCGCACCCGTCATTTTGTTGCCGACAGCCGAGTGTATGGCATAGGCAAAATCAATGACTGTCGCGCCCATGGGCAGATTGACGACATCACCCTTCGGCGTAAAGACAAACACCTCATCGGGCACAAGGTCGCTCTTGATAGTGCGCACGATATCCTCGATGTCATCGGCGTCCTTCTGGCTCTCAAGCAGCTGGCGAATCCAGCGCAGCCGCTCCTCAAAACGCATCGTACCCGCAGCCCCGTCCTTATACTTCCAATGCGCCGCGATGCCGTACTCAGCGGTCTTGTGCATATCCCATGTGCGAATCTGCACCTCAAACGGAATCCCCTCCTTGCCGATGACCGTCGTATGGAGCGACTGGTACATATTCGGCTTCGGCGTGGAGATATAGTCCTTGAAACGCCCCGGAAGCGGTCGGAACATATCGTGGATGATGCCTAAGCAGTCATAGCACTCGATGGTCGTATTGACGATGATGCGTATGGCATAAATGTCGTATATTTCGTCAAAATCGCGGTTTTGCATGTACATCTTACGATAGATGCCGTGAACGCTTTTAATGCGGCCCTCAATCAGGACGCCCGGGACGACTGTATCGATTCTCTCGGCAATCAGGTTCTTTGTCTTTTCCAGAAAATCGCGGTGCGTGCGGTTCTGGGCACTCAGCGCTTTTTCGATTTCACCGTAGGCAACCGGATCAAGGTAGCAAATAGCCCTGTCCTCAAGCTCCTCCTTCATGGGGCGAATGCCGAGCCGATGGGCAATCGGGGCGTAGATTTCAAGCGTTTCAAGCGCCTTATCCCTACCCTTTTGCTCGTCCACAAAATTCAATGTGCGAATATTGTGAAGCCTGTCAGCCAGTTTTACGATGATGACGCGGATGTCCTCAGACATCGCCAGCAGCATTTTACGAATGTTCTCAGCCTGCTGTTCCTCCTTGGTGTGGAGCGGAACCTTTTCGAGCTTGGTCACCCCGTCAACGAGAGCGGCAATCTCCTTACCGAACTTAGCCTCAACCTCAGGCAGCGAAATTGTTGTGTCCTCGACCGTATCGTGCAGCAGCGCGGCGACTACAGACTGATAGTCCATACCGAAGTTAAGCAGAATGGCGGCAACGGCAATCGGATGGATGATATACGGCTCGCCGGAGCTGCGCTTCTGACCGGCATGCGCCGCCTCGGCAAGGCGGAACGCCTTGTCTACAACGGCAACCTCGTCGTCGGTAAACATGTTTTTCGCCATGTCCCGAAGGGCAAGATATTGTTTCTCGATATCGAAGCTTTCCAATGTTACGCCTCCTTCAGCCGCAAAGAGGATAAAATGCGCGAGCGCTCAAGGTCAGCCCTTACGCCCGGGACGGGTATCACGCGGTTATCGGGCGTGCGGATAATCAGCGACATCTCCGCAAACACGTCTAAAGCGACGCTCACCGCCGCGCAGAACGCTTCAGGCAGCCCTATCCGCTTGCAAAGCATTTCCGCGTCGTCAAAGACGCTGCCTTTGGAACGGATATACCGGTATAACTTTTCCTGGAGTGTCCTGTCCGGGCAAAGCCGCACGGCTTCCTCGACAGACAGCGCCGATCCGCTCTTGAATCTCTCATAGAGCCGCATACTGCCGAGAACCGCGTCATCGTCGGCACCCGCAAATCGGATGCCGCTTATATGGATGTTTAGACGCTCCTCGCCGAGATACGTACCGATTTCCAGTTTGACGGCCAAATCGACTGTATCCCCCTGCTCGAACATAAAGGCGCTTTCAGTCATACCGAAAAGCATACCCGTTACCGATGTACCGCCGCGGCGCAGCGTCAGACGAAGATGGCGGCCATTGCCGACCGGCTGAATACCGGTGATGACGAGTCCGAAAAGACCGAAAACAGGTTGGGGGTTCCCTGCCCCGTATGGTTCAAGAAGCGCGGCAGCTTTGACCAAATCGAAGTTCACGAAAGCGGGGTTCAGCTTGCAGTCCATGATAAGCTCCGGAAAAGGCACCGTGATTTCACGGGCGTACGCATTGATTTTTTCACGGAAAAGCGGGATATTTTCCGACGGCAAACTGAGCCCTGCCGCCAATGTATGTCCACCGAATTGGGTGAGTGTATCGCTGACCGCCGTAAACGCGTCAAACAGTGAAAACCCCTCTATGCTGCGCCCGGAACCCTTGGCTGTAGCGCCGTCTCTGGAAATGATGACGACCGGCTTCCCGAAGCGTTCACAGAAATGGGAAGCCACGATTCCGAGGATACCCTGATGCCAGCCCTCACCGTCAAATACAAGCACCTCTCCGCTGAGCGTGGGATCCTCGGTCATTTTTTGCTGTACAGCCTCCTCGATGAGGCCTTCCTCTTTTTTCCGCAGCTCGTTGGCGGCGCTTATCTCGGTGCAGAGTGCCTGCGCTTCTTCCGGCTCACCGGCGAGCAAAAGCTTCAACGCCCTGTCCGCGGAGCCCATGCGTCCGGCGGCGTTGAGCTTTGGGGCAATGGTAAAGGCAACGGTCATAGCGGACAGTCCTCTGTCGGTACCGCCGGACATCCTTAGCGCTTCAAGACCCGGCCTTTCGCCACGTTTCATCTGCTTAAGACCTTGCGAGACAAAAAGGCGATTCTCTCCCGTCAGCGGCACAATGTCGGCGATGGTGCCTATCGCGACAAGATCGGCATATTCGTCGAACACGCGCTGTGGGTCATCGTCTTCGAGCGCAGAGACAAGCTTGAACGCAATGCCGACGCCTGCCCATTCGGTAAACTCCCCCGCATAGTCCTCGCGGTGCGCATCGACGACGGCCAGTGCCGCCGGCAGCTCTTTCCCGGGTTTATGATGGTCGGTGATGACAACATCAATTCCCAATTCCTTGGCAAGACACACTTCGCTGACAGCGGCGACACCGTTGTCCACGGTAATAATCATCTGCGTTTTGCGGCTTTTAAGCAGAGAAACGGTTTCGGCGTTCAAGCCGTACCCGTCAACCACCCTGTCGGGAATGTAGTAATCGACCTCTGCGCCCCGCGATAAAAGATAGGTGTAGAGTAACGCTGTCGCCGTCACGCCGTCGGCATCGTAATCGCCAAACACTGTTATCCTTTTGCCGTCTGTCAGGGCGTTTTCGATAGCGATGACGGCTTTATCCATATCCGGCAACAGAAACGGATCGGATAGCTCGTTGTCAAACAAAAAGGCGTCTGCCGCGAATTCATCGTCGATGCCCCGCGAACAGAGAAGATACGCGGCAAAAGGGTCAAGCCCGCACGCCTCCGCAATCGCGGCGGCGTTCTCCTTGTCGCAGGAGCGCACTCTCCATTTCTTTCTGCCCACACAATCACCCTAATAGAAAATTAATATTTATTATAGCACTTTTCCCTTTTTTATGCAATAAAAATATACACAGCACCGCCGTGACACGACGTTTCATATTTTTTCTTGACTTCATAAAAAGAAGCGGTTATCATGAAGAAAAAACAAAGGAGTCAACACATGGAATACAACGTCAGAAAAACCCCGGGCGATACCTCGTGGTTTGTACAAAACCGATTCGGGATGTTCATCCATTGGGGGCTGTACGCCCTGCCGGCACGCCACGAATGGGTCAAGAACATCGAGAGGATTCATGACGAGGACTACCAGAAATATTTTGACCATTTTAATCCCGATCTGTATGACCCGAAGGAGTGGGCGGAGAACGCCAAAAACGCCGGCATGAAATACGTCGTCCTCACCTCGAAGCACCATGAGGGCTTCTGCCTGTTCGACACGAAGTATACCGACTACAAATCCACCAATACACCCTGTAAAAAAGACCTCGTGAAGGAATATGTCGAAGCGTTCCGTGAGGCGGGGCTGAAAGTTGGCTTTTATTATTCGCTGATTGACTGGCATCATCCGGATTTCCCGATAGACGGTCTTCATCCGTACAGGGACGACGATGAGGAGGATATCGCGGCGCTTAATAAAGACCGGGATATGTCAAAATACGCCGAATATATGCGCAATCAGGTCACCGAGCTGCTCACGAACTACGGTAAAATCGACATCCTGTGGTTTGATTTTTCCTATTCAAAAAATTACTATCGCGGCATGAAGGGCAAGGGCAAAAATGACTGGGAAGCCGAAAAACTGATAGCCGCGGCGCGCGCCATCAATCCGGACATCATCATCGACAACCGTACCGAGATTGAACAGGACCTCTGGACTCCCGAGCAGTGGCAGCCCGAAGAGTGGCAAAAAGATGACGACGGCAATCTTGTCGTCTGGGAGGCGTGTCAGACCTTCTCAGGCTCCTGGGGTTATTACCGCGATGAAACGACATGGAAAACGCCGGAAATGCTGATTCAAATGCTCGTCAACACCGTTGCCTGCGGCGGCAACCTTCTCTTAAACGTAGGACCGACCGCACGCGGCTACTTTGACCATCGCGCCGTGTATGCGCTCTCGGAAATCGGTAAATGGATGAAGTTTAATTCTCGCAGCATCTATAATTGCACGCAGGCTGACGTGCCGGAGCAAACCCGGGGCGTCCGCTACACGCAAAACGGCAAACTGCTCTACGCGCACATCTTCGAATATCCGCCGTTTGGCTTAAAGCTCAAGGGTCTCGGCGGCAAGGTCGAGTATGCCCAGCTTTTAAATGACGCGTCCGAGGTTACCATGCACGAAGAAGGAGAAAAAGGCAAGGATTTGGTGCTGAACATTCCAAGAGTCAAGCCCGACCAGATCGTGCCGGTCGTCGAGCTGTTCTTGAAATAATAACGCAGCGCCGCTGCTCGGATGAAAATATAGAGAAAAAAGAGAATCGGGCTGCGACGCGAATTATCACAATGCGCCGCAGGCCATTTTCTCTAATCGAAACTTATAATATCCGGCAGTGATATAACAGATCCGCCGTTTATGACAAAGGTGGACAAACTATGATTCTTTCCGCTTCACGCCGCACGGATATCCCGTGTTATTATGCCGAGTGGTTTATGAACCGCATTCGGACAGGATACCTACTGACACGCAACCCGATGAACCATGCGCAGGTGTCGCGAATTCTGCTATCGCCGGACATCGTGGACTGCATTGTATTCTGGACAAAGGATGCGGCGAATATGCTACCATACCTTAATGAGCTTGACGTTTTGAATTACAAATACTATTTTCAGTTCACGCTGACACCTTACGGCAGGGATTTTGAACAAAATCTGCGCCCGAAAACAAATATTGAGGACATCTTTATTACATTGTCAAAGCGTATTGGACGGGAGCGTGTGGTATGGCGGTATGATCCGATTATCTTGAACAATACGCTCAACATCGAATATCATAAAGCACAGTTTGTGCGTATGTGCGAAAAACTGTCGCTCTATACTGACACCGTAACGATCAGTTTTGTGGATATGTATGCAAAGCTGAAAACCAACCTGATACGCCCGATAACAGAGGATGAAATAGCAGAGTTGTCGGCGTTTATCGGTAAAACCGTAAAAGAATACGGCATCCGCGCCATCGCCTGCTGCGAAAAAGATGATCTGACGAAATACGGAATCGTGCAGTCAAGTTGTATTGATCGCGAATGTATTGAAAAAATCATCGGCTATCCGCTTGATGTGAATGCTGACAAAAACCAGCGCACGGGCTGCGGTTGCGTTGAAAGCATCGATATCGGTGCGTATAATACCTGCTTAAACGGCTGTGTTTACTGTTACGCAAACAATAGTCAGGCTACCACAGCACGCCGCCACGCGTCCCATGATTCCGAAAGCGCGTTACTTGTCGGCCGCGTGTACGACAGTGAAAATATTACTGAAAGAAAAGTCAAATCCAATAAGCAGGAACAAATGAAATTGTTTTAAGGAGATCCTCTCTTCACTCTTCACTTAAAATACGGTGCGGGCAAAGCTCGCACCGCATTTTTTTAAATCCCCTTGACCGTAATCGTCATGGTGTTTTCGGTCGCCAGCCCGGAATTGAAATCAACCGTATATTTCAGATTCAGCACGCCGCCGTTTTCTCCCACAGCAGCGCCGACACTTTTGGCGAAAACACCCATCATAAAGCTGCCCACCGGCGTTTCATAGTAACAGCTGTGGCGCTTGTTTTGCTCTAAAATGAGCTGCGAGCTGTACGGACCGTTACGGCTCATAGTGACGCAGGTCGGCGATTCGATTTTCAGCGTCGTCACACAGCCTTGAAGGGCGCCGTCAACCTCGTCGTAGGAGATCGATACGCCGTTCTTGTCCGACTTCAGCGTACCGGCGGTCGTGATTTCAAGCCGCTCGGTTTCTCCGTCGGAAAGCTGTTCGTCTAATATGGTGATGAGAACATCCTTTTTCATTCTGTCATTCCTTACCGTTCAAAGGCATAGCCGATGAGCTTATCTACCAGCTCCCTGTAGGGGACGCCCGCCGCCTCGAAAAGCTTGGAATACATGCTGATAGAGGTGAATCCCGGAATGGTGTTAAGCTCATTCAAATATATTTTTCCGTCGGGTGTCATAAAGAAATCGACACGCGCCAGCCCCGCACAGTCCATCAATTGATATACCTTGACGGCGAGGGCGCGGATCTCGTCCGCCTTCCCCTCGGGCAGGTGCGCGGGGATAATCAGCTCGGAATCGTCGTCAATGTATTTTGCCTCGTAAGTATAAAAATCTTTAAGGGGGACGACTTCACCGACGCAGGCGGCGACAGGCTCGCAGTTTCCCATGACCGCACATTCCAGCTCGCGTCCTTTGACGGCGGACTCAAGCACGGCTTTTGTGTCGTGAAGAAACGCCAGTTTCAGCGCATCGGACAGCTCCTCCCCTGACTTCACCTTGGTAATTCCGACCGATGAGCCGGCATTGGCGGGTTTGACAAAGAGGGGCAGGGACAGCGTTCTAATGATTTCGTCAATGTCGGCAAGACCATTATCAAAATCATATTTTCTGACGAGCAACCATTTCGCCTGCAACAGACCGGCACAATCGCACAGGGTGTTGGTGACTGCCTTATCCATGCACATGGCGCTGGAAAGCACCCCGCAGCCGACATAAGGAATGCCCGACAGCTCGAATAGCCCCTGTATGGTGCCGTCCTCGCCGTTTTTGCCGTGGAGCACAGGGAATATGACATCAATCGGAATTTGTTCAATGCCGCCGTCACGAAAGACGAGCAGTGCGCCATCCGACGGATTTGCCGACAGCAGAGCCGGGACGGTATCTTTGCTTTTACACCATTCGCCGCTCTCGATGGCGTCGGTGCCGCCGGTATAATAGCGCCACTCGCCGTCCTTTGTGATGCCGAGCGTCATCACGTTGTATTTATCTTTGGGTACGTTTTTGATGACGGACGCGCCAGAGCGCAAAGACACCTCGTACTCGCTGGACCTACCGCCGAATATTACCAATAAATTTTTCATTATAATCACCCGATATTCAATGTATGGTCAGACAACTTCGAATATAATAACACAGTATGTTTGTATAATCAATTCATTTTTCGGGAAAAAGGGTTGTAGTAGCGCTCATTCAATGGTAAAATGAACAAAACAGTTTTAAGGAGCGCCTATGAACATTGCGGATATTCTTTCCCGTGTCGACCATACACAGCTATCACCCGACGCTTCCAAAGCGCAGATTACAGAGCTCTGCGCCGACGCTGTCCGCTACTCCTGCGCCTCTGTCTGCGTGGCGCCGTCTTATGTTTTTCTCGCTAAAAAATTGACCGCGGGCAAAATAAAAGTCTGTACCGTCATAGGCTTCCCGTGCGGCTATGAGACGACGGCGGTTAAAATTTTTGAAACCGAAGACGCGATAAAAAACGGCGCGGACGAGATTGATATGGTCATCAATATCGGGCTGCTTAAAGACGGGCAAACCGAACGCGTTCTCTCCGAAATACAGGAAGTGAAAGCCGCCTGTCAGGGCAGGACGCTCAAGGTCATCATTGAAGCCTGCCTTTTGACCGATGATGAAAAAATCAAAATGTGCTCACTCGTGACCGAGGCGGGAGCGGATTATATTAAGACCTCAACCGGCTTTTTAAAGGGCGGGGCGACTTTCGAGGACGTTGCGCTGCTGAAAAAGCACGTCGGCGAAAAGGTGAAGGTCAAAGCGGCGGGAGGCATCAAGACACTCGAAGATGCCGAAAATTTTCTTGCGCTCGGCGCCGACCGGCTCGGCACAAGCCGCATCGTCGCGCTCTTAAAAAACAACGCCGAGGATGCTTCCTACTGAGGGTGACCGATTATGACTTTTATTAAAATTAAGCATGACGACATTTCCTTCATGACCAAAGATGAAAAGCGTTTTCTGGTACAGCGGTGGGTAAAGCTCAATAGGCTGACTTACCGCATCTGTGCCGTCTATATGGCACTTACCGGAATCTTGGCGTTATACGGCCTGGCCATTATTTTAGGCAACATTATCTTTTTACAGGGTAATCTGAACACACTGGTAAATATTTATCCGGCGATACTGACCATATGCCTCGTTTTTTTGACCGCAATGATTAAGGACGGCGAGCGCAAAGGTTTTATCCTGACGCTGGTCGCGTATCTTGCCAATACTCTTTCCATTATACTCACTCCGTATTACGCCGTCATCGTAGTGCTGTCAATCATCCCCGCACTATTTATAGGCCGGAGTCTTGCCAATATGCCGATGGTCGAAGAACTGAAAAAGCACAAGGGGTATCCGTATTTCACCTATACAGTGGCTGAAGTATTCAACCCGCAAACCTATTTTAAGGACGAGGAATTGCACCCGGCGGATGAGAACTATAGCCCCTGGAACGCTTTTCCCGATACCGAAAAAGTTAAAGGAGAAACAGACAATGACAAAAATCAAGATGAAGCATAAGGAAATGATTTTCGAACAGGATAAATTCATGAACAGCTGCCATGCCTCGACGGTACTGCCTCTTGAGGACGGTACAGTCGTCGCCGCGTGGTTCGGCGGCTCACAGGAAGGACACGACGACGTCACCATCTGGTACGCAAAGCGTAAGAGCGGCCTTTGGAGCGCACCGAAAAAGCTGTTCGTTACCGAGACGCTGCCGCACTGGAACCCCGTGCTGTTCCAAAAGCTCGACGGTACGATTCTGCTCTATTTTAAATACGGTAAGCCCATCCGCCAGTGGAAAACCTATGTCGCATATTCCACCGACGGCGGCGAAAATTTCGGGACACCCAGAGAGCTTGTCCCCGGCGACAACAGCGGCGGACGCGGTCCCGTCAAGAATAAGAATATTCGTCTGAAGGACGGTACGGTTCTCGCACCCGCTTCAAGCGAAAAAATCAGCTGGCGTTGCTTCGTGGATATCTCAAAGGATGACGGTGAAACCTTTACGCGCTCCCATTATGTCATCCGCCCGAAAAATAAGGGGCTGCCCGTCGCCATGATCCAACCGACACTCTGGGAGTCGGACAGCGGCATTCATATGCTGGTACGCACCAATAAGGGCTTCCTCTATAGAAGCGACTCAAAGGATAAGGGCATGACATGGAAAAAGGCATATGAGACACCGCTGAAAAACCCGAACAGCGGCGTTGACGTCGTAAAGCTCACCGACGGTTCGCTGGTGCTCATCTCTAATCCCGTTTCCCAGAACTGGGGCTACCGCGCCCCGCTGACCCTGGCGCGCTCGACCGACGACGGGGTAACCTTTGAGGAATTCATCAAGCTGGAACCGACAGAGGGTGACCACGAGTACAGTTATCCCGCCATCGTCGCGGTGGGCATGAAACTCTATATCACCTACACCTACGAACGCAAAACGATTGCCTACTGGGAGCTCGAGATAGAATAACAACAAAAAGGGGGTTGTTTATGACACTCCTTATTCTGCCGCATGGCAATATTTCAGAAAAGAACAAGGAGGAACTGCGCCTGCTCATGCTGAAATGGGAAAAAATAAACCGTCAAGCCTATCTTGCATGCGCGGCGTACCTGATCCCGCTGGGGTTGGTGGCTGTGTTCGGCGCCTCTCTTTTTCTTATGAATAACTTTGTATACCTTGTCAGCTCCTTTGCCAAGGTAGGTGCCCATCTGAGATTCATTACGATGCTGCCCGCCGTACTCGAGGTCTGCCTATTTTTCTTCTGT
>CAZEXA010000044.1:0-18851 GCA_964516565.1 uncultured Eubacteriales bacterium | reverse complement strand
TGCAGTAACTCATGTCTTTGTTGACAATCCAAAAGGCGGATACGGTATTTTTGCCGAAACAATGAATGATGAAATGTACAGACTGAATCAAAAAACTTTAAAGGACGCGGCATAACGCGCATATTCCCCATAAATCTTTGCGGCAACGGCGAAAGCCGTTGCCGCAAAGATTTTTATGCCGAAATCTGATGATAAAAAACTCTAAAAAATAATAAGGAAACTATTGCCAAATAATACCGCATGTGGTAATATTGAGTTGCAAAATGAAACAGGAGGTAAAAAAATGGCAAAGCAAATTTCGGTGCTCTTGGCAGACGACAAGAGTGAAAGCGCGGTAAGTCTCGCTTCGATACTTCGTTCAATGTATTATGAGGTCAGGGTGTGTGAGAAAGATGGTGCGGCGGTTCTGACCGCTTTAGATACATTCTCTCCGGACGTCGTGATTATGGACGCGTTTCTCCAGCATATCGACGCTCTCGGAGTGATCGACAAGATCCGGAAACAATCGGCATACAGCAACTGCTTGATTTTTGTGCTTTCGAGTGTGGACAACCAGAACTTTGAAAAGGAGCTGCTTTCAACCGGCGCGGATTATTATTTTATCAAACCGTTTGAACCGCAAGTGCTTGCCCAGAGAATCTCGCAGATGACCGGTTGGAAACGCGTCTGCAAGGAAAATCAAATTCTCATGTCCGGCGGCGACAATCTCGAGGTTATTATTTCCGATATCATGCATCAAATCGGCGTTCCGGCGCATATCAAGGGTTACCAGTATTTGCGCGAGGCAATCATGCTTTCCGTTGACAACACTGAAATGCTGAACTCTGTCACAAAACTCCTGTATCCTACCGTCGCCAAAAACTTCGCGACGACCTCCTCTCGCGTCGAACGCGCCATTCGGCATGCCATCGAGGTGGCGTGGGACAGGGGAGACGTTGATATTTTAAGCTCCTATTTCGGTTATACCATTCAGAACGCCAGAGGTAAGCCGACCAATTCTGAGTTTATTGCCATGATCAGTGACAAACTGCGGCTCCGTCTGAAAGCCTCGTAAATCCTACCTGTTAACAGCGTTGAACCTCTAATGGTTTCAGCGCTGTTTTTTTACTTGAAAAGTTTTCCGGTATAGTGTACTATAAATAAAAAATGTTTGGAGTTGTGATTATGGCTAAATACGCTATCGGCGTTGATTACGGTACTCTGTCCGGCAGAGCGCTTATAGTCAATATTGAAACGGGTGAAGAGTTGTCCTCTGCGGTCTATGAGTATCCGCACGCGGTGATGGACGATAAACTGCCGACCGGTAAAAAGCTCGGCGTTGACTGGGCGCTTCAGCATCCGCAGGATTATCTTGACGTACTTACTGTAACAATACCGCAAATCATCAAAGAATCCGGCGTAGACAGCGCCGATATCGTCGGGCTGGGCACCGATTTTACGGCATGTACGATTCTACCGGCAAAAAAAGACGGAACACCGCTGTGTTTTCTTGAGGCGTTTCGTGACGAACCGCACGCCTATGTCAAGCTCTGGAAGCATCATGCCGCTCAAAAGTATGCCAATAAGCTCAATGAAATTGCCGAAAAGAGGGGAGAGCCGTGGCTTCAGAACTACGGCGGTAAAATCTCCTCGGAATGGGCAATCCCAAAAATGTGGCAGGTACTTTCTGAGGCACCGGACGTCTATGACGCGGCCGATACGTTTATCGAGGCGGCTGACTGGATTACATGGCAGTTGACCGGCAAGGAGTGCCGCGGCTCCTGTACCGCCGGATATAAGGAGCTATGGAACAAGCGTGCCGGATTTCCGTCAAAGGAATTTTTTAAGGCGCTGGACCCAAGGCTTGAAAACGTCGTTGACGACAAGCTTTCCCGCGACATCCTCCCGATGGGCGCCTGTGCCGGTACGCTGACAGCCGCAATGGCCGCTAAAACCGGTTTAAGAGAGGGGACAGCCGTCGCCGTTCCGATTATTGACGCGCATGTGTTTGTTCCTGCCGCGGGTATCGCCGAGCCGGGGAAAATGCTCGCCATTATGGGCACCTCGACATGCCATATGCTTTTAGGTAAAGAAGAAAAGCAGGTCAAGGGCATCTGCGGTGTCGTAGAGGACGGTATTCTGCCGGGACTTTTCGGATATGAAGCGGGTCAGGCGTGCGTCGGCGACCATTTCAGTTGGTTTATCGAAAACTGCGTTCCTGCCGCGTATACGCAGGACGCAGAAGCCAAGGGCATGAGCATGCATCAGTATTTGCGTGAAAAAGCGCAGAATATAAAGCCCGGCGAGAGTGGTCTGCTCGCGCTCGATTGGTGGAACGGAAACCGCTCCTGCCTTGTCGATGTGGATTTAACGGGTATGATGCTGGGTATGACACTGCTGACAAAACCTGAGGAGATTTACAGGGCGCTCATTGAGGCAACGGCGTACGGTACACGTATGATCATTGAAACCTTCCGCGAATACGGCGTTCCCGTCAACGAATTTTACGCCGCGGGCGGCATTGCCAAAAAGGATCCTATGACCATGCAGATTTACGCCGATATCCTTCGTATGCCCATTCGTATCGCCGGAAGCGATCAGGGCGGCGCACTCGGCTCGGCGATTTTCGGCAGCGTAGCGGCCGGTAAAGCAAAAGGCGGCTATGATGAAATATTAACCGCCGCTTCGGTTATGGGCAAGGTGCTGTCCACCGTGTATACGCCGATAAAAGAAAATGCCGATAGTTACGATTCACTTTATGCCGAATATAAAACGCTTCACGACTACTTCGGCAAAGGCCAAAATGACGTCATGAAGCGCTTAAAGACCATTAGAAAAAATGTTAGTAAAGAATAACCCCTATAGTCATGATCACAATACACAGTAAAAAATAGCTGTGTACGGTGCCGATTTCTCCCGCGAGCAAATATTTGCCCAAAGGCAGCTCCCGGTGCCCCTTGCGGGCCCGGCTGTTTTTGGGGAGCAGGGTGCCAAGAGTAACCAGCTCATAACCGAGTCCGTACAGAAGAACGGTTTGCAGAAGAGTGAACGTATACCCGTAGACAAACTGGGCGATGACCATCCCGATGCCAAGCACAGAAAAGACGATTTTCCAAAAAGCGGTGTGCCGGAGTTTCTTGTCCGGTTCAAACGCCGTTTCCTGCGCGATGACCCAGAACAGGGTGAAGAACGAGGAGAGTGCGGCAAGCGTCCGGCTACCCAAATACACATAGAGCAACGGTAACATCGCGTAAATCGGGAACTCCAAGAATTCAAACGCTTTTTTCAGTTTCTTTGAGGGAATGAAATAGTGGAGCATATCTATTGCGAGAATCCCTAAAAACAGATACGCGGCGGGTTTTTCGAGTTCCGGCAAAGGATTCCAGAATGCACTTGAAATCAACGCGGTAAACCGCCTGTAAAAAAGAACGATTCCCAAAGAAGCTCCAAGGCCTCCGAACGCGCCGAGCGTGCATTCCATAACCTTCCAGCCGCCTATGTACGGCTTTGCCCAAAAGCGACCGAAAGCGTTTGTGCTTTTTGCGGCGTACTGACGGCAGTAGACCTGCATCAGTTGCCCCGTAATCCAGCCGACACCGCCGAACAGACCGCACAGCAGGCTGTACTCAATGGGGAAAACAAGTCTTTTGATAGCGCAAATAAGCATCAGCTCAAACCAGACGCCGAACAGCGCTCCCCAGCTCTCCTGACGGGTGAGCGAAAAATAAATCTTCGGGAAACGCCCTTTTTCGGGGTTGAACGGTCTGTTGAAAATGAAATAAAAGACAATCATCGATACCGGCAAAAGGCTGAAGACGGCTGCGGTTTCGCGTACCGAAAAATATTTTCCGGACAAAAAGCACAGCCCCAGCCCAAAAAATGCACCGAAGATAGAAAACCACAAGAAACCCTTTACAAACAGGGCGATAAGCCCTTTTTTCATGTTGGCGGCCGGACGACTGTTCATAGAGAGTCCCAGCGTTTCCCCGTAGGTATCACAGCCGCCGAAGAACATCCCCGCCGAGCCGAGAGCCGCCATGAAAAAGAAATTGTCGCGGAGATACTCAGATCCGGAAAACACGGCGATGAGCAGTCCCATGATCGCTCCGGGTAGCATCGCGCCTTTTTCACCGCCGATGGTGGTGCCTCTCATACCCCAACCGTAGGAAACGGAAATAACCGAGAGCAAAATGAACGGTATCGCTGTTGAGAATGGCATCAGAATCCCCCCCCTTAGCAAGAGATGTTAGATGTTAGATTTAAAGGAACCTAAAAACGCTGACGCGTTTTTCGGTTAGAAAATTAAATTACTTAGTGCTTATTATAAATACTTTCCCATAGCAACGCCGGTTTTTTTGGTGTGCAGTACTTCAAAATTATTTTTTCTATAAAAATTCTGTCCGCGGACGTTCTCCTTACCGACAATCAGCATGACGCCGCCGGCACCTTTTTCTTTGACATTTTCACAGAAACGGGAGATAAGCTGCGAACCGGTGCCGCCGCTGCGGCGTCCCTCAAGGACATCGATGTGCAGGTGCGCCGGATATTTTTCTTTATACATAGCGTGGTCGCGCATTTCGACTCTGGCACAAAGAGCGCGGTAAAGGCTGAGCGAACGGATGCGGGGATAATAGATTTCCATGAACTTTTTGGCGTAAGTGTCGTAATCGAGCGCGCCGTAAACATAGCCGTAGGGTATGTCGTCCTCTTCGACGGCGACAAAGCAGTTTTCAGGCTCGCATTCTATGTAATAATCACAGAACATGAGCTCGACAAACTGATCCGTTTTGCTTAGATCAGGGAAAACGTCTGAATTTCCAAGGCAAATGGCCTTGACAGCCTCCTTGTCTTTTTCCTCGTATGGTCTGATGGTCATTGAATCACCCCACGGGTATTATAAATTATATTTCGGTAAAAGTCTATTTTTTCAGTAAAAAATATGCTAAAATTATACAGATTATTTAAGGAGGCAACAGCTCATGATGAACAAAATCCCGAACGGGGTATATCCGACCATGCTGACACCGTTTACCAAAGACAATAAAATTGACTATAACGGAGTGGCAGCGCTTCTTGAATGGTATTCAAAAAAAGGTGTTGACGGTATTTTTGCTATCTGTCAGAGCAGCGAGATTTTTTTCCTTTCCTTTGAGGAAAAGCTCGAACTCCTGAAATTCATAGGGAAAAACAGACCAAAGGGCATAACGTTAATTGCCTCCGGTCACACGGCGGACGGTTCCGAAGCGCAAATTGAGGAAGCGAAAGCATATATCGACGTCGGTATTGACGCCTATGTATTCATTTCCAACCGTTTTGCCGCGGCAGACGAGAGCGACGATGTCTTACTCAGCCGCGTCGAAAATGTCGTCAGCCGTCTGCCGGAAATCGCTTTCGGCGTCTATGAATGCCCGTACCCCTACAAGAGAGTGCTTTCTCCTAAAGTGGCAAAAGAGATGGCGCATACCGGGAAATTCTGTTTTTTGAAGGATACCTGCTGCGATCTTACTATGATTAAGGACAAGCTTGACGCCGTAAGCGGCACGAATTTTAAAATTTTCAACGCTAACTCCGCCACCATTTTCCCAAGCCTGAAGCTCGGTTGTGCCGGCTTTTCGGGAGTTATGGCCAATTTTACTCCGGAGCTTTACAGCTATCTCTGTAAGCACTATAGCGACGATCCCGAAAAATGCGCTCTGCTGCAAGACTTTTTGGGCTTCTTCTCGGTCGCCGAATGTCAGGCGTATCCCGTCAACGCCAAATACTACCTCGGGCTTGACGGCGTGCCGATCGGCATTGAAACGCGCTCAAGAAGCGCTAAGGATTTGACCTACAGCCGCCGTGCGGAAATTGAGCAGATGTACGCACTGACTAAAAGGTTCAAAGAATACGTCGGCATCACCGTTTGATTCCATTCAGCTTTTCCCCGTTGTACATAACCGTAACACTATCGGCTTGACCGTGAAGCTTATACGATTTAAGCTTTCCGTCAAGCCATTTTATATCCACCGTAATGCCGCCGTGAGCAAGCAGACCCTTGACTTCGCCGTTTTTCCAAGCCGACGGCAAAGCGGGCAGTAGAAACAGTTTATCGCCGCGGCACTGCAGGAGCATCTCGCAGATACCGCTGACGGTGCCGTAGTTGCCGTCAATCTGGAAAGGCGGATGAGCGTCGAAAAGGTTCGGATAGGTACCGCCGCCGACATAAATCGGGATCTTTGACTCTTTAACCGGAACCAGCTGCATATCCAGCAGTTTCAGCGCGTGGTCGCCGTCCCATAGGCGCGCCCAAATGTTGATTTTCCAGGCGAGGCTCCATCCGGTGCCGTTATCGCCGCGCATTTCAAGGGTACGGCGGCAGGCGGCGGCAAGCTCAGGGGTACCGTCCGGGGTAATCAGCTCAGCCGGGTGAAGCGCGTACATATGGGATTTATGGCGGTGGTGAGGTTCGGCGTCCTTAACGTCCCTGTACCACTCCATGAGCTGTCCCTCGCTGCCAATCCGAAACGGCAGGAGCTTTGAAAGCGCGTCGGACAGCCGCTTCGAAAAGGCGGCATCCTCTCCGAGTATTTTTTCGGCTTCTATACAGTTCGTGAAGAGCTGACGGATAATCGACATCGTCATTGTCGTCGTTTCTGAAACGCCGCACCGTTCGCCATTAATCAGATAGGTGTTTTCCGGAGAGGTAGAGGGCGCGAAAATCAGATAACCGTCCTTGTCGGGAATCAGGACGTCAAGAAAGAACTGAGCCGCCTTTTTCATAACAGGATAACCTGAATTTTTCAAATATTTCGTATCGCCGGTATAGAGATAATGCTTATAGACGTGATCGCATAGCCAGCCGCCCGCAAGCGGCCAGAACAGCCATACGGCGCTGCCGCTGACAGGCGTTGTCAGCCGCCAGAGATCGACGTTATGGTTGACGCAGAAACCGCCTGCGTGGTAATGCTCTTTCGCCGTCCGCTCTCCGGCAACGGACAGCTCCTCAATCATCTTGAGCAGCGGCGTATTGAGTGAGGGAAGGTTGCAGAGCAAAACCGGCCAATAATTCATCTCGGTATTGATGTTGACCGTATAGTTGGAATGCCACGGCGGATGCGGCTCCTTGTTCCAGATGCCCTGCAAGTTGGTCGGCTGCGAGCCCTCTCGCGAAGCCGCAATAATCAAGTACCGTCCGAAGTTGAAAAGCAGGGTATACAGCCCGATATCCGGTTTGCCCTTCTGATGATATTTTAACCGCTTATCGGTCGGAATTTCTGCCGTATTGTCAGAACCGAGGTCGAGAGAAACACGGTCGTAGTATTGCTTGTGGTCCGCGATATGCTCTTTTTTTAGCGCGGTATAAGACGATTTCAGCGCTTCCTCCAAAATCGACAGACACGCGTTTTTATATTCTTTTCCCTCGGTTTCAGGGTGCTTGTCATAGCCGTTAAAGGAGGTCACGCAGGCGAAAATCACCGTCGCACTGTCCGCGCCCGTTACCTCGATGGTTTTATTGACCGTGCGCGCTTTACCGCCAGTCACGGAAACCACAGCCGCGCCGCGAAACGCCATCCCCATTTTTTCGGGTTCTGCGGGGTAGAGCTCACCGCGTTCCGGGAAATCGAGATAATTTCTTTCGGAATCAGACGGACAGCGCCCATCGAAAATCAAAAAGCGGTCGGTATGGGTAACCGCCCCTCTGTGCGGTGAGGAAAAACTTAAGGTGAAATCAATTTTTCTTTTTTCCGATGCTGAAAAATGGTATACGAACACGTTTTTCGGATACGATACAAACGCCTCGCGGGAATAGGTGACGCCGCCGCGCGTGTATGTGACGTCGGAAACGGCTGTCCTCAAATCAAGCGTCCGCTTATAGTCCGATGCTTTTCCACCCTTCGGAAAGGTGATTTTCATGGTGCCGAAAGGCATATACTCCTGACTCCACACGCTCGAGCAGCGTTCCTCGATGACCTTTTGGGACTCCTTGTATTTTCCCTCAAGAACGAGATTTCGAGCCTCTATGTATCCCTCATAAGCGCCTTCCCTTAACGTGTCGCGGGGATAGCCGCTCCAAATGGTGTCCTGGTTGAGCACAACGGTCTCTTGTGCGGTTTTGCCGTAAACAGAAGCGCCCAAATTACCGTTTCCCAGCGGTAGTGATTCTGTCCAGACGCCTGCCGGTTTTTTGTAGGTCAGTAAATGCGCGTCGTCATACATATCCGTTCCTCCGTCGTTGTTTTATAAGTTGATTTTAAACGATAGGTTATTTTTGTCAATCTCAAAATAAAGAATATTTATTCTTTAATTGGGCGGTTTGCCTTGTTTTTATTAGGAAATAATGCTATTATATCTGTTTGAAAGGGGATTAGTATATGAAATATGCGGCAAAAGTCTTTGCACAGGGGAAATCGGAACTCGATAACACCGTGCGATACGCTGTTGAAAAAATCACCTCCATCATCAATAACATAGGACCCAGAGCGCCCGGCAGCCCCGAGGAATATAAGGCGCAGCAGGATATGGCGGAGGATCTGAAAAAGTGGTCTGACGAGGTTTCGTTCGAGGAGTTTACCGTTCACCGCCAAGCGTTCATGGGTTTCATTCCGTTTACGGTTATCATGGGTGTAACCGGTATCGTTATGTATTTGCTCTGTATGCCGCTGAAAGGCTTTGGCTTTGGATTCCTCGGGCTGATTCCCCTGGTACTTGAATTCGGCATGTACAGGCAATTTATCGATAAGCTTTTCCCCGGTCACCCGTCTCACAATGTTTTAGCCGTCAGAAAGCCGTCGGGAGAAACTAAAAAAAGAATCTACTTTGTCGGCCATTCTGATTCTCAATATGAGTGGACACTCAACTACAAGCTCGGCGGCAACGGCATGAAGGCTATCCTGATCCCGGCTGTCGTCGGTTTTATCGTATCAATTATTGCCAACTTTGTTATGTGGGTCACGAGCCTTGCCACAAACGATTCAGAAATATTGAGCCATTCTTTGTTCTTTAAAATCGTCGGCGTCGCACTGATTGCCTTTATTCCGTTCACTCTGGCGTTTCTGTTTTTCCAAAATCCTTTTAAGAGTGTGCCCGGCGCATCGGACAATCTCTCCGGCTGTCTCACTGCCATGAATGTACTGAAATCTTTGGACGACGCGGACATCCGCTTCGAAAACACAGAGGTCAGGGTGCTTCTGACCGGTTCCGAGGAAGCGGGACTGCGCGGAGCGAAGGCGTTTGTTAAGGCACATAATAAAGAGCTGAAGGAAATGGATACCGTCGTCATTGCCGTTGACACCATGCGCGACCTCAAGGATATGGCCATCTATGATCGCGACCTTTCGGGAACGGTCAAACATAACGGGCAGGTCAAGGGAATGCTGCGCGAGGCGGCGAAAAACTGCGGTATGGATTTACCGTTTGCCTCTGTCTACATAGGCGCGAGCGACGCCGCGGCGTTTACCCAGGGAAAGATTAAATCGACGGGCTTCGCCGCCATGGACCCCACGCCGCCCCGCTACTACCACACGCGCCTTGACAATCTCGACACCCTCGAGCCGGAGACCATCAAGGTGGGCACCGAAATTCTTGTCGAGGCCGCTTGCCTCTATGATGAAGCAGGACTAAAATAAAGAGGAATTTTATGCGCTATATCGTTCTCGACCTCGAATGGAACAACGCTTACAGCCGCCGGCACAAGTGCTTTATTAATGAAATCATTGAAATAGGCGCGGTCATGCTCGATGAGCGTCTGCATACCATCGATACCTTTTCGATGTTTGTCAAGGCTCAGCTCGGCAAAAAACTGCACTCCCGCGTCAAGGAATTGACCAGTATCACCAACGAGGATATCAGCGGCGGCACCCCGTTTTCTCAGGCTATGTCCGCGTTTAGAAAATGGTCTGCGGAGGAAGACAGCGTCATTCTGACATGGGGCGATACGGATTTACGCGTTCTCATTGAAAACTTCCATTATTTCAACGGTATTTCCGTTATTCCGTTTTTGCAGAAATATTTGAATTTGCAAAAGTATACGCAAGCCTTTCTCAATCTGCCGGGCGCCGAGCAAATCGGCCTGCAGGCGGCTGCCGAGCTTTTAGACATCGGTATGGAAGGCTATTCTTTACACAGAGCGCTTGATGACAGCATATTGACGGCAGATATCCTGCGTGAGGTCTATAATTTTCAAATGCTCAAATCCTACCTTTGCGTCTGCGACGAAAACTTTTATCGCCGTCTGCTGTTTCGGGCGCGCGCCATCACCGATATTGACAGTCCGCTGATTGATAAAAACGAAATGCGGTGTGTCTGTGAAAAATGTAACCGTTTTACCGAACGTCTGACCGACTGGAAGATTGTCGGACAGTCCTTTCGCGCGGTTTTTTACTGTGAGCATTGCGAGCGCAAGCTGCGGTTTACCGTGAAATTCCGTGAGTTTTATGACAGGGTTGACGTCCGCTCGTCGGTGGTTCCCTTTATCGATAAGTTTAATTCCGAAGACGGTGAACCGGACCAGCTTGAATTTGACGACAGCTTTATCCAGTCCGAATAAGGAGGAAATCATGTACCCGTTATTACTGAAACCCGTGTGCAAGGAGATTCTCTGGGGCGGTACGCGTCTTAAAACAGACTACGGTATAGAGAGCTGTGGTTCCAACATTGCCGAGAGCTGGATGCTGACTTGCCGCCCGGACGGGGACAATGAAATACTTAACGGCGTATATGCGGGAAAAACACTCGGACAGCTGTTTGAAAACGGCATTCTCGCTATGGGAACCGCCTTCGCCGGCGGCGATTTTCCGCTGCTCATTAAACTGATTGACGCCAAAAACGATTTGTCGGTACAGGTACATCCGGACGACGCCTATGCCGCGGCGCATGAAAAATCACGCGGCAAAACCGAATCGTGGTACATACTCGATGCCGAACCGAAAGCCGAGTTGATTTACGGCTTTAAAAACGAAATCACAAAAGAGTGTTTCAAAAACTCCATAGCGGATAACAGGTTACTCGACTATGTCAACCGTGTGGAGGTAAAAAAAAGCGACTTTTTCTATATTCCCGCCGGTACGCTCCACGCCATTGGCAGCGGAATCCTTCTTGCCGAGGTGCAGCAGAACTGTAACACCACCTATAGGGTGTATGACTATAACCGTCTTGAAAACGGGGTGCCGCGGCAGCTGCATATTGAAAAGGCCGTAGATGTAACCGATACAAAACCGCCTGAAACCTCTTTCACCGCCAAAAACTATGTTGACGCGTGTGCGCACATTACCCCGTTGTGCCGTTGTCCGTTTTTCTCCGTGAATACGCTTGAAATTTCGGGAGCGTATTCACTGCCCGTAAGCAACGAATCGTTTGCGTGTGCCGTTGTTCTTTCGGGGAGCGGTACGGTGACGGCAGACGGCGTTTCGGTGCCGGTCAAAAAAGGCTCCGGCATCTTTCTCGGCGCAGACAGTAAAAACGTCATTGCCGACGGCACAATGACCATATTGTATACTACACAATAACGGAGAGTACTAATGTCCTGTCTTCAAGCGCAGAACGTTTCGTTCGGATTTCCCGACAGGCTTCTGCTCGAAAGCGTCAGCTTTTTAATCGAACCGGGCGACAGGGTAGGCTTGATTGGTGCAAACGGCACCGGCAAGACTACTCTTTTTAAGCTTATACGCGCTGAGCTCACTCCCGACGAGGGGGCGTTAGTTTTGGGGCGCGACATAAAACTCGGCTATACGGAACAGTATTACCGAACAGACGACCTCAGCGTTTATGAGGAAGCGCTGAGCGTTTTCAACGATGTCGTTTGTATGGAAGAAGAACTGTCCTCAATTCATGACAGGCTTATGGAAATGCCGGGGGATCTTGTCCTCATCGAGCGCCAGTCTTTTTTAACCGATGAGATACAGCGGCGTGACGGGCTTGTGTATCGCGCCAAAACGCGCTCAGCTTTGCTGGGGCTCGGCTTTTCAGAAGAAGACCTCAATAAAAACGCCGGGCTTCTCAGCGGCGGCGAGCGTTCAAAGCTGGCGCTGTGCAAGCTGCTTCTCTCCGATTGCGGGTTGATTTTACTTGACGAGCCGACCAATCATCTCGATATCGACGCCATATCGTGGCTTGAGGATTTTTTATTAAAAGTACGCGGTGCCGTCATCATCATTTCCCATGACCGTTTTTTCCTTGACCGCACCACCTCGAAAACCATCGAGCTCAGCAATCATAAAGCCTATGTTACTAACGTGCCGTATACGCGGCACAAAGCGCTTATGGAGGAGCGAAAGCTTGCCTTGAAGCGCGAATATGAAAAAGGGACTAAGGAAATTGAACGTATCGAGGGCATCATCGAGCAACAGCGCCGCTTTAACCGTGATAGGAATTATGTGACCATTGCCAGTAAGGAAAAGCAAATTGAACGTATACGCAGCCAGATTGTGAGTCCGGACAAAGAGGCAAAAGAGATTCGATTTTCATTTAAAACCGACGCTGAAAGCGGAGAAGAAGTGCTTTCGCTTGCCGGTATCGGAAAAGCCTTTGACGGTAAAACGCTGTTTTCAGGCGTAAATTTTGAGTTGCGCAAGGGTGAAAAAGTGTTTATTTTAGGACCCAACGGCTGCGGCAAATCGACTTTGCTAAAGCTGATTACACGCGAGCTCATGCCGGATACCGGCATCATACGTCTTGGTTACGGCGTGCGTGTAGGATATTTCGACCAGACAATTTCAAAGCTTAACGATACCAATACGGTGCTCGAAGAGGTTTGGGGCAGCCGCCGACTTGAGATTACCGATGTCAGACGGGCGCTCTCATCGTTTTTATTTTCCGGCGACGACGTGCAAAAAAAAGTCGGTTCCTTAAGCGGCGGTGAACGCGCGCGCGTTCAAATATTGAAGCTGATGCTGCGCCGTCCGAATTTTCTGATTCTTGACGAGCCGACAAACCATCTTGATATTTCATCACGCGAGGTGCTTGAGGACGCGCTGCTCGACTTTGACGGAACCGTCCTCGCCGTATCGCATGACCGCTATCTGATAAACAAGCTGGCGGAAAAAATCGTCGTGCTCGAAAAGGACGGCATCACGGTTATCGATGGTAACTACGATTCCTATCTGGACTATAAAAATACGTCCGCGTCAAAATCCGTTACCCCTTCAGAGGAGGAGAAAAAAAGCGATTATCGCCTCCGCAAGGAACGGGAGAGCGAGCTTCGCCGCAAAAAGGGGAAGATTGAGCGTCTGGAAGCACGCATCGCTGCCGATGAGTCTGCGCTTAACGCCTTGGAAAACGATTTAAATCTGCCGGAAAACGCCGCCGATTATGAAAATACGGCGTTGCTTTGCGCACAAATCAACGAAAAAAAGGAAGAAATTGAAGCGTTGTATACCGAGTGGGAAGACCTAAACGCCTGAATATACGCCGTTTTAAGATGCGAATCCGCATATCCGTGTGCGGATTCGCATATATTTTTTTGATTGAACCACGCGCTTTTGTATCCCGTAAAACGCTTGTTGGTTTCGGGTAAACGTGTTTTTATTTTTTAGAGAACCTCGAAATTGATTAAGGCTTTATAGCCGCGAAGGGACGCGATGCTTTTTATGAAGGGAAAAGAGAAGGATTATGTTGTACGCACTGTCGCCTGTCAAGCTATCGTATCGATAATGATTCTTGCGCTTGTTTTCGGTCTTTCGAAGACAGGCTCCGGGGTTTTTACAAAGCTCTCCGCCGATCTTTTGCCGCTTTTAAGCGCGTCGCTGACCAAAGAGGAGGCTGACGACGCGTTCAAGGAAATCAGCGAGGTGCTGTTCAGCGATGATATTGCCGAAATGGTTAACGGCTGGGCAGCCAGAAATTCAAACAGTGCCGCAAAAGAATCCGAAAAATCTGAAAAAACTTCTGAAGCTACGGAAAGTACTGAAAATACCGCGAGTACCGAAAATACCGCGAGTACTAAAAGCACCGCCGAGACCACAAAAAGTACGGAAAGCGCAGATACGGGGCTTAAGGTTACCGTAGAAGGCGATAAAAACGTAAAAAAGGTTTCAAAAATTCTTGGAAGCGATGGCAAGGAGATTGAGGCCTCGGTTTCTGAGCGTCCGTACACGCTTTCGGGAACTATTTATACGCCGCTCTCCGGTAAAATTACTTCCGCCTTCGGGGAACGTGTACACCCTGTCTATGAAGAGGAACTCTTCCACAGCGGTATCGATATTGCCGGGAGCACGGGAGACCTGATACGCAGTATGTATGACGGAACGGTCATACATGCCTCCTATAACCGCTGGAACGGTAATTTTATTATAATCGATCACGGCAACGACATCACCACGGTGTACTGCCATTGCAGCAAGCTCTTGTGTCGGGTCGGCACGGTCGTCAGGGGCGGGGAGGCGATAGCGCGCGTTGGCAGCACGGGCGTTTCGACCGGTCCCCACCTTCATTTCGAATTCCGCATAAACGGAATATCGTACAACCCCGTATACGCTTTGAACTGTGCGGCCGATGCGGTTTAGGATAAAGGGAACGACGGTAAAAATCAGTTTTTTGTTCTTAGCCGTCGTCCTGATTATTATCACAAACGATTCCCATGCCCTGTGGTTGATTTTTCTGCTCTCCGCCCTGCTGCACGAGGCGGGGCATTTGCTGTCTCTGTATATGACGAGAACCCATGTTTGCGCCGTGCATTTTAACCTGTTTGGCATGAAAATCATCAAGTGCGCGTGTCCCGGCATGGGCTATCTTGACGATTGTCGGATCGCTTTAATGGGTCCGATTATGAACTTAATTGTATTCTTAATATTTTTAACGCTATTTTTCTGTTTTAATGCCGCTATATTGCTTGAGATTGCTTTTGTCAACGGCATTTTGGCGTTTTTTAATCTGCTGCCGGTTTTTTCGCTCGACGGCGGCAGCGCCCTGTATGCGCTGATTGCGCTGAAAAGATCTCATTATTTCGCACAAAGGAGCGTGACGATTATTTCCTTTGTCGTCGTCGTCCCTCTGACGTTATTCGGATTTTGGCTTCTGATGAAAACAAAATACAATTTCACCATCCTCGCGGCAGGGCTTTACCTGTTTGTACTCTTGATTTTCAAAAAGTAACCCGTTTTTCTTGCCATTTGCGAGGATATGCTGTACAATGTTTTTATCAAAATATTGGGAGATTATAATGCTCGCTCAGAAATACGAAATGTTGTTTCCCCGTGTGCAGAAACCGGCGCGCTATATCGGCGGTGAACCGGGAAGCATCGTGAAGGACAAGTCCGGATGTGATATTTCGTTCGCGTTCTGTTTCCCGGATACCTATGAAATCGGCATGTCGCATTTGGGAATGAAAATTCTGTACAGTCTGATAAATTCGGTTAATTACGCGCTCTGCGAGCGTGTTTTTGCGCCTGCGGCAGATATGGAAGCGCTTTTACGCGAAAACGGCTTGCCGCTTTTTTCGCTTGAAACACGCACGCCGCTTAGCGACTTTGATATTATCGGTTTTACGCTCCAGTATGAACTGTCCTACACCAATATTCTCAATATGCTTGACCTTTCCGGTATCCCGTTGCGCTCAAAAGAGCGTACAGACGTCCTACCGCTCATCATTGCCGGGGGACCCTGCGCCTGTAACCCGGAGCCTCTTGCGGACTTTTTTGACGTCTTTGTTCTTGGAGAAGGGGAGGAAGTTACCTTAGAGCTACTCGACGTCGTACGCACGCACAAGGACCGCCAATCCGACAAACGGACGCTGTTAAAAGCGCTGGCGCAGATACAAGGCGTCTATGTCCCGTCATTATACGAGGTTTCCTATGACGCAAACGGCGTCGTCAGGGAAGTGAAAGCGGACAAAGGTGTACCTTCAAAGGTTACAAAACGCGTCATTGCCGACCTTGATAATGTGTTCTATCCCGAAAACTTTCCCGTACCGTTCATCGAGATTGTCCACGACAGGGCGGTACATGAAATTTTCCGCGGCTGTATCCGCGGCTGCCGCTTCTGTCAGGCGGGATTTATATACCGTCCGGCGCGCGAAAAGAGCATCAGCACCATCAGCCGCCAAAGCAGGAAGCTTTGCGGAATGACCGGCTACGATGAGCTGTCGCTTTGCTCTCTTTCAAGCAGCGATTATACAAAGATTACCGAACTGCTCACCGAGCTTCTCAGCTGGACGACAGAGAAAAATATTAATATCGCCCTGCCGTCCTTACGCATTGACGGCTTTTCGGAGGAATTGACAGAAAAGCTCTCATCGGTGCGCCGTGCGGGGCTGACCTTTGCTCCGGAAGCCGGAACACAGCGCCTGCGTGATGTCATCAACAAGAACGTCACCGGGGAGGAGGTGCTGAAAACCTCCCGTAAAGCGTTTGGGGCGGGCTGGAACAGCGTCAAACTCTACTTTATGTTGGGACTTCCGACCGAAACCGATGAGGATATCCGCGGTATAGCCGCGCTTTCACAGGCGGTTGTGGATGAGTTCTATAATAATCCGGATAAACCAAAGGGCAAAGGCGTCACCGTCAGCGTCAGCGCTTCAACCTTTGTCCCCAAGCCCTTTACACCGTTCCAGTGGGAGGGACAGGACACATCCGAAAGTATTTTAAATAAACAAAAGTTGCTCAGAAACAGTATTACGACGCGCAAAATTGCCTTAAGCGCTCACGGGACAGGCATGAGCCTGATTGAAGCGGTGCTGGCGCGCGGCGACCGGCGATTATCTGCGGTGATAGAAACCGCATACCGTTCGGGCTGTATTTTTGACAGTTGGGACGATTCCTTCTATCTGCAAAAATGGCTTGACGCTTTTAAGTCGTGTGGGTTACAACCGGAGTTCTACGCCAACCGTACACGCCCATACGATGAGGTGTTGCCGTGGGATCATCTTGACTACGGTATCGACAAGGCGTTTTTGATTCGTGAAAGCGAAAAAGCGCGCGCCGCTATTCCCACAAAAAACTGCCGGGAGCAGTGTTCCGGCTGCGGGGCAAACGCCCTGTGTAAAGGGGTCTGCGATGAGAACCGTTAGAATATGGTTTACAAAGACCGGCAGCGCCAGATATATCTCCCATCTTGACCTCATGCGTTTCTTTACGCGCTCCTTCCGCAAGACGGATATCCGCCCGTGGTATACCGAGGGCTTTAATCCGCGGCTGCATATGGTATTCACCCTCTCGCTGCCGCTCGGCGTCGAAGGGCTTTCTGAAGCCTTCGATGTGCGCATCATCAGTGAGGAGTCAAACGAGGAATTGCTTAAGAAGCTTTCCGCCGTATCATCGGAGGGACTATGCTTCACAGGCGTTACCGAGCCAATCAACGTGCCGTCCGATGTTGCCTTTGCCCGATACGCCGTCGTGTATCCGAATGCCCCTATAGGGCTTTCTGAGCACCTTAACGCCGCCGTTTGCCAAGGGACGCTGCCCGCGGTTAAAAAGAACAAGAAGGGCGTAGAAAGGCAAATTGCGCTTGAAAAAGAGTTGAGCGATTTTTCGATAACAGGAAATGACAAAAAGGTCTGCCTGTCTTTTGTCCTGCCGGCAAGCAGTGAAAACAATATCAGCCCTTTATTGTTTTTGAGCGCGCTTTCCGAGAAAAGTGAGATTGATTTTTCAGGCTGCCAAATCATACGGGAAAAACTTTTGCTTTCGGACAAATCCGATTTTGCCTGATTCGGTTTTTTAATCCGCCTTAATCATCCTATTTTCGCCGCCCGGTTCATATACTTTCTCAGAAGCAATCCGTGCTCTTCGGGTTGTCAATGGGAAAGGCTGGATAACTATATGAATAAAAAGGCAGTCTTGGCGGTGATTCTTTGCGGGTTACTGCTCATCTTATCCGTCTGTGTCATCAACTTCAGAATGGGGTCGCAAACCGTGTCGGGTCCGCCCTGCGAAAGCGCACAGACGACAATCATCATAGATGCCGGACACGGCGGCATTGACGGCGGCGCGGTCGGGCTGAACGGCGTAGAGGAAAAGGAAATAAACCTCTCCGTCGCGCAAAAGCTCAATAAAATTCTGACCGATGCCGGGTATACCACGGTCATGACACGCACAGAGGATATTTGTTTAGCGGACGAGGGGCTAACGACCATCAGAAGCAAAAAAACCTCTGATTTGCATAATCGTATGGCGTTGATGAGCCAATATGAAAACGTCATTTTCGTCAGTATTCATCAAAATTCGTACAACGGCGGCGACAAAGCCTGTGGGACTCAGGTTTTTTACTCACCGAAGTTTCCCGAGGAATCCCGCGCTCTTGCCGAAATTATTCAAACATCGGTACGCACAATGGTGCAGCCGCAAAACACCCGTGTCGTTAAGGAAGCCGGCAACTCTATTTATCTGCTCTACAGCGCGGTCAGACCCGCGGTCATGGTCGAATGCGGTTTTTTATCAGATCATAATGAAAATCTGAAACTCTGCGACAGCGGTTATCAGGATGAGCTGGCACGCGCTATCGCTTTAGGTCTACAGGAATATTTAAGGTGACTACCGCAAAATTGTTCGGTATTGCCTGATTTTAAGGAAGTGCAAACGTGGCAGGAAAAAACAAAACGATTTATGTCTGCGCCCAATGCGCTTATGAAAGTCCCAAATGGCAGGGGAAATGCCCCTCCTGCGGAGAGTGGGACACCTTTGAGGAGGTGCTGCAATCTCCCTCATCGTCAAAGGGATCCGTAAGCCGTCCGGCAGGGGAGACGCGTGTCTATACGCTTTCCTCAATCGACTCTGTTTACGAGGAGCGTTATGACACGGGGCTTTCGGAGCTTAACCGTGTCCTCGGAGGCGGTATTGTCAAGGGCTCGTTGGTGCTGTTGTCCGGCGACCCCGGCATCGGCAAGTCAACGCTGCTTCTCCAGGTCTGTCGGACAATAAATCCCGAAATCAACATTTTGTATGTTTCGGGCGAGGAATCGGCAC
>CAZEXA010000043.1:0-18851 GCA_964516565.1 uncultured Eubacteriales bacterium | reverse complement strand
AGGACATGGAACAGCGCGCCGTCGTCGGTTCTTAGAATTGTCATGCCCTCGCCCTCGGCGTCGCCGGGCAGGTTTCTGGCAAACGCCTTCTGCACATGACCGGTCTTGAGGTTAATGGCGTAGACGGCCTGCTCCTCGCGGCTCATCGAGAGATAGAGGATACCCTTGTACATATCTCCGCCCTGCGCCTTATGCACGGGATAATCGATGGGAATGGTCTTTATAAATGCCAGCGTTTCCAAATCAAAGACGTTGATGCACTCGAGGCGGTCGCGCCTGGCGGTGTAAAGAACGCCGTTCTCAGGGTCGGCGACGCACCACGGCGCGCCGTTTTCCTGATATTCGAGCGGCAGCGGATAGGTGGCAAGGCACTGAAGAGTTTCGACATCATAGACGCCGATGTAGAGATGCTCAAAGGTCTTGCTGTCCTCAATCGGCGCGTAGATTTTGCCGTTGGCATATGAAATGCCGCCGATATGGCTGCACCCAAGGGCGAGAAGCTCTGGGGGAATGGCCGCATAATTTTCGGCAAGAATCGTTTTAGTGTCAAGCTCTGTGCGAATCAGGAAAAAGTTTGAGCTGTAAATATATGAAACGCCGTCGTCTGTCATGCCCTGCGCGCGGACAAGCGCATCTGTCAGCGCGAAATCCTGCTGGCTGACGGGTTCATAGTAGTTGTCCTTGTTCGGCGTTTCCTCAATGGCTGCGATCATAATGAAGAGCGCGCAGAAAATCGCCCAACACTTTGTGACGATGCTGACAGGATTGACCATAGCTATACCTCCCGATAATTGTTATTTGACGGGCGACGGTTCGTTCCCGGCGTCGTGAACAAGCTGTTGATTTTCTTCATGGCGCAGGCGGCGTTTTTCCTCAAGCTCGATGTACATTCGCTTCTTGTTCTCGCCCTCGACGTCATAGCCAAAATGAATGATGATTGCCTTGAATAAGTTGCTCAGCGCATAGCCGAAGACGAGGAACGCGAGCAGCCACAGGCAGACGGAAAAATAGTTGGGCTGACTCTTCATGGTTTCGACAAGATTTCCCGTCTTGGAAACCTGATAGCCGACCCACGCGAGGGCATAGGGGATAAAAGCTTCCTTGCCGTAGTTGATAACGCCGGTGATCCAGCCGGGAACCGTGCCGTGGACGGCCTCGAGGCGCTCGCCGGTCTGCCATTCGAGATAGTCATTGAACTCGACGGTCAGATGGCTTGTCGAAAGCTCCTGTAAGCCGACGCCGATGCCGAAAAAGAAGTAGAATATGAAGAACACCCAGCTAAATTCCTTTGTGATGAGGACAGCCGCGAATACGAGCATAGCGGAAACCATAGAATAAACACCGACAAATCGAAGCATTTTCGTCGGCTCGACGCGATTCTGGAATTTGGCGCAGATGACGTTGCCGACCACCGTGCCGGCAGCCGTCGGCAGTGTCAGCAGCAGGATTTTATCGGAGCCGACCGTGATGGCTGCCAGCAGCGTGGACATCCTGCCGAGCATGGCCAGACAGTTGACCCACTGCATCAGATAGTAGGAACGGTAGTTTTTATATTTAAACAGCGTGAACAGCGCGCTGGTTAGCTTGACCTTCTCCTTTTTCGGCAGCTCGATGCGTTCGCGGCAGAAAACCGCGCACATGACGTTGCCGACGGCGGCAATCAGTCCTGCCGCAACGGCTAAGGAGATGTACATGCCCACCTTGTCGTCCTTACGGATAGCGCCGTAGACAAATGTATACAGGTACGCGGTGCCGTAGCCGAGATAGTAAGCAATTTGCCAGATGGTCGCGATAACTTTCTTTTCCTTAAAATTCGGGGATATAACCTGAGGGATGTTGATGCCGAGGTTGTTGAAGCCGCCGAAGATTGTGCCGAGAATCGCCAGCACATACCGAAAAGCAATCATACCGGTACGGTCAAAGCTGACAGGGACAACGTAGTTGAGCACAGTCAGAACAAAAACCGGAACTGTACAGATAAGATACCATTGGCGGTAGCGCCCCCATTTGCTTTTCCACTTGTGTGCGACGGTAGCAACGATGACACCGAACATATAGCCGAGAATAGTCGTAATGGTCGTTTGCACTAAGGAAATATCCGCGAGATCGTCCGATGTCACACCGACACGTCCGTAATAACATTCGTATACGAACGTGCTGGAAATACCTCCCAAGGTGCTGACGAGAATTCCGCCGATACGCGCCAGCGTGATGCTGATGTACTCAATCAGCGTGACGTTTTTCTGTAGCTCAAGAGGCATGGAATGGTCAATATTTTTGCCGGATTGTTTCAGTTCTCGCAGCGTTGCGGATAGGTTTGCCATACAGTCACTCCCTTTATTGTATACTAACACGCCGCGAGAGAAAAAGTCAATAAAAAAAGTCCCCAAAAAGATTGTGCTCGCTTTAATTAAATGATATAATAAAGCTTAAGAGGAGGATGATTTTTATACAAGATTTAATTTTCAACGCGTTGTACAGGGTGTGTCAAAAAGGACTCCATGCGGCGTCATTCGTGCTTGACTGGAGCGAACCGGAGTTGATTGTGGGACCGGGCGCTATCAAAAAACTGCCGCAAAAGCTGAAAAGCGACGGTGTAAACAGCGTACTTATCGTCACCGACGCAGGGTTGATGAAGTTACATATACTCGACAGTCTGGTTTCGGAGTGTGACAAAGTCGGAATCCGGTACTGCCTCTATGACGAAACCAAGCCCAATCCGACCATCGGCAACATTGAGGACGCGCTTGCGCTGTATAAAAAGAACAGCTGCGGGGGTATCGTTGCATTCGGCGGCGGTTCGCCGATGGACTGTGCCAAGGGCGTGGGTGCCAGGCTCGCCAGAAACAAAAAGTCTATCCCACAAATGCGCGGCTTTCTCAAGGTCCTCAGAAAGTTACCGCCGCTTTATGCCGTTCCAACGACGGCAGGTACGGGAAGCGAAGGAACGATTTGCGCTGTCATAACCAATCCCGACACGCATGAAAAATTTGCCGTGACCGATCCGACGCTGCGCCCGAAATGTGCGGTGCTCGATGCGGAGCTAACCATGTCCCTGCCTAAACATATTACGTCCTCGACGGGTATTGACGCGCTGACGCACGCGGTTGAGGCGTACATCGGTAAAAGTAATACCAAAGACACAAAGGAAAACGCCAAAAAGGCGACGAAATTGATTTTTAAGAATCTCGAAAACGCCTATAATGAGGGCGATATCAAATCTCGTGAAAATATGCTGATGGCGTCCTACTACGCCGGACTTGCCTTCACGCGCGCCTATGTCGGCTATGTCCATGCCATTGCCCACAATTTTGGCGGCATGTACGGTGTGCCGCACGGTCTTGCTAACGCCGTACTCCTGCCGGAGGTCATTGAATATTTCGGAGCGCCCGCTCATAAAAAGCTCGGTGAGCTTGCCGACGCCGCCGGTCTGCCCACCGCGGGAAAATCCGACGACGAAAAGGCGAAGCTCTTTATCAAAGAAATACGCAGTATGAACGAGCGTATGGGGATTCCCGCGGGCTTTGACATGATCAAAGAGGAGGATGTCGCGCTCCTCGCGCAGCGCGCCGCCAAGGAGGGCAATCCGTCCTACCCGGTACCAAAGATTCTGCGTGCCCCGCAGCTTCAGGAGATCATCCGCAAGGTGATGCTGAAATAATCGATTTTGGCGGGGCTTTAGCCCCGCACCCCATTTTAATTTAATGGGAGAATAAGGCATAAAGAGATTTTAAGCTATGAAACTTATTGCCCACCGCTGCGGCACTGACCGCTATCCCGAGCTGACCGTTCAGGCGGCGCAGTATTCACTTTCGCACGGCGCTTTGTATGTCGAAATGGATATACGCAGGACTGCTGACGGCGCGTTCGTCATCTGCCATGACAAAACCGCCCGCCGTCTGTTCGGCGACGAACGGAACATCTCAGAAATGACCCTTTCGGAATTTTTATCTTTACGCCATGTGTCGGATCCGCGGTACCCGGCGTATGCTTTGGAGGATTTTCTGAAGGACGGAATACGAAATATTTTGTTCCACGTCAAAGAGGGCGGGGAGAATCTCCCGGCGCTCACAGAGTTGTGCGGACGGTACGGTATTTTGTCCGACATGGTGTTGGGGCTGCAAAGTCCCGAGGACGTCACTGCGGTGAGAAAGCTCTGCCCCGGTGTGAAGACCCTCGCGTTTATGCCCGGAGTAAACGGTATCGAGGAGTTTGCCGCCGCAGGCGCGGAGTATATCCGGCTCTGGGATGACTGGGTGTCGCCCGCAGCGGTTCAGCGGACAAAGGATACCGGTAAAGCGTTTTGGGTCATGGCGGGACAGGCAGCTTTAACCGGCTATACGGATAACGCCCGCCTGCTCCTGTGGGAACAGATGGGCGCGGATGCCGTACTTGTTAATGAGATTGAAAAGACGCGCGCGGTGCTCGGCTATTCCTGACCGAATTTCTCGGCAAGGTCATAGCCGAACGCTTTAATTTCGGAGAGCTTGTCCTCATCGGGGACCCACGTTGTGCGCAAGCCCTCGGAAACGAGCGTGAAGCCCGCTTTTTGAAGCTCCTCATTCATGAGTTTGACCGATTCGCCGCTCCATCCATAGCTGCCGAACGCGGCGGCTTTTTTGTTTTTAAGCTTCGCCCCGCGCAGCAGCTCCAAAATACCGGCGATTGAATACAGATAGCCGCCGTTGACTGTCGGCGAACCGAAGAGTACCGCTTTGGAGCGGAACACCTCGGTGACGAGGTCAGTCTTGTCGGTTTTCGAGGAATTGAAGAGCTTGACGGTAACGGTAGAGTCGTATTGACGGATGCCGTCGGCAATGGCTTCGGCCATACGCCTTGTCGCGTTCCACATCGTGTCGTAGAGAATCGTAATCTGATTCTCTTGATAATTGTTCGCCCACTCAAGATATTTCTTAACGATTTGCGCCGGATTTTCTTTCCACTGAATGCCGTGGCTTGGGCAGATAAGGTCAATCGGCAGGTTCATGGAAAGGATCTCGTTGATTTTCTTCGTCACCATACCGCTGAACGGAGAGAGAATATTGGCATAGTATTTTAGCGCCTCAGCCATCAGCTCGCCCTCATCCACAGAGTCGTTAAACATCGATTCCGAGGCGAAGTGTTGGCCGAAGCCGTCGTTGGAGAACAGGATATTGTCACCGCTCATATAGGTGAACATGGTGTCGGGCCAGTGGAGCATCGGCGCCTCAATAAAGGTCAGCGTACCGTTGCCGAGCTCAAGTTTGTTGCCTGTTTTGACGGGGATAAAGTTCCAGTCCTGATGGTATTGCCCCTTCAGGGACTTGATGCCGTTTGCCGTGCAGTAGATCGGCGTGCCGGGAATTTCGCGCATCAGCGCGGGGAGTGAACCGCTGTGATCTATCTCGCCGTGATTGGCGATAATACAGTCAATTTTTTTGAGGTCTGTTTCCTCTTTGAGCCTTGAAACAAACTCCTTGTCGTAGGGTGCCCAGACCGTGTCGATGAGCACGGTCTTTTCATCCCTGATCAGATACGCGTTATATGACGAGCCGCGGTGGGTTGAAAATTCATCGCCGTGGAATTTTCTGAGTTCCCAGTCGGTTTTACCGACCCAAGTGACCCTGTCGGTTATTCTTTTTCCCATAGTCTTCTGTCCTCCTTCTGGATTGCCCGTTTACAACAGTATAACGGCTGAAACCGGAAAAAGCAATATTAAAAAAGCGCGTGACGGGAAACAGCCCACCGCTATTTGTTCTATATTTCATTATTATAATATTTTTTTATGGCATCTTCTAAGTTGTTTGCTTTCCATAGGCGATTATCAGATTCGTGCTCCCATATAAACACATTATCATCTCGTACCCCACCTTGGGATGTAATCGGGTAGCCATAATAATCGCCACAGCCATTGCCTCCAAAAAATAATAAGCAGTCGAGAGGCATAAAACAATTAAGTTTTCTTACAGATATATTTGTTTCTGTGATTTGCTCCGTAGAAAAAACAAGCCAATTATCACCATTCATTTCAAGCAGCAGTTCTTTTAAGTCATTTGGTAATTTACAGCCCAGCGATTTTTCAACATCAGAAATCTGCTTTTGTGTAGCCGGAGGATTTGGCTCGATGTAATCATTTTTACTTGTCAATTCTTTATATACCGCGCTCCAATCTATCATATAACTATCCCCTTTCATATCACAAAATTAAAATGTTTTATACAAATTATGAATCCATTAAAGTGATAGGGTTTCAACTCACCCTGTCTTCTTTTTTATTAAGCTCTTTCGGTTTCGTTTAACGTTTCATTTCGGCGGGTTACTTTATGACGAGATTTCTTGTTTACTTGTTAATGGCATTATGCTAAGCTCCCTTATTTATTAAATGAACCAATTTCAATCAAGTTTCCTTCCGGGTCAGAGATATAACATGTGCGTTGTCCCCAAGGTTCGGTAGTAGGCTCCAAAACAGGGATCGCTCCTTTGGATACGACTTCTTTAAAGGTCAAATCAACCGCATCATAGTTATCGACGCTTAGTGCAATTTCATAATGCCCATTGATTTCATTCGCATATCCAAAGGTTCGGTTTGTCATCTTTTCAAAGTCAGTCCGACGATATAATAAAAACAAGGTTCCATCCTTGACCAAGTACACATTTGATACGTTTTCATCTTCCCGGATTTCAAAATTCAGAACATCCCTATAAAAGCGGACCATCGTTGCCATGTCTTTTACGAAGATTCCAAAGCCATCTAATTTCATGGTGTGTTAACCTCCAATCAAATCACAACCTATACAGAATCCGACCCAATAGACTGATTCCCATTAACAATAAAATCACGATTTCTGATTTCCATTATGGTAAAATTCCAATTAATATAATTCGTACACGTATGTAAACATATATTTGTCGTTGTCATCTGTTTTCTTAAACCCAAACTTCTCATACAAAAGAATCGCAGCATGATTGCCTTTGGCAACATGAATTTTTATAATTGTAAATTTGGAATCCCTTTTAAAAATATCGATAATTTCTTTAATAGCTTCGGTAGCATAATGGTTTCGCTGACAATCCTTATGGATAATTAGATTTGTAAACATATAACAATCATTCCGCAGAGAAAAATCGAGTCTTACCATTCCCACTACCGTTTCCTCGTGAAAAATAGCATACACTTTACTCTTATCCTTTATCGTCGTGTAAGCGCATTGAAGTAGAGTCCAGACAGGTGAATTAGTGAATTGACATTGCTCTTTCGTACATTTTAATTCTGCACAGGATTCAACACTGGTTTCGTCGACTTCCCGTAAAAATACCATACCTTATCTCCTATTTCTCCGGCAACTGCCCGTTGTGGTCGGCGTAATGCACCGCCAGCCGGTAGCAGTTTAGAGCGCAACGATCGGGGTGGGGGCTCTACCCTTAAGAAGTAGTGTATAATTTCCTGTTGGATTATTGTTCTTCAAAATAATCCGAGTCAATCTTCTTAATACGGATAATGTTGCTTGTGTCAACGCCTAAATCGTGCTTAATCATAAGTTTTGCGAGAGTCAATCCGTCAATCAGAATAATCTTTGCATTTGGTACTGACTTTGCATAATCGAGGGCTGTCTTTGCAAAACTCGCAGTCGTAATAAATACGCCTTTTGTTGCTCCCTCGCCAAGTAAAGCTCCTGCAAATTTTTGGATTTCTGGGCGGGAAACAGTTGAGTCCTTATCCCACCGCTTGGCTTGAACGTATATTAGATCAAGACCCAACTCATCCTGCTTAATAACTCCATCAACACCACCGTCGCTTGTCTTCTTAGTAACTTCCCCTGAACCTTCTAGGCCGCCGTATCCCATTTTCAACAGCAGATCAACAACTAATGTCTCAAAGAATGTTGGTGTGTTGCTGCAAATCGCTTCTAAAAGGTCGTCGGCAAGTTGTAAATCCAATTGCACTGATAAAGCACCCATTATTTCTTCAGGAGTTTTATCCGCATCTTCGATGGTTCTGGGTAATGCTTCATCGATCACCTGTTCCTCAGCGTGAACGAAGTTTCGGTAACTCGCATAATTCCGAAGTAGTTTCACATTCACTTCAGATGGGTTCTTTGATAATATCTTGCGCCCCTCGTCTGCAAGGGCATAACAACCACGCTTTTCACGGGATTCAAGTAAGCCTGCCATTTTTAAGTGGGTAATTGCCCACATCACTCGATTGTAAATCGTCCGCTGCTTACCGCTGGGTATACGTTCTTGTTTATCCTCATCAGATAAATTGAAAGCCAGTTCAATATGAGCAACGCAATCCTTTACAGCGTGGACACTCCCATCATTAGCGAATTTCAGAATTGGGAGCATGACCTCTTGAAAAGTTGGATTAGCCATTTCATCGACCTCCTATAATACATTCGTAATACCATCGGCTGTGATAATGATTGTTTGTTTTTCAAATTTCTTCCACCAATACTCAAAAGCGGCAAACACAACCGTGGTTTTTGCATCCCCGATGCCTTTTATAGCTTAACATCTTCTATTATTAGGAATTAGTTGTTTTTTCGTTCCCATAATTTATTAAGTTCCTTAATATTTATCTAAATTAACCTTACTTTAGACATCAACACCAAACACTCAACGTGTCCCGAGACACCACTATAATGTCAGGGGTATTACTAAACATATCAATCATACGTCTCCTACCAAACAAGTCAACAAACTCAAAGTTGCTGAGCTTTCTCATGAGATATTCTTTCTCATCAAGTATCTATTGACGTCATCTCTGTAAATCGAATATCCCAATCTTTCATAAAGACGTAATGCTGATTCGTTTGTTTTTTCGACATGAAAAACAATAGCAGGGATCCTTAGTTCTTTTGCATAGGATTCTACTTTCAGAATCAGTTCCGTTCCGATTCCTTTGTTTTTGTAAGCCTCTGCAACGGAAAAATCGTCAAGATATATATACTCTTCCGGCTCTCGATAGACCTCGACCGACAAAAAAGCCATAACTTTGCTGTCTTCTGCAACATAGATCTGGTCCTCACCATTGTTCCAGAATTTATCCAGATACCCGTTTTCATATCCATCCACATTATCTGTACGATAGATGGCTCGCAGCATTTCTTCAAACAATTCGCGTATCTTTCTCTCATCCTTAGGAACAGCTTTTCTAATCTCATACTTGGTGGTTTCTATGATCCTTTTCATCGTTTATCTCCTCCATCGTCTGAACAATAATTTATCCCGACATCCAACCCGCTGCTTCAATCGCCTGACAATAGTCCTATAGTCACACCCCGGCGCGAGACATTAAAACTACCGTCTCCACATGCGCCGTGTGCGGGAACATATCGACCGGCTGGATTTTCTTTACTTTATAGCCGCCCTTAACGAGCGTCAGCAGGTCGCGTGCCTGCGTTTCGGGGTTGCAGGAGATATAGACGATTCTGTCCGGCGCGAGCTTTACGAGGTTTTTTAAAAAGTCGGAGGTGCAGCCCGCGCGGGGCGGGTCGAGAAAGACGACGTCGAAGGGGGCGTGGTGGGCAGCGAGCTTCTGCATGGTTTCTGCGGCGTCCTCACAGACAAAGTTGATGTTTTCGGCGTTGTTCAGGCGGGCGTTTTGTTTGGCGTTTTTGACCGCGTCGGCGTTCAGCTCGGCGGCAAAGACGCTTTTTGCCTGTTTCGCGGCGACAAGCCCGATGGTGCCGACGCCGCAATAGGCATCAAAAACCGCTTCCCTCCCGGTCAAAGAGGCGAACTCCATGGCTGTCATGTAAAGCTTTTCAGTTTGGACCGGATTGATCTGGTAGAACGATTTCGCGGAAATATTAAACCGGCAGCCGCACAGAATATCCTCAATCGTGCCCTTACCGTACAGCACCGTTTCGCGCTCGCCCAAAACCATGCTTGTGTAGCGGTTGTTGAGGTTCTGGACGACCGTCGTAATCTCGGGGTGCATATGGAGCAGGGTGGCTAAAAAATCCTGCTTTTTGGGGAACTGCGGACTCGCGGTGACGAAAACGACTATGATCTGGTTTGTCGCAAAGCCGCGGCGAATCAGCACATGACGCAAAAAACCTCTCCCGGTTTTTTCGTCAAACGGGAGAAGCTTAAAGGAAATTATCAGTTCCTTAATTGTTTTAATGATCTGTCCTGCTTTTTCATCCTCAATCAGGCAGTTGTCCGTATCGACGATGCGATGAGTGCTCGACTGGTAGACCCCGGCGATGATTTTGCCGTTTTGCGCCGTGCCGAAGGCCGCCGATACTTTGTTGCGGTAGTGATAAGGACTGTCCATGCCGAGAATCTCATCGACGTGACCGAATCTACCGAGCAGACCGATAACCTTGCGCTGTTTAAGGGACAGCTGCTCGCCGTAGGGCAAATTCTGAAGCTGACAGCCGCCGCATTTTTTATAAACAGGGCAGTCGGCCTTCATGGTGTTTTCAGGGTTCTTCATTTTCCTGTACCGTGTTTCCTTCGGCATTTTCGGCGGCGAGCTTTTCCAATTCCTTGACGCCGTCCTTACTCGTATACATCGAATTTCGGTAGACAAAAATGCGGTAAACAAGGAACTCGGTTACCAGATTGCAAAGCATCGTGACCGCGAGGACAAGATATTCATTAATGTCGAGCGTCTCCTTGCAATAGTTGCCGATGACGGTGGATATAGGGGTAAACACACAGTAATAGGCGATGATTTTCATCATGGCGATGGGGACGTTCGCCACGGACTTAAAGGTGAATTTCCGATTGATTGTGAAATTATAGATGACCGATAATGTCAGCCCGATTAAGTATGACGGCCAGTAATGCCAATTCATCGTTTCGTTTAGAATGGTAAAAGTTCCCGCCTGAATAAGACCCGCCGAGCATGAAAACAGGGTGAATTTCACAGCCTGTATGACGGTTTGTTTTTTTGTGACAGCCGGTTTTTCGTTTGACATGAATCTCTTCCTAACTATTTTTGATTACATTTAATCGTATCACAGACCGGTCATCTCGTCAAGGGTCAGTTCATAAGAGGGAATAAATTCCCTTTGGAAAATATCGGCTTCTTCGCAGCCGAGCTTTGCGATGAGCTCGCGTAGTGATTGCTCCGCCGAAAGAAACTCGGTGTTGCCGGCCTTGCGCTCCTCGATACATTTGATGAGCGCCGAGAGCTTGTCCGCGGCTTTTATCAGCGGCAGCAGTTCCTCATCGTTTTGACCGGTGAGAAGCGCTAAATAATCGCCCTTTAAATCGTCGGGGAGCAGAGCGCTGAGCCTTTCGTTGGCGGCGTTCTCAATGTCCTTGAAAGCGGTCAGAATCGCGGGGTTGTGGTACTTGACGGGTGTAGGCATATCGCCTGTGAGAATTTCGTGCGCGTCATGGTACAGGGCGAGCACGGCGGAGCGGTCGGCGTTGTAGTTCTTGCCGAGCCGTTTGTTGCCGAGAAGCGCCAGCGCATGGGCAAGCACCGCGACCTCCTTGGAGTGGGAGTCGAGGCTGTCAGGGCAGGTGTTACGCATCAACGCCCAGCGGTCGATATACTTCATGCGCGAGATGATGGAAAAGAAATCGTTTTTACCCATTTTTCCTCCGAAACAGATGCCAGATATCAGATGTTATATCTGATGTCTGGCGTCTGATGTCTGTATCTGATTTATGAAAGTTTGATTTTAAAGGTTTTTATCTCAAACGGTTTGAAGGTGGCGAGAATATCGCTCCCCTCGCGCACCGCGGGAACATCGTTCTCCTCCATCAGGTCACATTCGCAGACCGCGGCGATGTCCTTGCCGACCGACAGCGTGCAGGGAGTGCGCATATTCCACGTTTCAAAGGCTCTGACGATGATGTCGTCGCTGTCCTCGGCAACCTTGACCGTTTCAATCACAATGTTCGGCTCGCTCGCGCTGATGAAGCTATAAGCATTTTCTAAAGAACCGCTGTTCTTGTCGGCGCTTTTTACATAGAGCGGGAAGTTGACGTTGTAGCCCTCATCGGACAGCGCCGATTGCGCGGCGCGTCCGCTGTGCGGATAGAGCGCGAAGGTGAACTCGTGGCGCTCCTTGTCCTGCATCGGGTGGTGACCGACCGGTGAGCGCAGCAGCGTCGGACGGATATGGCCGTCCTTGCAGTCAACGCCGTATTTACAGTCATTGATGACGGCAAAGCCGAAGCTGTTGTCGGAAAGATCCGCCCACTTGTGCATACTGACCTCAAACTGCGCAAAGTCCCAGCTGGTGTTGCGTGTCGTCGAGCGTTCGAGGTTGCCGAATTGGATATCAAAGGTAGCCCTGCAGGCGTTGACGTCCACCGGATAGTCCGCCTTCAGCGCGATGTGCTTATCCTTCCAGTCAACATCGTATTTGACGTCGATACGCGGCAGGTCTTTATACACATGGAAAAACTGCGTAATTTTTGAATTCCGGAAGGTACGGGTCACTTTATAAACCGCCATGACCGGACCGTCGGCAATCAGCGCTTTTTCGTCGGCCTTAAGGACATCCCAGCTCTTTTCATCAAAGTAGCACTTGATATCCCACGCGTCGTGGTTGTGCGGACGGTCTTCAAAAGCAATCAGCTTTCCGACGAGGCCGTTCTCACCTGAAACGCTGCGGCCGCTCTCCTTATGGACAAGCTTACTGATATTCAGATCGTCGTCGAAGCAAACCGAAAGCGTGTCGGTTTCGGCGCCGGTTATGGCAGCCTGAACTTTAGCAAACGGCGCGGGGGTGCCTTCGGCGACCGTGTAGACGGCGTAGCCCTTGGCAGGAACCTCGGCAATGAAGGCGAGCTTGCCGTCATAGAGCTGATACGCGACTTCCTTCCCGTTGGCGTTTAGAAGCTTAAAGCTTCCCGACGGGGCGTCGCTAAAGGCTATGTCCTTACGGTCAAAGCCGAGCGTATTGAATACGATGAGAGATTTTGCGGTGAGTTTAATCTGTCCGGTGAGGGCGTCCATTGCATCCGCAAGCATCTCGCGGCCGTTCTTGAGAACTTCTTCATATTGGACTTTACTGTCCTCGTAAACCGCGGGAATCGACGAGCCGGGCAGAATGTCGTGGAACTGGTTCAAGAGAATCAGCTTCCAGTTTTCGAGCAGGCGCTCATGCGGATAGGGGGTGCCGGCAAGCGTTTTTGCCATGGCGGCAAGCGTCTCGACGTCGTGATACATATACTCGGTTTTGCGGTTATATTTTTTATTTCTTGCCTGCGAGGTCAAGGTGCCGCGGTGGAACTCAAGATACAGCTCGCCGACCCATGTCGGCAGAAAGCGGTTGCCCTCGACATCTTTTTTAAGCTTGTCAAAGAAGTTCCGCGACGTGCTCTGCACCGTGACCGGGCAGCCTTCGATACCCTTATGCATGCGGCTGTCATATTCAAGCATCTCTCTGGTCGGTCCGCCGCCGCCGTCTCCGTGGCCGTAGGAAATCAAATAGTCCTTGCCGAGGTCTTTCTGACCGTAGCGGTCATAACCGCCTATGACCTGCTCGGGAGAGAGGAAGGTATTGTAGGTGGTCTGGAAGTTTTCACGGTAGTCGTCGCTCTTCCTGCCGCCGGGCGAGAAGTGGGAAAGCACCTTCGTACCGTCGATGCCCTGCCACTCAAAGGTATCAAAGGGCAGGCGGTTGTATTCGTTCCAGCTGATTTTCGTGGTCATGAAGTAATCAAGACCGGATTTTCTGATGATTTGCGGCAGCGCGGCGCTGTATCCGAACACGTCGGGAAGCCACATGATCTTGTTTTCCACGCCGAATTCCTGACGGAAGAAGCGTTTGCCGACCAAGAACTGGCGCACGAGCGCCTCTCCGGAGGCGACGTTTGTGTCGGCCTCGACCCACATGCTGCCCTCTGCTTCCCAGCGTCCTTCTTTAATCATGCGGCGGATGCCCTCATAGAGCTCGGGGTAATCTTGCTTGATAAAATCATAGAGCTGTGCCTGCGGGGACATGAAGATGTAGTCGGGATATTCCTCCATAAATTTAAGGACCGTGGCAAACGAGCGCCCTGCCTTATCTCTCGACTGGCGCAGCCGCCACAGCCACGCGACGTCAATGTGTGTATGACCGACGCAGTACGCGGTCGCCTCGCCCTTTTTGCCGTAAACCTCTTTATCGAGATACGCCATGGCTTTCTCGGCGGATTGATGGAAATCCTCAATATCCGGCGCGCCGAGGTCAATCATATTGATAGCCTCGTTGAGGGCTTTAATCAGGTTGACGCGGGTATCGGAGTCTCCGCCGCAGAGGTTGGCTACCTCAAGCGGGGTTGCCAGATCAAAGTACAGCTTGACCGCGATGGGGTCCATCGTAAAGAGCTCGGCTTTCATACGCAGCTCGGATTTGAACTCGCGGGCATCGGCATGGGCGTTGATGTATATTTCAATCTTTTCGCCGCCCTTGGCGCTATTCGTTAGGATGACGTCCTGATGGTTGGAGTCCATGCCCTGCATCAGCTTGCCGTCGGCGTACAGAATCAGCTGCGGATTTGTCGTGCGCCACGCGTCCATGTAGGGAATAATCCGGTAGTAGACAGCCTGTCCCTTAAAGCGGACGGGGACGGTGACGGTCTGCTTGAACCAACAGTAGCACTCGCGGTAACCCCAATAATCCTTTTGAGCGTCAAACGCCGTCCATTCGCCCTTATCACGGTCAGAAAAGGCATATTGACCGTCTCTGGTCATGAAGTTTCCTGTGCTCTCGCTGTCGGTGACAAACCGCTCAGAACGGATATCGTCGCAAAACTGGTGAATGCGTTTTGACAGCATATAGCGCTCGGAGTTCTTGTCTTGGAATTTGACATCGAAATGTGACATACTTCTTCTCCTTCCGGCTGCTCATTTTAAATCAGGTTATTTGTTCTCGTCGTCCATATTGGCCTGACGTCTTATCTTATTCGTGGTAGTTTTGATAAACTCATTTTCCCGGACGTCATAATTTTTAATATGCTTATATTTCGGGAGCTTTTTATTGACCTCGCGCACGACGTCGCCGATGAGCCTCATAATTTCCTCTCTCGTGGGCGCTTTGTTTTTGAGTTTTTCGGTGATCGCTTCAGTGTCCGGATAAATTTTCGCGGCGACTGCCGTACCGTCCTCGTCGTCATCCTCTTCACCGAACACCATCGACTCGGCGACGAACGGGTGATTGTTAAGGTAATATTCGACCTCTTCGGGATAAATATTTTTGCCGTTCTTAGTGACGATGACGTTTTTGATGCGCCCGACGATACGGTAACGCCCCTCGTCGTCAACGGATCCGAGGTCCCCGGTGCAGAACCAGCCGTCCTCGTCAAACACTTCGGAGGTGGCTTTTTCATCTTGGTAATAGCCGAGCATGACCATCGGTCCTTTAACCAGAATCTCGCCGACCCCGGAGGCGTCCGGGTTCCTGATTTTAATGCTGACTCCCGGAAGGGGTGTGCCGACGCTGTCGGCAAGTTCGAGCCGGTCATTGTTGCCGATGACGAGCGGAGAACACTCAGTCAGCCCGTAGCCGAGGTAAACGGGGATGCCGAAGGTTTTAAAATCCCGGACGACCTGCGGATTGATCGCGGCAGCGCCGGTGATAATCACGCGCAGTTTTCCGCCGAAGGTCTTGGTGATTTCAGAAAAAATACGGTCGCTTACGTTGACGCCTATGGCGTTTCCGGCATTGGAAATCAGCTTGCCGACCGAAAGCGCGATTTTGCTGACCTTGCTTTCGCTGGCTTTTTTGAGGATGCGCGCGTGGATTTTTTCGAGCATCAGCGGCACGGTGACGAAGAGCGTCGGTTCATACTCCTGCATATTGCGCTGAATATGACGCAGCCCCTCGCAGAAACAGACGCAGCCGCCTGAGTACATCAGCATGAGGAAGCTTAAAGAGCATTCATAAGTGTGATGAATCGGCAGAATCGACAACAGTACATCTTCGGGGTAGATCTTGACGACGCCCGAAAGCGACATAATATCCGCGCAAATGTTGCGTTGGCAAAGCATAACGCCCTTGGCGATACCGGTTGTCCCGGAGGTAAAGAGAAGTATGGAAAGGGCTTCCTTATCGATGACAGGCCACTCGACCGCGTTTGCCGCAAGAAGCGCTTCACCTTCAGAGAGCAGTTTATCATAGGATAAAAACCGCCCGTCATCCTCGTCCCTGTGAAAGGCATAAAGCCGAATGGTTTTGGACAGCCCGGGCAGAATTTCTTTTATAAGTTCCTCTTCCTTTTCATCGAAAAAGATAGCCTCTGCGCCGGAAAGGCGCAGGATGTTGGCGACGTCGTCCGCCATCAGCTCCTTGTCGATAGGCACGATAACTCCCGCTCCGTTTGTCACGCCGAGATAGGTACAGCACCATTTATAGGAATTCGGTCCGATGACCGCGATTTTTTTGCCTGTAAGCCCCCGCCCTAAAAGCCCGGCTGTCAGCGCGCGCACCGTTTTCAGCAGCTGCGGATAGGTGACATCGTAAATCTCACCATCCTTGTTTTTAAGACGGAACGCGGGGCGTGACGGGAACAGAGCCGCGCTCTGTTCGAATAAATCTCTGAAATTCTCTATAGGACGAATTTCATAGAACGCTTCGTTTTCGCTCATTAGGATATCCTCCAAAAAATCTGACTATTATCAATTTAAACCGTGCAAACAAGGTTTAGTATAACAGACAAACTTTGTTTTTACAAGAGAAAATAACAGAGTTTGCAAATTGTTTCAATTTGGTCGAAACTCTGTACAAACCGACGAGAATGTTGTAATATAGGCTTGTATTCTTTATGAATGGGGCTTTCGAATTGAAAAGACCGGGCGTTAGGCTACTATCAGGCTTCCTTATACCGCTGCTTTTTACCGCGGTTCTTTCGTCGTGCGAGGGCGTGGGAAACGCGTCGGTATCGGTCGGAAACACGCCGGTGGATAATGAGGTCTTTCTGTATTATATCGATCAGGCCGTCAACAATGGGGAAGGAAAATCGAAGCAGGACGTGATTGTCGAGGCAGCGAAAGCCGTGCGGTATTATGTCAAGGTGAATACCGCGGCCGCCATGCACAAGGTTTCGCTGTCAGTTGCGGAAAAGGTTGCCCTCTCAGAGCGGCAAAACGGGTTTTGGGCGGTTTTCGGGACTTACCTTGAGTCCGTCGGTGTTTCCAAACAGACGGTCGGTAAAATTTTTCTCAGTGAAGCCTATGAAACGGCGCTGCTCACCTATTTTTACGGCAGCGGCGGTCAAAGAGAGGTCGGTCAAGCGGATTTAATGAACGAGCTTGATAAGGTGTTTGTCGTTTTTCAGAGCGTAAAGGGGGCATACACCAAAACGGATGCCGCCGGGGAGACGACGGCGATGACCGATGCCGAAAAGGAGTTGCTTGTATCGCGGTTTAAAGAGGCGGCAGGGGACATCGATGACGGCACGCTGACCATTACGGCGGCTGCCTCGCGTCTGAACCCCGGTTCAGACGGTGCAGAACCGGAACCCGTGGCGGTGAAAAAAGGAACGCCTTATTATTCCGAAGATTTTTTCAACGCGCTGACAAAGTGCAAGAAAGGGGGGGCTACCGTCATAACGTCTAATGACGGTGTCTATCTGGTTTGGCGCGAGCGGGTAACGGCTGACAGCGGCTATTTTTCAGAAAACAGGTTATATGCCTTAAAACAACTCAAGGGTGAGGAACTCAAAACGCTGATTTCGTCGGAAAACACCTTTGAGGTAGAATTTTCCGACAACAGGGCTTCCGAATTTTATAACCGTATTATCAAGGCGCACAACGATTAAAAAACCCGCGGAGAGCTCTCCGCGGGTTCGGTTTTTTAAACGAGGGATTAATACATTCCGCCGCCCTGTGCCGCCATGGCGGCGTTGGCTGCGGCGTCGGCAGCCGGGTCCTTCTTCTCGGCAACGAGCGATTCTGTCGTCAGCACCATCGAGGCGACACTCGCGGCGTTCTGAAGCGCCGAGCGTGTGACCTTCGTCGGGTCGAGTATACCGGCCTTGGCCATGTCGGTGTAGACATCCTTGGCAAAGTCATAGCCGTAGCCGACCTTCTTCGTGCGGAGGATGGCGTCAATAATGACCGAGCCTTCGAGTCCTGCGTTTGAAGCGATCTGGCGAATGGGCTCCTCAATGGCCTTGATGACGATTTTGATACCGGTTTTTTCGTCGGCGTCGTCGGTTTTGGCGAGCAGCTTCTCAACCGCCGGGGCAGCATTGATGAACGCGACACCGCCGCCCGCAACGTAGCCTTCCTCGACGGCGGCCTTGGTCGCGGCGAGAGCATCCTCGATGCGGAGCTTGATTTCCTTCATCTCGGTTTCGGTAGCCGCGCCCACGCGGATGACCGCAACGCCGCCTGCAAGCTTGGCAAGACGCTCTTGCAGCTTCTCACGGTCAAAATCGGAGGTTGTCGTATCAATCTGGGCGCGGATCTGCGCGGTTCTCGCCTTGATTTCGGCGGGATCGCCGGCACCGTCAACGATAATGGTATTCTCCTTGGAGATTTTAACCTGACGGGCGCGGCCGAGCTGTGCTATCTTGGTTTCCTTAAGCTCTAAGCCGAGTTCCTCGGTGATGACTTCGCCGCCGGTGAGGATGGCGATATCACGGAGCATTTCCTTGCGCCTGTCGCCGAAGCCCGGAGCCTTGACGCCCACGCAGGTGAATGTGCCGCGGATTCTGTTGACAAGGATGGTGGCAAGCGCCTCGCCCTCGATATCCTCGGCGATGATAACGAGCTTTTTGCCTGACTGGAGCACTTGCTCAAGCAACGGCAGAATCTCCTGAATGTTGGAGATTTTCTTGTCGGTAATCAGGATGTGCGGATCGTCGATGACCGCTTCCATCTTGTCGGTGTCGGTGACCATATAGGGGGAGATATAGCCGCGGTCAAACTGCATGCCCTCAACGATCTCGGAGTAGGTCTCGGCGGTCTT
>CAZEXA010000042.1:0-19123 GCA_964516565.1 uncultured Eubacteriales bacterium | reverse complement strand
CCGAGGTTTTCAATATGCGCGACACCGACGTTGGTGATGATTGCCGAAGTCGGCTTGGCGCAGAGCGACATACGCTCGTTTTCCCCGAAATGGTTCATGCCCATTTCAATGATTGCCGCCTCATAAGTTTCATCAAGCTCAAACAGCGTCTTTGCCACGCCGATTTCGTTGTTGAGGTTGTTTTTTGTGGACAGAGTCCGGTAGCTTGATGAGAGCACTCTTTCCACCATACCGCGTGTCGTCGTCTTTCCGACGCTGCCCGTCAGAGCGCAGAGCCGAAGCGTAAAGCGTTCCCTATAGAGAGAGGCAATGTTTCTCAGCGCCGCGAGCGTATCGCCGACGACGACGGTTTTTTCCCCGGCTTGCGCCGGATCGGAGCATATCACCAGTGAAGCGCCTTTCTTCAGCGCATCGGCGACATAGTCGTTCCCGTTGAAACGCTCGCCGGAAAGCGCGATAAAGAGGTCGCCCTCTTGAATCGACCTCGTATCCGTAGACACCCCGCCGACGCCGCCGTTTACCCAAATCGGGTGACCGAGCGCCCTGCCGATTTCTTCAAAGGATAACGTCATAGGCTTTCTCCGCTTAAAAGCTTCGTGAGTACCTCGCGTTCGTCATAATGGCGCTTATCCGTGCCGACAATTTGATAGGTTTCGTGCCCCTTGCCGGCGAGAAGGATAGTATCCCCCTCTTTTGCTAAACGCAGCGCCAGAGCAATCGCCTCTGTCCTGTCGGCATTGACATAAACGCCGTCTTTGTCGGCGACGCCCTCAAGAATTTCCTCTATGATACTCTGCGGGTTTTCGGTACGCGGGTTGTCGGAGGTCACTATCGTAATATCTGACAGCTCCGACGCAATTTCCCCCATGAGGGGACGTTTTGTATTATCCCTGTTTCCGCCGCAGCCGAACACGGTAATCACGCGGCCTGCCGTGAAACTGTGCACCGCGCCGATTGCCTTTTCAAGACCGTCGGGCGTATGCGCGTAATCAATGACAATGTTAAACGGTTTTTCCGATTTGAAGGATTCAAGTCTTCCGGCGACAGGCCTTGCCTGTGCGGCGGCGGCGGCAATTTTATCCGCCGGGAAACCGAGGGCGGCTAACGTCGCGATGGCTGACAGAGAATTATACACCGAAAAGCTCCCTGGTATGTGAAAAAGAACCGGCAGCGCCTCTTTGGTGCGGTGCAGTGTGTATGTGACGCTGTCCGGGTGAAAACGGATATCGTAAGCCCTGAAATCGGACGGGGCATTTACCGAATAGGTGATTTTTTCGTCGGCGGGCACATCAAGAAAATACGGCGCGCGCGGCTCATCGGCGTTGACCACGGCGCATTTGCATGCGGTAAACAGCTGTTTTTTCGCGGCGACATATGCCTCCATCGTCCCATGGTAATCCAGATGATCCTGTGAAATATTCGTCAGTACGCCAACCTCAAAGCCGATTCCCTCCAGCCGTTTCTGGTGAAGCGCCTGTGAGGAAACCTCCATAACGCAGTATTTCAGCCCCGCATCAACCATGCGCCTGAACAGCGCGTGCATGATAAAGGGGTCGGGCGTCGTCAGTGTTGACGGAATACTCTCCTCGCCGATCATGTTCTTGACCGTACCGATCAGCCCACATTCCTCACCGAACGCCGCTAACATATCCTTGACGACAAACGCGGTGGTTGTCTTGCCGTTGGTACCGGTGACCCCGATAATCTTCAGGCTGTCGCACGCACAGCCGAAAAAGTTTTTGCAGAGCAGCGCATAGGCGGCGCGGGTATCCTCTACAATGATTTGCTTTTCAATGCCGATATCCCGTTCGACGACAACGGCGGCGGCACCCTTCTTAAGTACTTCATAGGCAACCTTGTGGGCATCAAAACGCGCCCCTTTGATACAGACAAACAAACAGCCGACAATCACGTTGTCAGAATTGTCCGTGATTTCCTGTACGTCAACATCCGTATATTTGCCGCTGACGGATATCCCGTGTAAAAGCTGAGATAAAAGCATACGTTCCTCCTTTAGAAATCCTGTACTCCGCTTGTGGTTTTAAAATAAACCGTGATGACCGTTCCAAGCTCCGCCTTGGCTGATTCTGCAAGGCTTTGACGGTAGGAAACCACCTGCCCGTCAAGGGAGGAACCGGAAATTCGGATATTAAAGCCGGCGTTGACCGCTTTTGAATTCGCCTGGCTGATGGAAAGCCCTGTCAGATCGGGGACAGTCCCCGTCGCGGAAGTGACGCCTTTTTCCGTATACAGAATCACGACGCCGTTTTTCGGGAGCGATTGTCCTCCGTCCGGGCCCTGGAGCAGCACCGTGTCTCCGTTGCCGACCACGCGCGAGGAAAAGCCCTGATTTCTTAAAGACGAACGGGCGCTGTCAACCGGCTTACCGGTTACATCCGGCACTGCCGCGCTCAGTTCGGCGAGCTCCTTATCCGTGTACACCGGCTCAACGTTCAGATACAGCAGACTTTGTTCAAGCACCTCGCTGGCAACCGGAGCGGCGATGGCACCGCCGCCGTGTGAAAAGCCTTGAGGCTCATCAATGACGATAAGCGTAGCAATCCTCGGATTGTCAGCCGGTGCAAACCCGACAAAGGAGGCGATATACTGATTTTCCTCGGTCAGCTTCTGGGAAGTACCGGTTTTCCCGGCGACGCGGTATCCGGCAATATACGCGTTTTTGCCGGTGCCCCTGCTGACAACCTGCTCCATCATCGAAATGACGGTTTTCGAGGTCGTTTCCGAGATGACCTGTCGCCTTTCTCTCGGCTGTCCCGTATAGACGGTGTTGCCGTCCTCGTCGAGCATAGATTTAATAAGATACGGCGTCATCAGATGACCGCCGTTGGCGATACAGCTTACGGCAGTAATCATCTGTACGGCGCTGATTTGAAAGGTTTGCCCAAACGAGCAGCTGGACAGCTCGGAAATCCCCAGCTTGTCGCCGGTATAATAGGTGACGCCGGCGACGGGCTTTGCCTCGGCAGGCAGATCAATTCCTGTTTTTTCGGTAAAGCCAAATGCTTCAAAATATTTATAAAATCTCGCCGAACCAACCTTCTGCCCAACTGTGACAAAAAACGGGTTACAGGAATTGATAAGACCTTCGGTCAAATCCTCCGTGCCGTGCCCGGAGGTCTTGTGGCAGCGGATGGTGTTGCCGGCGACGCGGATAGAGCCGTGGCAAGTATAGGTCATTTTCGGTGTGACCACGTTTTCGTCAAGCGCCGCTGACAGCGTGCATATCTTGAAAACGGAACCGGGCTCGTAGGTGTCGCTTATCGCGCGATTTCTCCAAAGTGAATACAGTACGTCGCGGTAAGAACTGTCGTCGTTACTCGGATCATCGTCAGCCTTAAGCTTCTTGTCGATTTCATCCACCTCGGCAAGCGCGTTTTTATCCGTAATCGTATACGGCGTGTTCAGGTTGTAGTCGGGCTTTGTGGCCATTCCCAAAATGGCTCCCGTTTGGACGTCCATAACAATGCCGTATGCACTTTCGGCATCGTTGTCGATGACCGCCTGCGCCAGCCCTTTTTCAAGCGCGTACTGAATGGTACTGTCGATTGTCAGTACGAGGCTTGTTCCGTCCTCTGCCTCATAGGTGCTTTCGTAGCCGTTGGGCATATCGCCGGCAACGGCGTTTTTCGCCGTAATCACGCGCCCGGCGACCCCCGTCAGCGTATCGTTGTACAAAAGCTCCAGCCCGCTCCGCCCCGTGTCCTCGGTGCCCGTGAACCCAAGCACCGTCGAGGCGAAGTTGGCATACGGATAATAACGCTTGGTATCGGGATCGATATTGACTATTCCGGTTAATTTGTTATCATTTATAAATTTTTTAACTTCTTCTTTAACGGTGTACTCAATCTGCCCCTTGATTTTTTCGTAACCGTAAGTCTTATGGCTGACCTTCGTCCGGATATCCTCAATATCCATTTTAAGGATCTCGGACAGCTTTGAGGCGATGAGCTCTCCCTGCTCAGCGCTCGCAATCTTCGACGGATTGATATAGACCAGCCACGCCGAGGCGCTCTGAGCCAGTACGTTCATATTGCTGTCGTAGATGACCCCACGCTCGGCGTTCAGGGTGGTGTCGCTCAGCTGCTGCTGTTCGGCCTTCGCCTTATACTGCGCGCCATTGACCACCTGCAGCCAAAACAGTCTGCCCATATCCGTCATAAAGCCCATCAGTATAAGCAGGGCAACCGCCGCGACAGCCCTCGTCCTCAATTGATTTGTCATTTTTGCCAAAGCGCTCACCTCTGCTGCGATTCCCTTTTTCGAAAACAACGAGAGTCGAGAAAACTCAACTCTCGCTTCTAATACTTATTATAGTCTTATTGAAGATATGCCAGCATCTCCTTAAGCCGTACGCTGAGCGTTTCCGGCTTTGCCTTATCACCGGAAAGGAGAATTTCGTCGCCCGCCGACATATTGATATAGGTGATCTGATAATTCTCTGCTTTGACCATCCCCAAAACGTCCTCGGCATAGGCATCGACTCTGTCCATGGACACCGCGGCGTCAAGCGTTGCGTTCAGACGGACGTTTTCGCCCTCTGCAATCCGGATTTGGCTCTGCACCTTGTCGATTTCATGGTCTAACTCATCGGATTTGGCACGCGACAACAGCATCCCCGCTAAAATAACCAGCCACACCGCGGCAAATGCGGAGGCCTGGAGCGCCCGTTTCTTTTTTATCGCGTAGGCGCGTTTTTGCGCACGCAAAGCATTCTCCCGACTCTTCTGCTCGGGAGTGATTTCCGGTTTTGCAGGTCTTTCGGGGGATTTTTCGCGCTGTTTCCTTCTGTCGCCGATAGGCTCGATTTTCTGCCTGACGACCTGCTCCTCAAAAAGCGAAAGGTCATACGCTTCCGTTCTGTTGCTGCCGGCCATACTATCCCTTCTTTTATAACTTAATCGCGGTGCGGAGCTTGGCGCTCCTGCTGCGCGGATTGCGTTCGATTTCTTCCTTTGACGCGGTCGTTCCTCCGGATTTTACCTTTGCCTTAGGTGTTTTGCCGCAGATACAGACGGGAAAATCCGGCGGACAGGTGCATCCTTTTGTCAGGGACGAAAAATAATCCTTAACGATTTTGTCCTCCAGCGAGTGAAACGTAATCACCGCCAGCACGCCGCCTGTATTCAGCGCAAAGAACATTTCCGAAAGTGCGTTTTTCAGCGCGTCAAGCTCGCCGTTGACCTCAATGCGAATCGCCTGAAATGTTTTACGGGCGGGGTGGCCGTTACGGCAGGCCGCTTGGGGCAGCGCGCTTTTAATGACCTCCGAAAGCCTAAGTGTCGTCTTAATCTCCGAGGTGGTTCTTGCCCTGACGATTTCCTTAGCAATCCTCCCGGCAAATTTCTCCTCCCCGTAAACCGTGATAATCTTACGCAGTCTATCCTCGGAATAGGTGTTGATAACATCGTCGGCACTGAGTCCGCTCTTACTCATACGCATATCGAGCGGACCGTCCGAGTGAAAGGAGAAGCCCCTTTCTCTATGATCGAGCTGATACGAGCTGACGCCGAGGTCGGCGAGAATCCCGTCTGCTTGTCCGGCAGAAATTTTAGTGAAAATTTCACGGATGTTGACGAAATTGTCGTTAATGACACGAACGCGGTCGTCACGGCCGAAGCGTTCATTAAGCCTTTCTGCGGCGTCGGGATCGCGGTCAATTAACAGGAGCCGCCCCTCGCTGCCGAGTCTTTCAAGGATCCCGGCACTGTGTCCGCCGCCGCCGGCGGTACAGTCGATATAAAAACCGTTTTGCCGGATTTTGAGTGCGCTGACGGTTTCGTTATAGAGAACCGGTACATGTGAAAATTCCATATACCAACCCTTTAGAAACGCAGTTCGGGCAGCAGACCGCTTAAGTCCTCGCCCTCGGCACGGTGCACCTCGGCGCTCCAAGCCTCCTCGTCCCATATCTCAATGTGGTCGATGATTCCGTAAATCACCACGTTTTTTTTCAATCCGGCGTAGTCGCACAGCTTTTGTGTAACCGTAAACCTTCCGGCTTTATCGCTTTCTGCCTGAAGTACGTCGAGAAGGGCGTAGCGCTGCTGATGCAGCGTATAGTTTTCCTTAAGCGCCCGGCAGTAGTCCTCAAACCGCTTTTCGGAATACAGAGTGAGAAATTGCGCGTTTCCGGAGGCCTTGCAGAGGACAAAGCGCGCACCCAGCTCATCCCGAAACGGAGCCGGAATGAACAAACGGTTTTTCGCGTCGAGCGTATGTGTATGCGCTCCTAAAAACACTTCTTCCCCCACCTTAACCCTATTTGAGCCTAATCGCCCCACTTACATCCCTATTATAGACACGCGGAATAAAAAAAGTCAATAGATTTTGAAAAAAATCAAAAACTATTGACCGATATTTTTGGCGGTATTCCGCCATATTCCGATTAGAGTCGGCAAACGGGATTCATTCAGTGCTTTTTCCGGCGCGATATTCGATAAGACGCTGTTTTTCTTTCCAAAGACGCTCGGAAAGGTCTACATAATAACCGTGAGGATTTTCAAATCTTACGACCTCTTCCCAGAGGGTAGATACCTGCTCCGAACAGTATTCCCGGATTCTCATAAGATCGGGGCGGTCGTAAACGCACTTTCCTTTGCGGATGATCGGTACCAGCAGCTCGCGTGCCACAAAGCCCTCTACGAGCTTGCGCTTCCAGGTGAAAATAGGGTCAAAAAGCGCGTAGGGCTTTGTACTGTCAATAACCTCATCCTCTATGGTCAGAACGTCGGCCGTTGCTTTTCCCGTCTCCATGTCGAAAAGCCTCCAAACTTTTTTGCTGCATGGAGTGGTGATTTTGGTCACGTTGTCGCTGACCATAATGGTAGACTGCATGGCGCCGTTGAAAAACGCCTCGCTGAGCTTATACACCCCGTTGAGCACCGGAGATGTCTGAGAGGTTAACAGTCGCTCCCCTACGGCAAAAATATCAATTTTCGCGCCCTGTATCAGCATATCGCGAATCAGCGTTTCGTCGAGGGAATTGGAAACGGCGATGGCGCAGTCCGGAAAACCGGAGGCGTCAAGCATACGCCGGGCTCTTTTGGAGAGATAGGTCATATCTCCGCTGTCAATCATAATCGCCTTTGGCCGCAGCCCCAAAGGTAAAAGCACATCGGTAAATGCCCGTATGGCGTTAGGTACGCCGCTGTGAAGCGTGTCGTAGGTGTCCGCAATCAGAACGCCGTCCTGCAGATGCTCGCGCAAGTACACACAGAACGCCTCATACTCATTCTCAAACATCTGTACCCAGGTATGGGTCATAGAGCGGCTCAAAGGAATCCCATAGCGCATTCCCGCCGCAGTATCGGTAGTGGCATCCGCGCCGCCGATATACGCCGCGCGCGCTCCTTTAAGCGCCGCGTCATAGCCGTGCGCCCTGCGTGCTCCGGTTTCAATGACGCGCCGTCCCTGCGCCGCACGGACAACACGGTTGGCCTTCGTGGCAATCAGTGTTTGAAAATTTATCGTATTCAGTATCAGTGTTTCGATCAATAGCGCCTGAAGCGCCGGACCCTTGACCTTAATAATCGGCTCGTTCGGAAAGACCGGCGTCCCCTCCGGAATCGCCCATACATCACAGGAGAAGCGGAATTTCCGGAAATAGTTTAAAAAATCCTCTCCAAAGCCTTTATCCTTAAAAAACGTAAGCTCCTCTTCGGAAAACGACAGATTGAGCAGCCGCTCTATCAAGGTGTCAACGCCTGCCATAACGGCAAATCCGCCGTTGTCGGGCACATTTCTGAAAAACATATCAAACACAGCCGGAGCCTCGGCGGTTCCGGCGGAAAGCAGACCGTTAGCCATCGCGAATTCGTCAAACTCCGCCAGCAGCGGACGGTATTCGGACATGGTCATTTCCCCTACATCATGATATATTTATTTTACCATAATTATTTCCCCGGTGCAATGTCTTTAACAGTTAATTAATAAAATTATATCTCATTTATTAAAGATTCTGAAAAAATAGTTAAAAAATCAAATTGTGTTGCAAAACGATTTTTTTTATGCTATCATTTCAGTCATACTACGTTTGGAGGAGCACCATGAGAACAAGGAAACAGCCTCTCGGTACGCAAAACATATGCGGAGCGCGCGTCGAGATTCGCCGGAAAGAACTTGGAATGAAACAGAAAGAGCTTCTGATGCGACTACAGATAGACGGCCTTGATTTGAACGCTTCAAGCCTTTCAAAGCTTGAAGGTCAATTCCGCTCTGTAACGGACTCGGAGCTTGTCGTTTTGGCTGAGGTTCTCGGCGTTTCGGTCCTTTGGCTGCTCGATCTTGAGGGGTAGTATTATTACATATAAAGGAGCATAAAAGCGTGTTAGGTGACAGACTTAAAAGTTTAAGAAAAAACGCCAAACTGACTCAGGAGCAAATCGCGGGTATGCTCGGCATCGACCGTTCAACTTATGCTTATTATGAGACAAACAAAACCAGTCCGTCTATCCCCTACCTGATCATCATCTCCAAGCTCTACTGCCTCACCGTAGACGAACTTCTCGGGCTTACAGATAAGCCCTTACGCCTCAATGACAACGACGCCCCATTTACTGCCGCCGATATCGGAAACACGGTTACGAAGGAGTTGTTAAATCTTTCGAACTTGTCGAAAACAGAGCAGCAAATTATTCTTAAGCTCCGTTTAATGGAGGATAAAACAGAGGTTAACCGTTTGTTCGGCATAGAATAGCAAAACACCGCGAACGCAAAAATGTGTCCGCGGTGTTTTTTTTACATCAACCTATTATTTCGCCCAACATACCCGGCACGGCAAGGGCGGCGTTGCTCTCGTCTGTATCGATGTGCATCGCAGGGGAAAACTGCTCGCTGACGCGGATAACAACGTCGCCGAATACCAGTGAACGGTTTTCTGTGTTCAGCCTGACGCTGACAACCTGCCGATCCTCTACGCCAAACGCCGCTGCGGCATCGGGTGTCAGATGAATATGCCTTTTGGCAACGATGACTCCCTCTTTCAGCTCGACCTCACCCTTGGGGCCGACGAGCTTGCACGCGCCGCTGCCCTTAACGTCACCGCTCTCGCGGACGGGTGCGGTAATCCCTATCGAGCGGGCGTCGGAGGCGGAAAGCTCGACCTGGGCGGCGTTTCTCAGCGGTCCTAAAATCGATACCGCCGGAAACTGTCCCTTGGGGCCGATGACCGCGACACGCTCCTCGCAAGCGAACTGACCGGGCTGTGATAAGTCCTTTTTCGGAGTAAGCGCATACTCCTTGCCGTAGAGGATGTCAAGCACCTCGCGTGAGACATGAACATGGCGGGCGGATGTTTCAACGAGAACCTCTGCCATTTTTAAATTATCCTTCTTTCATAATTGTTTACAACATCATATTAACACGAAATCATGTCATGTCAAGCAAAACACAGACAATTTCAGCATTATTCGACATTAAACCATGATAACACATTAGGCGAGCCGATTGTCAAGCATAAGTAATCCCCGCTTTCGGGAGGGAAAGCGGGGTACATTTTTAGAATTATTTACTACGGGGCAGTCACCATGCGTTTGCGATAGGGAAAACAAACATCCAGCAATACGTTATAGTTATCTTGTATTTCCTATTTTATCCGCGGTTAAACTATTTGTGTATCAACCGCGGTATCATATCCATAAATAAACAGGCAAAAAAGCTCCATCGTTTTAAGCGGCAGAGCTTTAGTAATTCGTTTCCGTTATTATCGCACAGCACTATTAAAACATAGTTTGTCAATCTATATCATAGTTTCCGCCGAAGAGAGTATCTGCGGGTGCCTCTGTCGGGTGATAAGTGCTGTATCCGCAAGGCGGAACAGTCATTATTGCGGTCATATCGTCATCTGAGATAACAAAGTTGAAAACATCGGCATTTGATATTATTCTTTCTTCGTGCGTCGATTTTGGCATTGGCAATACGTTTGACTGTATCGCAAAGCGAATGCATATCTGAGCAACGCTCTTTCCGTATTTTTCTGATATCTTTTTCAGCGTAGGCTCATGCAAAACAGATCCGCATCCGAGCGGTGACCATGCCTCGACAAGAATTCCATGTGCTCTACACCATCTGACAAGCTCCGGCTGGTAATAACCCGGGTGAAACTCTATCTGATTTACCATCGGCTTTAGCTCCGCACTTTCTTCAAGAGCAAGGATATGCTCCGGCAGATAATTCGAAACACCGAGCGCACGGAGCTTTCCGTCTTTGTACATTTTTTCAAAGCCTCTCCAGGTTGCCGCATTGATTTCTTTCCAATTGGAATTCGATTTTTCCGTGCAGGGCCAATGGACAAGATAAAGGTCTATATAGCCCGTTCCGAGCGCCTTCAGAGAATCCTCGACCGCCGCTATCGTTTTTGTGTATCCTCTGTTCGTTATCCAATGCTTTGTTGTAAGGAACACATCTTCACGGCGGATACCGGATTCACGGATTCCCGCGCCGACATCCGCCTCGTTTCCGTAGCAAGCGGCTGTGTCGATATGTCTGAAGCCTGCTCTAAGCGCCGTTTTTACGCTCTCCTTCGTCACCTCTCCCGGCGGTGCTTGCCAGGTTCCGAACCCAATGCAAGGAATCCTTACACCGTTATGAAGTGTATATGTATCGGTAAGAGAATTCATCATGTTGTTTATCACCTTTCAAAATATATATCAGATTTATTGAGAAACGATAACCCTTTTTACTCCGTATCTGTTCAGAGCGTCAATCCACTCGTTTGCCCTCGCCTTATCTGTACTTTCCTTCGGCGCGCCATAGAAAACTCCGAGTGCTTCCGCCTTGCTTGATCCAAGATTATGATATTTCATGATTTCCGCATGATTGTATTCGCTTTCGTGTTCAGAAAGGAAGCGTCCAAGAAGCTCGAGATCTTTTTCGTCATCGTTTATTCCCGGCACGAGCGGTACTCTCAGCACAATATCTGCGTTCATATCAAAAAGCATCTTCAAATTCGAGAGGATAAGTTCGTTTAAAACACCGGTGCATTTTTTGTGTTTGTCACCGTCAATCGCTTTCAGATCGTAATAAAAGGTCACACCGAGATTGCAAGCAGTCTTAAAGAATTCTGCCTCTCCGTATCCGCTCGTTTCAATTACTGTGTTTATCCCCTCCCTTTCGGCAGAGCCGATTAGATCAAGGACCCCTTTCGGCTGCATGGCAGGTTCTCCTCCGGACACCGTCATTCCTCCCGTATTACCGTAGAAAATCCGATCCGCGAGTACGTTTTCAAGAATCTTATCGGTACCCTCTTCTCTTCCGCAGATCTCGTTTGCATTATTCAGACAAGCCGAAACGCACTTTCCGCACGCGGAGCAAAGATCATGGTCTACGATAACAAATCTATCGTCATCGAGATCTATCCTTCTTGCGTCACAGATTCCAATGCATCTTTTGCATCCGGTACATTTTGACCTGTAATACATAAGCTGCATAGGGCTTCTCCCTGATTCCGGATTGTGACACCATACGCATCTTAGGGGGCATCCCTTCACGAATACCGTCGTGCGTATTCCCGGCCCGTCATGAAGACAGAATTTCTGTATATTGAAAATGTTCAGCTTACTCATATTACAAATTCGGAGCGATCGATTACATTCTGCTGCAATTCAGGTGAAAGATTGCAGAAATAATCGCTGTATCCTCCAACTCTCACGATAAGGTTTTTGTATTTGTATGGTTCTTTCTGCGCACAGAGCAGAGTATCTCTGTCAAGCACGTTTACGGCAAGTTGCTGACCTCCGTTTGCAAAATAAACCTTTGCGATTGTTATAAAAGATTCCTGCCCTTTAACACTGTTGAACAGCGTTTTATCGAATTTCATCTGTGTGACAAGTCCGGAGCAAGCTTCCTCCTGTTTGTATCGCATCATTGACTTAAGCGCCGCGGTCGGTCCGTGAGTATCGCATCCCGGCGTTGCGGCTATGCTGTCTGCGTAATTGCTCTCCCCGAGGTGTTTCCCGTTCGGCAGTGCAGCCACAGCCATTCCATTTTTCGCGGCACGGGAAAACGGACTGCACCCTCCCGTATAACATTGGCCGCCCCTGAAGGTTTTCTTGGTTTTCAGATATGTAAAGAAATCATCCGTGATTTTCACGGCGATCTCGTCCGTTTTTGGAATATCGTTTCCGAATTTTTCGCATCCGGCGAAATCGTGATACAGCTCGTCATATCCCTCATAATTCTTTTCAAGCGCCGTGATAAGCTCTTTCATGGTATATTTTTTTTCATCAAAAACAAGTTTTTTGATTGCGTAAAGCGAATCGGCGGTATCCGCTATTCCCTCCGCAAGGATCTGTCCGAATCCGTAAAGCGGTCCTCCGTGCTTAAAGTCCCTTCCTTTTTCAAGGCACCCCTCGACGAGGCATGAGCGTATCGGATGCGGTGCAAATTCCGCATACGCCTGCTGTGACGCATTTGAAAGCATTACAGCGACGTCTGTAACGTACTTCATCTGTAGGTCATATAGATTGTAAAATTCCTCAAAGCTTGTGCAATCGCACGGATCTCCGAAGGCTTTTGACAGCTGATTCCCGTTTTTCATATCGTATCCGTTATGAAGAGCCAGTTCAAGCACTTTTCCGAGGTTTACCTCTCCGTCCTCGAGTCCCATATGTGACTTACCCATAATATCTATCTGATTGCATCCGTTCATGCAGTAATCATGGCTGTCGCAGGGAGGTATTCCGATCTTTTCAAGGGCCGGACAAACGACCTCGTCATTATAGATTGCAGGCAGTCCGATTCCGGTTCCAATACATTTTACCGCCATTTCCCACAATTTTTCCGGCGTGTTGCGGTGAACTCTCATCGTAAGGTTCGGCGTTTGATATCCAAGCGCCGTCACCATCTGCAGAATGTCGTAGCTCAGCTCGTTCGTTTCATCGTTCCATTTCTCATCTGACCCGGAAATGCAGAGGTTCCATCCTCTCTCATTGTGCATTGCCTCAAGGAAGCGTCTCAGCAAATCGAGTCTTTCACTTTCGGGTGATTTTCTGTAGAAATCTATCATATATTGATCAAATCTTCCGGGAGAATCAATTCCGTCGTATGAATAAAGCATCCAAAAATCCATTATTGCTTCATAGAAATTCTCCGCAGGCTTTTTCGGTATGCGTGAAAAAGTATCCGCAATCTTCACAAGCTCGGCTTTTCTGCCGGCATTCTCAGAATTCTCTGCCTCCTCAAGAGCTTTAACTCTCACTCTGTCACCGACAGCGTCAAGCGCATCCATTGCGGTTTTACACGCATTGTAGAAACCGTCTTTTTCGGGATTTATTGCTCGGTACGTCGCTATCTCCGCGCGAATGGCCTCCGTTCCGAGCGCAGGAAGCTTTCCAAAGTTTGGGTTTCCGTGACCTCCCCATCCTCCGCCCCAACACACATCTGCTTTAGAAAACTCAAAAAGCTTATCATCCGTCAGCCTTTTAATTATATTATACGTATTGTACTTTAGCATTTCATTCTTTATCTCTTCAAGCTCGCTCATACGCTCCGGATATTTTTCGTTCAGCTGAATGTAAAGATACGCATCGAAATCGATACCTGATCTGAATGAATAATCGATTGCGCTATCGTCAGGGTGCGCATTAACAGTCGGTAAAAGGCAATTATCGGGGAACCTGACCGTAAGATGTCCTGCCGCCTCTAAAAGACCGCAAGCTATTCTCTCTTCCATTATTTTATCGCTGTTTGCAAGAAATCCCCTTGCAAACGCTTCCGATTCAAATAAATACTTTTTCACACAATATCCCCCGTAATATATCGCTTACATAGTCCCGAATGAATACCTCGTGTGTTCCCCTATGTGTCAATAATAACATACGCAAAAACTTAAATCAATATAATTAGATTTTAATAAATATCGGGACCTCCGCGAAAACCACGAAAGTCCCGAAAACCTTTTGTTTATCAGCCCTTGAGAGATTCTTCAACCGCCACTGCACATGCAACCGTTGCACCAACCATTGGGTTGTTGCCCATGCCGATAAGTCCCATCATTTCAACGTGCGCGGGGACTGACGACGAACCGGCAAACTGCGCGTCGCCGTGCATACGCCCCATGGTGTCGGTCATGCCGTAGGAGGCAGGACCTGCCGCGACGTTGTCGGGGTGGAGCGTTCGGCCCGTACCGCCGCCGGAAGCGACGGAGAAGTACGGAACGCCGTTTTCAATTGCCCATTTCTTATAGGTGCCGGCTACAGGGTGCTGGAAGCGTGTCGGGTTGGTCGAGTTGCCGGTGATGGATACATCTACGCCCTCATATTTCATAATCGCGACGCCCTCGGAAACATCGTCGGCACCGTAGCACTTGACCTTGGCGCGGTCGCCCTCGGAATACTTTGTTTCGCTCTCGATGATGAGCTTTTCATTAAAATAATCAAAGGTGGTCTTGACATAGGTAAAGCCGTTGATTCTCGAGATAATCATCGCCGCGTCCTTACCCAGTCCGTTTAAGATGACCTTTAATGGATTCTTTCTGACCTTGTTGGCGGTCTTGGCGATACTGATAGCACCCTCGGCGGCGGCGAAGGATTCGTGTCCGGCAAGGAACGCGAAGCACTTCGTCTTTTCGTCGAGCAGCATCGCGCCGAGGTTGCCGTGACCGAGGCCCACCTGGCGATTCTCGGCTACCGAGCCGGGAATGCAGAATGCCTGCAGACCGATGCCGATCTTCGCGGCGGCTTCGGAGGCTGTCTTAACGCCCTCCTTGAGAGCGACGGCGACGCCGAGCGTATACGCCCAGACCGCGTTGTCAAACGCGATGGGCTGCGTACCCTTGACAATAGCCTCAACATCTATGCCCTTCGAGAGGCAAAGGTCTTTGGCGGCTTCAAGGCTGTCTATCTGATATTGTTTCAGGCAAGCTTCGATTTTTTGCATTCTTCTGTCTTTGCCTTCAAAATATACGTCATTGGCCATGGTTTCGTCTCCCCTTCCTTATTCTTCACGCGGGTCTACATACTTCGCGGCTTCCTTGAAGCGCCCGTAGGTACCCGTAAACTTCTTGAGAGCCTCGTCGGCTGCCATGCCGTGACGAATGGCTTCCATCATCTTGCCGAGGCTGACAAACTCATAACCGATGACCTCACCGTCCTGATCAAGCGCCATGCGGGTGACGTAGCCTTCGGACATCTCCATATAGCGGACGCCCTTTTTCTTGGTGCTGAACATCGTACCGATCTGCGAACGCAGTCCCTTGCCGAGGTCCTCAAGTCCCGCGCCGACAGGCAGACCGTCCTCGGAGAACGCCGACTGCGTACGGCCGTAGGCAAACTGTAAAAAGAGCTCGCGCATGGCGACGTTGATGGCGTCGCAGACGAGGTCGGTGTTAAGACACTCAAGCATGGTCTTTCCCGGAAGAATCTCGGCAGCCATAGCGGCAGAATGGGTCATACCCGAGCAGCCGAGGGTTTCGACAAGCGCTTCCTCGACGATACCGTTCTTAATATTGAGAGACAGCTTGCAGGCGCCCTGCTGAGGCGCGCACCAGCCCACGCCGTGCGAAAAGCCGGAAATATCCTTAATCTCATAGGCCTTGACCCACTTGCCTTCCTCCGGGATTGGCGCCGGACCGTGGTGGGGACCTTTTTTGACGACACACATATTTTCCACTTCATGGGAGTAGTTCATAGGTTTTCTCCTTTCGGTTTGTGAATTATTTAACTTTAGTATTTTACCCCGAAAACACGTTATAGTCAAGGGACTTGTCTGAGAATCCGGAAATATTGTTGCACAAAGAATCGACGATATTACATTCTTTTTTTATGGAATATCCAGCCCGAGCACATAATCCGTCGGGTATTTTCCTCCGCTGCTCCGGTAAAGAGCTGCCCCCGACTCAAAAAGCAGATATTCCTTATCATTCGCCACATCGATTCCCTCTGCCATTGGCGGCGCTATATAGACCTTTTGGCAGCTGTCCTCCGAGAAACAGTAGAACGGCACGCCCTCGCCGTCAACCGTGCGCGTACCTAACGCATCTTTTAAAAATACGTCTTCACAGACAATCAGCTTGGAATTCTCCTTACGCCCGTAGGACGTACAGAACACAAAACGGCCGTCGGGAAGCTGGGTCATCCCCTGCACCTCTAGCGGTATGGCCAGCAGACAATCGGGAATATATCCCGTTTCCGCGGTGTTTTTACGCCCCTCGTCGGGCTTACCCGAAAGCAGTTTATAGCCCTCACACCACGCATAGAGCGTTTCGCCGCTCGGGAGCGTCGTAATGTGCGCCGCGCTCTCACGCGCTTCGCTGTTGTCCTCCACAAAGTCACCTGTCCACAGTACACCGTCCTCGAAAGAGGCAAAGGAGCCTTTTGTATTGAGCGCAAAGCTTCCCTCAAAGCGCACGGTATCGCCGTCCGCGGCGTTCTTTAGGACACTTAGGGACAGGGTATATGCCGTGCTGTCACAGGTGATATACAGCGTGTTTTCCGAACAGGCCGCACCGCCTACGTGGCCGAAAAACGCTTGTCCGTCGTGCAGTGCCAATCCGACAGACTTCATGAGCTCGCCGGTCGTGTCATCGACGACGGCAAGGCGGCTCGGCAGCGTGTCGTCCTCATAATAACCGCTGATGATGACCAGTTCGTTTTCGGGTGAGTAACACAGTCCCTGCGGAATAAAGCCCTGTAGCAGCCCCGGTGTGTAAAACATCGGATCAGAGAAGCCGAAAAATTCCGAATACTCCGCCCTGTCCGACGGCAGCTCGGACAGAATCACCTTTGTCTGCGTCAGCTTGTCCGAAATCTCTTTCGTCTTAACGACCTTCCCGCAGGACACAAGCGAACAAAGCATTAAAACGACGGCAAGAATAAACGCCAAACACCGAAACCCCTTCATTTCGCCACCCCCAATATTTTACAGGATACCACAAAAATCGCCCTCCCGCAAGTCCTGATAGATGTTAGATTTTAGACATTAGATGTTAGACGTGGCAGCCATCAAAATCAGTTTTTGAAAAACATAAAGACAAAAAAAGAAAAGTCCCTAATATGATTAACTGAATTCATCAAAAACAATAATTGACAAAATAATTGTTCATGCTATATTGGGAGTGAAAATCAGTTTATTAAAGGAGATTGATAATGGACTTTTTAAGAAACACCCAAAGACTGTCCTTTCAGTACGGCGGAGTACCGTTTTCGGAGCTGGAAAAAGAAGTTTTGATTACAGAAAACAACTCTGACTTTACGGTGGAATATCAGTTACCGGATGGGCTAAAGGTGACTAACATCGCCCGCAAATTCGCACTATATGGGGCATACGAATGGGTAACCTATTTTGAAAACACCTCGGACAAGGACAGTAATATCATTTCGGATCTGTTCGATTGCGATTTTCAACTGCCGTTTGACTATGATAAACCGATGCCATCAAGGGGTTTTATGCCCCCGGCAGATGTCGCAAAAATTTATAATCCAATCGGTTCCCTTTGGAGCCGCAACGAGTTTTCAAGCACACCGCAAATGATTATGCCCGGAGAAACGAAGCGGTTTGCCACGAACGGCGGCCGTTCTTCGCAGCAAAATGCTCCTTTTTTTGATATACACAAGAACGGTAAGGGTCTCATCTTCGCTATCGGCTGGACGGGACAGTGGAACTGTGTTATTTCAAGAACTAATACCCATATTGATGTTAAAACAGGTATTGAGGGCGTTCGATTCAAACTGCATAGCGGCGAAAAGCTGCGCACCTCATCCATTGTGGTTATGCCTTATGAATGCGATCAAAACGAGGCACATAACACCTTCAGGCGGCTTATAAAAGAAAAATTCTCGTTAATCGGTAAAGACGGCCGTGATGAGTTCGGCCCGCTTTCCCATATGTTTTGGGGAGGGCTTGACAGTGCAAAAATGATTGATGTTATAAGAAATCTAAAAAAGCATGAACTGGGTTTCGAGTATATATGGATTGATGCCGGCTGGTATGGATATTCAACAATGCCTTGCCCAAACGAATTTGAAGGCGATTGGGGAGCTCATACAGGAAATTGGAATGTTAACGAAACGTATCATCCGGATGGCTTAAAAGACGTAAGCAAAACAATCGCTGAATGTGATATGAAGTTTTTGCTGTGGCTTGAACCTGAACGCTGTATTAAAACGACCGATATCGCCGTCAATCATCCGGAATGGTTTTTGAAAAGACAGGATGGTGATAATTGGCTTTTGAATCTCGGAAATGAAAATGCTTTGCAGTATGCCATTGGCTTGTTGTCAAACTTGATACAGGAGCATCATATTTGCTGCTATCGTCAGGATTTCAATATGGATCCGTTGTCCCACTGGCGTGAAAACGATGAACCGGACAGAGCGGGTATCAATGAAATAAAGCATATCATGGGGCTATATACTTTCTGGGATACGCTTTTGAAAAGATTCCCTCACCTGATTATTGACAACTGTGCCAGCGGAGGAAGAAGAATCGACATTGAAACGCTTCGGCGTTCGATGCCGCTGTGGCGCAGTGATTATCAGTGCTGGTGGAATGCGGATCCCGAAACAGCACAGACCCATAATACCAGTATCTCGTGGTGGATTCCCTTTTCAGGAACCGGTGCGGGTAATGTGCTCGGAGATACCTATCGATCGCGCAGCTGCTATGCCGCATCGCTTGTCGTGAATTATTGGGGCTATGAAGGCTGGGAATTTGATGAATCCTATACCGATTGGGTACGAGAGCGAAACGAGGAGTATAAAAGAGTCAGACCATATCTGTCCTGTGATTATTATCCCCTCATATTATCGCCGCTTGATGACAGTAACTGGTCGGTCTCGCAGTTCAATCGTCCTGAAAACGGCGATGGCGTTATCCTGGCGTTTCGGCGTCCTTTGTCGGTGTGTGATCGCGCACAGTTACAGTTGAAAGGGCTTAATAAAACAAAGCTTTATGTATTTTCCGATGCCGATAACGAAGAAACATTTGAAATATCCGGCTTAAAGCTTTGTGAACAGCTGTTTAGTGTAGTGTTGCCCCAAAAACGCTCATCAAAATTATTGTTTTACCGTATCAAAGAGGGTTAATATTCGGCGTAAGCCAAATATCACTGCGCGAAGCGCAATATCACTGCGCGAAGCGCAATATCACTCGCCGTAAGGCGAATATC
>CAZEXA010000041.1:4529-19231 GCA_964516565.1 uncultured Eubacteriales bacterium | reverse complement strand
CAAGGACAGGCTGAGCAGCCCTCTGCTCTTCTCACATGACGACGAGGAGGCCACTGCCGGTTATTATGCCGTCTATCTGCCGTCTATTGACTGCATGGCGGAGATTACCGCCACCGAGCACACCGGCGTTCACCGGTATACCTTCGGTTCCTCGGACGACGCGCACCTCTTTCTTGACGTGACGAGTGCGCTTCAGGAAGGCGGCGCGGAGGAAGGGCAAATCGTCTACAATTCCGAAACCGGACTCATCACCGGCTGGGGACGCGTCAATACCGGCTTTTCGGGACGCTACGGCGGACTGACGACATATTTCGCCGCCACGTTTGACACGGCGGTTCAGTCCTATATGCTGTGGCTTAACGGCGCAAGCGCCGACGGGCAGAGTGAAGTCACCGGCGCGGACTGCGGTATCAATCTGAATTTCGGCAACATCGCCGGTCAGCCCGTCACCTTAAAACTTGCCATAAGCTTTGTCAGCATCGACAACGCCATCAAAAATATGCAGGCAGAGGTCGGCTCTCTCGATTTTGAGGGTGCCCGCGCGGTCACCCGCCAAACATGGGAAACCCGCCTGTCGAGCATGGCCGTCGAGAGCACCGACACGACAATCCTTAAGAATTTCTATACCTCGTTGTATCACTCGATGATCATGCCCTCGACATACACCGATGTAAACGGCGAGTATCTCGGCTTCAACAAGACAATCGGCACCGCTATCGGCTATACCTACCTGTCGGATATATCCCTGTGGGACACTTTCCGCACCACCCAGCCGCTCTACGCGCTGATTGCGCCGGATATCCAGCGCGATACTTTAAAAAGCCTTGTTGAGATGGCTAAAATCGGCGGCGTTTTGCCGCGCTGGCCGTCCGGCGGCGGCTATACCGGCTCGATGTTTGGAACGCCTGCCGATATGCTTATTGCGGAAAGCTATCTCAAAGGGTATACCGATTTTGACGTTGATGCCGCGTATGCCTATATGAAAAAGACCTCCGATCAAAAGGTGGAGAAGGACGGCCGCAACGCCGTTGACGAGTACAATACACTGGGCTATGTCCCCGCTGATGTTGCTGATAAGTCGGTAAGCCTGACCCTCGAATACGCGTGGGCGGACAACAGCATCGCGCTTCTCGCCGCGGCGCTGGGCAAGAACGATGAGGCGGCGTACTATAAAGAAAAATCGATGCGCTATCTTAACCTATATGACACAGAAACCGGCTACTTCCGCGGCAAAAACGCCGACGGGACATTCGTTAAAAGCTTTAATCCCAACGTCACCTCCTTTTATGACGACATCTTCGGCACCGACATGGCCGCTCCCTACTGCGAGGGCAGCGCGCAGCATTGGCTCTGGTGCGTCGTACAGGACGTGCCCGGCTTGATTGAGCTGCTCGGCGGTACGGATACGTTCTGCACAAGGCTTGAGGCGTTTATGGAGAACGCGAGCACCGAAAAGGGTGCCATTGACCCGGGCGCGGGCTACTGGATCGGTAACGAGCACGACCTGCACTCTGCCTATCTGTTTAACGACGCCGGGAAACCGGAGCTTACCCAGCAGTGGGTACGCTGGACGCTTTCTACGCGCTTCGGCACCGATTCCGAGGGACTTGACGGCAACGACGACGGCGGCGCTTTAAGTTCCTGGTATGTCTGGTCTGCCGTCGGCCTCTATCCGCAGGCGGGCAGCGACCTCTACTGGATCGGCTCTCCGAACGTCGATAAGGCGACCTTACATCTCGGCGGCGATAAGACGCTGACAGTCATCGCCGAAAACCAGTCGCCTGAAAACGTCTATGTTCAGGAAATCACGCTGAACGGCGAACCGCTGACAAGCACGACGCTTAAGCACTCCCAGATTAAGGACGGCGGCACACTTCATTTTACGATGGGCAACACGCCCGCGGCAAACGGCGGGTACTGAGTTTATCGGACAAATAAAAACGGCACCGTCGAAAGATGGCGCCGTTTCATAACAAAAAGCAGACAACGGACAATTTTGGGAGGGCATCGCCCTCCCAAAATTGTATTAGCGGTATTATCTCCTGCTGTCCCGTTCATCCAAAAACAACTATGTATCTAAATCAATTCCGATTGCCTGAGTGGCTGTTCAATATAACACATCAGATTATTTTCAATCAATACTTGAATTTTTATTGTTTTAGCCTCAGGAATCTCGGGAAGATTCTTAAAAGAAACGGATACGGTTTTGTTATAGTCAATTTGAGTTTCCATTACACTTTGGTAGCATAGGCGCCGTGAATTTACCCAATCGGCGACCAGGCGCACAGTAACCGGCTTTAATGCGCTGATATTATACCGTTTCATCATTCTCTCTGTATAGTTTTTCTTTGCACTGGTTTCGGACAGCTGTAAAACCAAAGTGCGGTTGTGGTATACGCATTCCGTGATAAATAACCCGTTGCCTTCGAACACATCACTCCTGCACACTTTGATTTTATTGCGGTATTTTATAAATGCGTGTTCATTTTTTTCTTTCAACAAATTCAGCAGCGTACCGCGTTCAACGCTGTTTCGGCATAATACCGCTTGAAAACCGTCTTCAATCGGGAATAATCGTGGATATAGAAGCTCGGCGTGACGGTATTTTTTCAACTCTTCCATATTTTCTGTATAGCCGTTGCTGTAAATCTTATCAAAATCCAATTTCGAAAACGCATCCATACCTGTCTGTAAAGGTGAACCGTACCCGGATTGCGCCGTATTTGAAAATTTCGTTTCCTGTAATTTTAGCAGTTTATCCAGCTCGAAAAGGAAAAACACCGGAACCGGAACATTGGCGTGTTCATCGTTGTCATAACGAAGACCGGGGTGCTTAAACCCTTCGTTGTAATACTGGGTCGGCGTAAGAGGTCTAAAATAGAAACGAACATATGAGGACGCTTCTGTCTGTGTCATATCAATGACCTGCCTGCTTGCGTTGTCATTGTGCATCAACCGGAGCTGTTCGGCTCTTGCACGGCTGTATAAAACACCGGAATCAAGAATACCGACCGCATTGGTCACATCCGTATAATGAAACGCGAATTTCGGCCACCACGCAACAGGGCTGTGACATTCACAATTATCCCGGATAATATCTGTATTATTCATTTTCCGTTCTCCTTGAGCGAAAACACACGTCCGGAGCCTTCGTTAATCTGATATCCGCTAAGCATCCTGTTTGATTTGCTGTCTAAGATGCGTATGGCGGACAGATACCCGAGGGAACAAAGCAACCCAAAAACCAAAACCTCCTTGGAAAGCTCTTCCGGAGTTCTGAAGACACCGTTATTGCGAATATTATCCCAAATGGAATAGAATTCATCTTCTTCAATACGCTTACTTTCTTTTGTCTTTACATTTGAAAATATTAATCCTTTATCGTATTGTACCTCGTACAAATTTTTTTGAATGTCAAGCTTATAGGGTGAAAGCGGGGAACAGGCTAAAGCAACATCCTCTTTTATCCCATTATAGGACATATCCTTCGCGTTCTCCTTCAGCCATACCAATGTTTTTTCCTGCTCGTTATGCTCGGGGGTGATTGCAGAGTTCGTCCCAAGATAAATATAGACATCAATCGGTAACGGCTTCAGATACCTTTCCATAACGAGATGGACATCCTCCCAGTTCAGCTCCCCGTTTCCGCATCCGAGCCGCGGGAAAGCGACGGAAGTAATGTTCTTATCCGCATAGGTATTGACAAATTTGAAAAGCCCTTTTTCAATGTATTCTATTTTTGACGGATTCCTCCAGTTTTCCTTTGTCGGAAAAAGCAGCAGCCAGTGGTCTGCTTCATAAACAAGCATCAATTTGCCGATGGTAAGCTGATGCTTTTCACATGCCGTTTTATACTGTTCAAACATTTTCGGGTAACGCTGCTTAAAAGACAGAGCAAGACCCTTTCCCATAACACCAACGGTATTCACAGTATTGACAATCACTTGAGCGGGACTGTCGAAAATATCGCCCTCAATATATTCAATCACGGCAGTTCCTCCTTATTAACAATAATTTCATCGCCGTCGGGGTATACAAAGCTACATCTCAATTTGCATCCCGTAACCATGGCGATATCGCTTAACTCGTCAAGCGTAAAGTTGCCGCGTTTGATTTTTTGACTAAAAGCTTGCGGCGACTTATTCAGCCTTCTTCCGATTTCAGAAATGGATAAATCAGATTTTATACATAACATTTTTATTTGGTCGTCGATACGCAAATAATCACCTCATTAAACTTATTATAAACTATTTTATTTATATTATCAATATTTTTATTTATTTTTAGTCAAGTTACCTTTGGAAGCGTCGTTTTTTGAACACCTGTGCGGCAGCAAAAAATTATCGGGCGGAGGATTCTCCGCCCGAAACTTTTTACTATTCACTCAGACTACTCTTTAAGGCTTCTCCAGAGCAGGAAAACCTATCGAAGCAAGCCCTGCACTCGCGCGTAAAATCAGGCGGGCGTCATTGACATCGACCGTGTCGTCAAAGCCGACGACATTGGCCGCAGTCTTTTGTGCGGCGGTCGTAAACGGTTCTATTTCCGCCGCCGCGCGGAGCGTCTGACACGCATCGGTTATCTCCGCTTTGCCGTTGCCGTTGGTGTCACCCAAGACGACGATGGTTAGTTTATCAAGAATATTCGCACCGTCCATAAGCCGGATCTCGCAACCAGTGCCGACAAGCGCGTTTGTGCCGAGGGTATTTCCATTGAGGTCAACAACGATGATGTTGCCGTCGTTCAGGAAGCTGAAAAGCCCTCCTACAGTCAGATTGTCCGAACCGGAAATCAGTTGATCTGCCGCGGTATCAATTTTAATATTTTTACCGCAGACAAGCTCCAGCACAGTGCCCGGCACCATCAGCTTAAAGGGTACATTGTACTCGACGGCGTATTGATGCGCGGCGCTGTCGGGATAACAGCCAAGGGTGAACCCTTTTATCGGTGAGAAGCTACCAAGTATATAGCTGTAATAGTCGTCAGAGTACCCATAGCCGAATGCGTATGCACCGATAGCGGTAACACTTTTCGGAACGCGGATAAAGGGCAGCGACTCGCAGCCGAAAAACGCCCAATCGCCGATACTCTGAACTCCGTCCGCCATTGAAACATAAGATAGGTACTCACAGGTATCAAAGGCGGATACACCGATATAATGAACACTGGCGGGAATCGTGACGCCCGTGATATAGGTTTCGCTGAATACATAATCGGCAATCAGAACGGTTTTATCCGGTATCACGATGTTTCCCTCGAGTTCCCAATCGACATCCACAAGGTAGTTTCCGATAAACAACATCCCGTTTTTCCAGTTGGCGGCGGTTTCATCATACAGACTCCCCCAAACCAGTCCGTAACCGATGCTGACAATGCCGTCGGGAAGCGTGATATTGGCAAGCTTTGTACAATCCTCAAAAACATAGCTGCCGAGGGTTTTTAAGCTTTTTGAGAAGGTTACCGATGTCAGTTTTTCACAGTAGTCAAACGCTTCGTCGCCGATACTGACAACACTGTCGGGAAGTGTAAGCCCCGTTATGCTACCGCCATAGCAAGCCCCGCCCGCGACACAGACCGTACCGTCCTTTACGGTCAGAGCACTTCTGAAATTTTCGGATACGGCAATCAGGCATTTGTTATTATACAGTGCGTTGTTCTTCCAATTTAATGTGTTATTTTGATATGCCGTCCCGTAGAGCGTATCTTCTCCAACCCAGGTGACGCTGTCGGGGTAGGTAATGGAAGACAGAGCAGTACAGTCATAAAAAGCGTAGTCCAAAATCGTTTTAACGCCCTCAGCCATTTGCACGCCGGCAAGCTTTACGCATTCCTCGAAAGCGCTATAGCCGATCGTTGTGACCCCCGCGGGGAGCGTGATCGATGCCAGCTTGGCACAATACGAGAAAGCTTCTTCACCAATATCCTCAAGACTGTCCGGAAGTGCAACACCCGTAAGCCCGGTACATTTACAAAAAGCGTATTCCCCGATACTTTTCACACCCGCGGGCACCGCGCAGACGCCCTTGAGTCCGACCGGGCAGCACAGCAGCGTGTCGGCGCTCTTATTGTACGCAAAGCCGTCTTTCGTGCAGAAGGAGGGACATCCCTCTCCGACCGAAAAGGCCGTAAGCGATGTACAGCCTGTAAACGCATAATTGTTAAAGCTCTCCATGCTGTCCGGAAACGATACGGAGGTGATTGCCGGACAACTGTCAAACGACCAGTCGTCCAGCATTTTTACACCGGCGGGTACTGTTACCGCCCCCGCCCTGCCCTGCGGGCAGCGCAAAAGCATGGTGCCGTCCTTATTGAGCAGCAGACCGTCAGTACTGCTGTAATACGCACACCCGGCATTAACGGTAATGTTCACGAACGACTTACAACCATCAAACGATGGGTCCTCAATGTACATTAACGAGGCGGGAATCGTGATATCCGTGAGATTCAAGCTATTGTAAAAGGCGTCAAACTCTATATATTTCACTCCATCGGGCACCGTATAGGCACCCGGTTTTCCTGTAGGATAGTACATAAGCGCGAGACCCGCAAACTTATCGTAGTCGTCAAGCCCGGCATTATTCTCAATCAGCCAGTAAATGGAAACATAATCCTTTTCAAACAGAACGCCGTCGATACTCGTGTAGTATTCGCTGTCTTTATTGACGTAAACAGCCTGAAGCGATGTGCAGCCTGTAAACATATCCGGCGACAAATATTCTACTTTTAAGGGTATCGTGATACTCGTCAGCTTTGAGCAGCCGGAAAAGGCTTCATAGTCGATACCCAAAACCGGCAGATTCAAAATGGTGTCGGGAATGACGAGATCTCCCTCAGCGCTCGTATTGCAGCCCGTGATAACAATACCCGTTTCGCCGTAGTCGTTGCTAATGGTGAACTTAAGCACCCCGCTGGACAGGGCAAACACCGTGGCGGGCAGTGCACACAGACACAGCATGAAAACCAAAAATACGGAAATCGCTCTTTTTGCTGTCATAATCATTCCTCCGTTATTTAAAACATTCCAATTCCACTTTATCATTTTTTTGGTAATTGTCAATATATGTTATATAATTGTAATAATAAAACAAAAAATCCGGCTGTCAGCCGGATTGGAAACGCAGTATTTAACAATAAACAGGGTATTTGTCGCAAATTTTTGTTACCTCGGCGCGGATAGTATCGGCGCTGTTCTCAAAATCGGTTGCCGTAAGCTTAATGAACCGCGCGATATGCTCCATCTCCGCCTCGCCGAAGCCTCTGGTCGTAACCGCGGGAGTTCCCACACGCACGCCGCTGGTGATGAATACCTTCTGGGGATCGTTGGGGATAGCATTTTTGTTCGCGGTAATGTAGACCTTATCAAGACGAACTTCAAGCTCCTTGCCCGTCACACCCAATGAACGCAAATCAAGAAGCATCAAGTGATTGTCCGATCCGCCGGATACGATATCAACGCCCTGGGCTTTCAGCGCCTTTTCAAACGCCTTGCAGTTTTTAATGACCTGTCTGCCGTATTCCTTAAACTCGGGCTTCAGCGCCTCGCCGAGGCAGACAGCCTTCGCGGCGATGATATGCATTAAGGGACCGCCCTGAATTCCGGGAAAAATGGATTTGTTTATTTTCTGGGCATATTCCTCGTTGTTTGTCAGAATCAAGCCGCCCCGAGGTCCCCGAAGGGTCTTGTGGGTGGTGGTGGTGGTGACGTCGGCAAAGGGTATCGGCGAGGGATGAACGCCCGCGGCGACGAGTCCGGCTATGTGCGCCATATCGACCATGAACAGAGCGCCGATTTCTTTGGCGATACGCGCGATGCGCTCAAAATCAATGAACCGCGGATATGCCGACGCTCCCGCGACAATCATCTTGGGATGCAGCTCACGCGCCTTCTGCTCAAGCTGCTCGTAATCAAGATAGCCGTCGGCGTTGACGCCGTAGGAAGCAAAGTTGAAATATTTGCCGCTGACGTTGACCGGCGAGCCGTGCGTCAGGTGTCCGCCGGCGTCAAGGCTCATACCGAGCACCGTGTCACCCGGTGAGAGCAGCGCGAAATAGACCGCGAAATTCGCCTGCGAGCCGGAATGCGGCTGAACGTTTATGAAGTCCGCACCGAAAAGCTCCTTGGCACGGTCTATAGCGATGTTTTCAACGATATCGACACATTCACAGCCGCCGTAATACCTTTTTCCCGGATAACCTTCGGCGTATTTATTGGTCAGTATGCTTCCTGCAGCCGCCATAACGGCGGCGGAAGCGTAATTTTCAGAAGCAATCAGCTCGATATTTCGCTTTTGACGCGCGGTTTCCAGCGCGATAGCCTCGGCGACAGCCGGGTCAGCGGCGCTCAGTAAGGGATAACAGTCCAGCATGATGTTCGTCCTTTCTGTTGCGGTTTTGTTTTTTTACCGCATTATCATACCGTATTGCTCTTTCTTTTGCAATACCCTTAAGGGGAATTTTGACGAAAAACAAGTTCAATTTTGGTATTTAATATTGATTAGCTCGGGAAACATGGTATAATATAATGAGTATATTCATATCAAGGAAAGTGATCTTGTGCCTTTTAGGAAGCTAAAAACAACATATGACGTCCTGATTGTCGGCAGCGGTGTCGCCGGTCTTTATGCCGCGCTTTGGTTTTCGGCGGATACCGATATTTTGATGGTTTGCAAAAAAGAACGCCGACAGTCGAACTCATCGCTGGCACAGGGCGGCGTCGCTGCGGTATTGGATTTAACCAGTGACAGCTACGACCTGCACATCGAGGACACTCTGATTGCCGGAGGCCGGGTGAATTCGCTTGACGCGGTGCGTCAGCTTGTGTCCGAGGGACCTGCCGACGTGCTGAAAACCATTGATTACGACGTCGAATACGACCGCGATGAGAACGGTAATCTGCTAAAAACGCTCGAGGGCGGCCACAGCCGTCACCGCATCGTCCACCATAAGGATACCACCGGAAATGAGCTCGTGATAAAGCTTTTAGCCGCTGTCGAAGAGCTGCCCAACGTCACCATCAGTGACATGACCATGGTGACTGCGATGAAAAAACACAGCGGCGGTTTCATGGCTGAGCTGCTGCACGGCGAGGAACGTACCCGCGTATACTCAACATTTGTTTTGCTCGCCACGGGCGGTATCGGCCGCGTTTACAAATATACGACCAATCCGTCGGTCGCTACCGGCGACGGCATCCGTCTTGCCTACGAAATGGGCGCAAGCATCAAAAATTTAAGTTACGTTCAGTTCCATCCAACCGCTTTTAACTCCGACGGACGCGAACAGTTTTTAATCAGCGAGGCCGTGCGCGGCGAGGGTGCGTATCTTCTCAATACCGACAAGGAGCGCTTCATGCACCGATACGACCCGCGCCTTGAACTAGCTCCTCGTGATGTCGTTTCCCGCGCCATCATTTTGGAATCCCGCCGCACCGGCAGTAAAAATTTCTATCTTGATATCCGCTATAAGGGCGAAGATTTTCTGCGTAACCGTTTCCCCGGCATCAGCGAGGGCTGCCTTAAAAACGGGGTGGATATCGCAAAGGATTTGATTCCGATTTTCCCCTGTCAGCACTATCTGATGGGCGGCATCGAAACGGACCTTAACGCACGCACGACTGTCGCGCAGCTCTACGCCGCCGGCGAGTGCTCCTGCACGGGCGTGCACGGCAAAAACCGTCTGGCGAGCAATTCGCTTCTCGAGGCGCTCGTCTTTGGGAGAAAGGCCGCGCTCGATATTGAGCGGTTCAGAAAGCTCGGCGTCTATCAGGTGCGCCCGGAGGAACTGCCCCCCTTGCCGCAGGGAGGTGCACCGCTGCCGCGGGGTATGCGTACCGAAATCCGCGAAATAATGCAAAAGGCGTACTTCGTTATTCCCGATGCCGGTGCCATCCATGAGGGGCTGAGGCGCGTCGGCGACATATTAAACCGTCTGCGCACAGGCGGATTCAAGATCACCGCCGACTACGCCGAGGCGTTAAGTATCGCGACAATCGCCTTTATCATCCTGCGCGAGGTCGATGAATAAACTATAAGGAGAAACATCATGACGAATCTTCCGATGACCTATGTGGACGATGTTATTCATAGAGCACTTGCCGAGGATATCCATTACATCGATATGACGACCGACAACCTGATTTCACCGGACGATGATGGCTCGGCGCGCCTGATTTCCAAGGATGACGGCGTTCTGTGCGGCCTGTCCGTTTTCGCGCGCGTCTTTACACTGCTTGACGGCACCTTTCGCATGGAGGCGTTCTTTCAGGACGGCGACGCGCTGAAAAAGGGCGATCTCATCGCCTCTTTTAGCGGCAAAACCGCCATGCTCTTAAAGGGGGAGCGTACCGCGCTCAACCTTTTGCAGCATATGTCCGGCGTCGCCACGGCGACCGCCCGCTGCGCCTCCCTGCTCAAAGGGTCACACGCCGTCATCACCGACACGCGCAAGACCCTGCCCGGCTTACGCGCTCTTGAAAAATATGCGGTCGTCTGCGGCGGCGGTAAAAATCACCGCTTCAATTTATCGGACGCCGCGATGATTAAGGACAATCACATCGACGCCTGCGGCGGCATCACTCCTGCGGTAAAAACGCTTAGGGAAAAAATCGGCCATACTGTTAAAATTGAAGTGGAAACGCGCAACCTCGCCGAAGTGGAAGAGGCGTTTCTCGCAGGTGCGGACATCATTATGCTCGACAATATGTCTCTTGAGGAAATGCGAAAAGCAGCGGTGTTTATCGACGGTCGGGTACCGCTCGAGGCCTCAGGCAACGTGACCCCCGAACGCCTTACCGAGATTGCCGCGACCGGGGTTGACATCATATCGAGCGGTGCGCTGACGCATTCTGTCAAGGCGTTTGATATTTCCATGAAGATCAATAAAGACTAAGGTGTGTTTCGCTCCATGAAAACGGCGCTCTACCGATTATATAAACCGGAGTACCTTGTAAAGACTCCTCCTCCCGACGACGGCAGCTACGATACGAAGAGAGTCTACACCTCTCTTTTACGATTCAGCTGGCCCGCCGCGCTTGAGGCTGTCCTTATTGGCCTTCTGACCTTTGTCGACACCATCATGGTCGGCCAGGTCAGCCCCGCCGCCATCGCCGCGGTCGGCGTGACCAATCAGCCGCGGTTTATTTTTTTCGCTGTATTTTTTGCGCTTAATGTCGGCGTCACCGCCATCGTCAGCCGCCGAAAGGGTGAAGATGACCGCGAAAGCGCCAACCTCTGTCTTGGGCAGGCGTTTTCGATATGCGTCCTTTTGAGCATCGTCCTGTGCGCCGCCTCAATAGTGTTTGCGCGCCCGCTTTTACGCTTGGCCGGAGCGGGAGACGACATCATCGACGACGCCGCGATCTTCTTTGACTTAACGATGGTCGGCATGACCTTTACGGCGCTCACCATGGTGATGAACGCCGCCCAGCGCGGCTCGGGCAATACCCGCATCGCGCTGGTCACGAACCTTGCCGCCAACATCGTCAACATCACCCTCGACTGGCTTCTGATTTGCGGACACCTCGGCTTCCCGCGCCTTGAGGTAAAAGGCTCGGGGATTGCCACGCTGTCCGGCAACATCGTCGGCTTTATCATCGCGCTGGTGTCGGTGCTCCGCAAGGGCGGTTACATACGCCTCTCCCTTAAAAACTGCCGCAGGCCGGATATGCCGACCATACGGCGGCTCTTTAAAATCAGCTCCTCGGCGGCGTCGGAGCAGCTCTTTATCCGCATTGGCTTCTTCATCTACGCCATGCTCGTGGCAAAGCTCGGCACCGAGGCGCTGGCAACGCACCAAATCTGCATGAGCATTATCAACCTCTCCTACTGTGTCGGCGACGGCTTAGGTATGGGCGCGGCGGCGCTTGTCGGTCAATCTTTAGGCAGAAAGCGCGCTGACCTCGCCGCTGTCTACGGCAAGGCCTCACAGCGCATCGGGCTGCTTGTTTCCGTCATGCTTGTCCTCGTCTTCCTTTTCGGCGGCCGCTTTTTACTGATACTGTTCACGGATGAAGCGCCCATTATCGCCGCGGGTATCAAGCTTCTGTACATCGTGGCCATTTCCTCCCCGTTCCAAATTTCCAACGTCGTCTACACCGGCTGCCTGCGGGGCGCGGGCGATACGAAATATGTGGCGGTTTCCTCGTTTATCAGCATAGGCGTCATCCGGCCGTTTATGACGTGGCTGTTCTGCTACGCTTTTGGTTTGGGGCTTATCGGCGCGTGGCTGAGCCTGCTGCTTGACCAGATTATGCGGTACCTGTTCGCCATGGTGCGTTTCAGCAGGGGAAAATGGAAGAATATAAAAGTGTAAAAATAGTGCCGGGGCAAATTACTACCCCGGCACTAATAATTTTTGCTTATTCGGCAATCTTAAAGGTTTTCGTAATTTTGGTTTCGTTAAAACTGATCAATTCTTTAACTTCAACAAGGACATCTGTTTTTTTGTCATTCAGCTCATAAGCAGCCTCGACATCCAAAGAGGAACCCTTCTGAAGCTGTTTTGTCTGGTTGTCTGAACTGTATTTAGCGCTTTCGGCAAGTACATAAGCTTCGTTAAGTCCCACTCCGTTTTGATACGCCGAATCATCGAGAGCAATATTAAAAGCGATGGCTTCATCAGCATTGTTTTTGAAATTGTATTTTATAACAATGACGTCTTTGCCCTCATAATCTTTAGCCAATCGGTAGCTTACTATTTTTACATTATAGTCGCCGAGTGCGGTATTGTCACCGGCGCTTGTCGTTGAACCTGTGCCTGTGCCTGATACTGTTTCTGTGTCTTGAGTTTTTGTTTCACTTTCTCCGCTTGCGGCCGCAAAGACCGTGAAAATCAGAACCACCAATACTGCTGAAAATAAACAAACCTTTTTTTCATTTTGCATTCCCCTTTTTATATTTATCATTATGGCAGAAACTCCCGCCAAACAATACATGAAAACATCAATAAAATCAGCTGTTCCCGGAATGATTTTTAACCATTGCATCAGTTCCCAGGCAATTCCATAAATAATCACAAAGCCTGCACAAAAAAACGTTTTTTTATTGTCCTTAAAAATGACAATTAAAAAGCAGCAAAGACTATATGCCCACAAAAAATCGACGAGATAATACTTGAAAAAATCACAGTTGTTATTAGAAGTAAAAAACATCTGCATTTTATCGAGAGGCAGGAAATAATTAAAGAACTCGGTTACGAAACTATTCGGACGAAACAGTAAATAAATAATAAGCCCAACGAAAAGAGCGAAGAATCCCGACGCCAAATATACATTTTTATTTCTCATTTTTCCCCACCTTTTCTTTTTATACTACTTTTCCCGTTTTTTGTCAATATTTATTTAAGAAGTTCTTAAAGGGAGTGAACAGTAAGCGGCATAACGGCATAAAAAAACCTTCGCTCTGACGAACAAAGGTTTATGTTTTATGAAATCAGACATTGTTATTCGTAAGCCTTATTTTACTTCCCTTAACGGTTTTAATGCTTATAAATTCCTCATCCGTGGCAAAAGCAGATTCATCGATTCTCACTTTTGCGGCGCGGTATGGGTTTTGTATTCTCAGCGTTTCACCCATTTCGCTCACAATTTCAACGTAAGGAATCACTCCGTCTTTCATTTCGGAAGAAATGAGAAACGCACCATCTGCGCGCAAAGCTCTAAATTTTACGTTTGTTTTGCTTTCCCAACACGGAAAGATACGAACGATACCTTCAAAACTCTGCAAAACCATTTCGTTGAGCGTGTTTGCAAAAATCGGGCAATTTTCAAGGCAACCGCCTTCGAAATTATAAAGCATATTCGGCAGTAACTTTTTTTCGTTTAGTTCATGAAGTTTTTGAACTATGTGTTCGGGATTTTTGCCGAGCCTTGCAGCTATCGGGAAAAACGAGCATATTGCATTATCGTCAATATAGCAGTATTTCTCTTTTTGCTTGAAAGTGTTTTTTGCAATTTTAAATGTTTTTTTGTCCGATTTTAAAACCCCGACACACCCCGCGGGGTAAATATGCTGCAACCCGACATCGTTGCCATCATTCCACCTCTGACCTTTTTCGGTGTATCTGAAAACTTTTTTGAAAAATCTGAAATAAGTCGGAAAAGGCGAAAGTTTATCAAGTATTTCCCGCCATTTTTCCTGTTTCTCTTTATCAATGCCGAGCGCTTCTGCCATTTCTATTGCTGCGGGTATGCAAAGGCGCAACATACCGAGCGTAAGGCAGTTGTTTTTATCGTTGATGTAGCGTTTGTATTTTTTCGGGTCAAAATTGGGTTTGTAATACGGCACTTCATGTGCGGCATCTTTTTTAACGGAGTATCTGCCGTTTTCGTAAATCATCCAATCTTCAAAAAATGCAAGGCAACCTTTTAAATAAGGGTAAGCGTGGTTTTTGGCGTACGCGGTATCTTTCGTTGAATTCCAACGGAAAACCATAATATCGGCAGGGTGAATAGCATTGCTTTTTTGACCGAGGAAAAGACGTTCAAACCATAATTCTAATTGCGGGGTGTATTCCGAACAAATGCCTTTTGGTAAAAGTCCGACGGGAAAAAGTATCCCTTTGCAATCCCATTTTTTTGCGAATTCAGCGCCCTTTTCGAAAAATTCCTCAAGAGGCGTATGGTAGCAATCCGTAAATTCCACGTGGTTCGATTGCGCCGTCGGGAACAGATTGCACACCCGAAAGGTGAGGTTTTTTTGTGATTT
>CAZEXA010000041.1:0-4429 GCA_964516565.1 uncultured Eubacteriales bacterium | reverse complement strand
ATTGCGCCGTCGGGAACAGATTGCACACCCGAAAGGTGAGGTTTTTTTGTGATTTTTATAATATGCTTCATAATTCTCCAAAGTAAAATTTATTGAATATAATTATAAATTTTTTTGCGGGTTTGTCAACATAAGAGCCGTTTTAAGTCAACGGATTTCATCCGGGACGGTTTTACCCAACTACAGGGCGAATTTGATTGAAAACGATTAAATTAATCCCCGTACCTCTTTTGAAGTACGGGGAGGAGTGTTTTTGCTTATTTTTATAAGGTTGAAATAAAGCTGCAATAATTATCGTTGTAATAAATGTATTGTGATTTCATATTATCGTTGTATTTTTTGAAATATAGTGCTATACTATATTTGTTTTATCGTATGGAGGTGCGTGTATGTACCGAGTTGCAATCGAAGATCTATATAAATGGAAAGAAAGCAAGCACCGCAAACCGCTAATTATTGAGGGCGCAAGGCAGGTCGGCAAGACTTGGCTGATGAAAGAGTTCGGCGAAAAGGCTTATGCGGACACTGTATATATCAACTTTGACGGGAGTTCCAGAATGGCGGAGCTGTTCCGGTCAGACCTTGACACAGACCGCCTGATTATGGGGCTGGAGCTTTATGCCGGACGGAAAATCAATCCGGACAATACGCTGCTGATTTTTGACGAGGTTCAGGAAGTGCCGAAAGCGCTTTCCGGCCTTAAATATTTTTATGAGAACGCACCGCAATATCATATTGTCTGCGCCGGTTCGCTTTTAGGCATTGCTTTACATCAGGGAACGTCTTTTCCTGTCGGTAAGGTGGATTTTCTTAAGCTTTTTCCGCTGTCCTTCAAGGAATTTTTGATGGCAACCGGGAACGAACGATTTGCCGAGCTTCTCGGCAAGCAGAATTATCCGATGATTACCTCTTTTAAGCAGACCTATATCGACGCACTCAAACACTACTATTTCGTCGGCGGTATGCCGGAGGCGGTGCAGAGCTTTGCCGACGAAAAGGACTTTAACGAAGTCCGTAATATTCAGAAGCGGATTCTTGCGGCTTACGAGCAGGATTTTTCCAAGCACGCACCCAATGGAATTGTGCCGAAAATACGTATGATTTGGAACAGTATCCCCTCCCAGCTTGCCAAAGAGAATAAGAAGTTTGTTTACGGTCTAATACGTGAGGGCGGACGGGCAAAGGAATATGAAACGGCGATTGTGTGGCTTTGTGACTGCGGGCTTGTCCACAAAGTAAGCCGTGTGAATGCGGCCGGCATCCCGCTGAAAGCTTACGAGGATTTGAAGGCGTTCAAGCTGTTTCTTGTCGATGTGGGACTTCTCGGCTGTATGACAGGACTGCGCCAGAGTACATTGCTTGACGGCAAAGATTTATTTACTGAATTTAAAGGCGCGCTGACAGAACAATATGTCTGCCAGCAGCTGAAAACAATAGATGATTTAGGCATTTATTACTACACCAATGACCGTGGCTCCTGCGAGGTTGATTTTGTCATTGATACCGGGGAGCAGATTATTCCGGTTGAGGTCAAAGCAGAGGTCAACTTGAAAGCGAAAAGTCTGCGAGTATATAAGGATAAGTACAATCCCGAAATTTCCGTCCGAACTTCCATGGCGGACTATAAAAAAGAAGACCGGCTTGTGAATCTGCCGTTGTATGCGGTGGAGAAAGTGGGAAAAATGAACTAATATGATTCGCTTAATGAGAAAAAACCTGTAAAGCGCTTTGGAAAGCTCCAAGAATTGCAGGCACAGTTGGAAAAAAAATACGCTATACAACTTTAGTTACTATGATTATGGGGGTGAACATTTTGGATGGCTATCAACTATGTTTCGATGACATTGATCATGTAGAGGCTATGGCTTTGGAACCAGGCAGATTTGCGTTTATCGATGAATGTGGTGGATTTGGATTTGATTTTGACAAGCCGAATGTTTCATCCCATTATATCGTTTGCGCAATAATTGTAGAAAATAAAAATATTGTTCAAATTCAAAAACGGATTTACGAATTGCAAGCAACCATGTTCGGAAAAAATGAAATGAAGTCCAGTAGTATCGGAACAAATCATCCGCGTCGTGCAAAACTGTTAACTGAATTACTATTACTTGATTTTCAAATAATTCTACTCATAGCTGATAAAAAAGCTTTTTATGAAGATTCCCCCTTAACTGAATATCGAAAGTCATTTGTAAAATTCCTGCACCAAAAGCTCTATGAATCAATGTACTGTTCATATTCAAAATTGAAAATTGTTGAAGATGAATTCGGTGATTCAGCGTTTCAATCGGGTTATAAACAGTATATTATTGACCATCGACCGAATTTAAGTATTTTCAATGACTATGATTTTGACTATGTAAATAGTAAAGATAATTATATGGTTCAAATTGCGGATATCATTGCGGGGTCTGTTATGCAGCATATTATCGATAACAGCGCACCCGACGTTCTAAAAATATTTAGGAGCAGAATAAGTGATATTGTAAATTTTCCACCTTCGTATCAAATATATTCACCGAAAAAAAGCGATGATAAAGAATTAGATTATAAAATATATAACCTCGCAGTTAAATGTGCTACAGATTATATTGATGAGCATAAAGATACAGAAACTGAAGAAATTAGATTTCGAGTGCTGTTCTTGCGAATTCTATTATTTAATGCTCGAATGTATAGTAAATCCCGATATGTTTTTGCGGGTGAAATTGTCCAGAAATTTTCAGAATCATCAAACAAACCTATTACTCGCGACTATCTATACAGACGGATTATAGCTCCTTTACGTGACGATGGTGTTTTGATTGCAAGTAGCGCTCACGGCTTTAAAATTCCAAAAACCGTTGATGATAATAGTACTTACATTAACCAAACAGTATCGGTTGTCGGACCAATGCTTCATCGAATTGGCAAATGCCGTACTTTAATAAAGAAACAGACAGATGGAACATTGGATATATTTGATGATAAAACATTGATGGCATTTAAACGATACTTCGGAGATTTATAATCATCATCCTCAAATAGTAACCAGCCATAAATAGCACATACTCGAATAATCAGGAAGAACATGTTGATGTTTGAAATAGACCATTTTATAAAACAGCCCTTAGCTCCTATAAAATTTTTGAGGTGAAATTATGCCAAAGTATTTACTTCTCAATGCCGATGATTACGGTCTTTGCAACGCCGCCAATAATGCAGTAGAGGAACTGCTGTTGAACGGTAAAATCAAGTCAACCACAATCATGATGCCTTGCCCCTGCGCCGATGATGCGGTGCGTTTTTCCATTGCGCATCCGGAATTTGCAATAGGGATACACCTTACCATGACCAATGAGTGGAATACTTATAAATGGGGTTCACTTTCCGGAGGCAAAACCCTTGCGGACGAAAACGGATACATGTGGCACAACAGTAAGCTTGTGGGTAAAAACGCTTCTTTGGAAGACTTGGAGGCAGAAATACGTGCTCAGGTGGATAAAGCCCACGCTATGGGCATGAAGCCTTCCCACCTTGATAACCACATGGGTTCCCTTTACGGCCATTACACCATGCGGTTTGAACTGTTAAGAATGACATTGCGAGTATGTGGGGATTACGGGTATGCTTTTCGTATGTTCACAAACACCGACAAACGCCTTTGTCCCGCAGGAGTGCCTTACCCGGCTTTCAGTCTTCTCAAGATTCTTTCCAAGCATTGGGGTAAAAAATATCATGTTATAATGCCGGATTATCTGCTTTTTCCGGATTGGAACAGCGATTTGAAGGACAACGGCTATGAGCATTACAGAGAACAAATTTTAAAAATTTGGACTGATATTCCTAATGGCATTACCGAAACTTTTATTCATCCATGCAAAGAAGATGACGAGGTAAAAACCATTATGGGTGGTTGGCAGTACCGTGTGTGGGAGTATAACATTATAAATGATCCCAAAACTCACGAGTATTTGAAAGACCATGGAGTGGAACTTATCGATTACCACGATATTGTGCAAATGAAAACAGAAGGCTGCGTCACAGCTAATCGCTGACAGATACGGTAATCCGTGAACAGAAAAAACCGGTAAACGATCGAAGCCGTTTACCGGTAATTGATTGTTTTAAGAGAAATCCCTTAGATTACTTTCTGGGATTCTTGATATTTGCCTGTGCTGCGGCAAGGCGGGCGATCGGAACGCGGAACGGGGAGCAGGAAACGTAGTTTAAGCCGACGTTATGACAGAACTCAACCGACGACGGGTCGCCGCCGTGCTCGCCGCAGATGCCGAGCTTGATGTCGGGGCGCGTCTTTTTGCCCAGGTCGGCAGCCATCTTGACAAGTTTGCCTACGCCGTTCTGATCGAGCTTCGCGAACGGATCGGACTCGAAAATCTTGGTGTCGTAGTATGCGTCAAGGAACTTGCCCGCGTCGTCACGGCTG
>CAZEXA010000040.1:2484-19417 GCA_964516565.1 uncultured Eubacteriales bacterium | reverse complement strand
CTTAAATCAAAATAAATCAAGTTGGAACGCCATGTCCGCGTGGTTTTTCAATGTTACCGCCCTGCCGACCTACGGTTGCCGCATTTCGAACGAAAAGGAGCTGAATCTGTTCGGCGATGTACACGGCAAGAAGGTGCTGGATATCGGCTGCGGAAGCGGCCATTCTCTGCTGTATCAGGCGAAAAACGGAGCAACTGAGCTATGGGGACTTGATTTGTCCGAAAATCAGATTAAGGCATCAGAGGAACTGCTGCGGGAATACGCACCAAGGCTGTTTGTCTCACCGATGGAACAAAATCCCGGCATACCTGAAAATTATTTCGATATTGTGCAGTCAATTTATGCCGTTGGCTGGACTGTCGATATACAAAAGACCTTTGATTTGGTTTCCTCCTATCTGAAAAAGGGCGGAATCTTTGTTTTCAGCTGGGATCATCCGTTTATGCACTGCGTTGACCTCGAGGGCGACAAGCTTGTTTTCAGCGGTTGTTATCTTAACGATGAGCTGTTTACTTTTGAAAAACGCGGCGAAACGGTTTCGCTCTATAACAGAAAGCTATCGACATACATCAACGCTCTCGCAAAGGCGGGGCTTATGGTTGAGCGGCTTGTGGAAGAAACAGACGCAGAAACGAAAAAGCGGGAAACTGAGTTCAGCGCCGAGTATTATTCCGTGTGCAAGGCACAGAAGTTCCCGTTGTCCTTTGTCATCAAGGCAAGAAAGATATGACCCAAAGGCCATTAACAAGTAATCGACAGAAAAGGGAAAACAGATATGAATGACTATTGGTCGACATACGTTCAGTACACCGAGGAGTTGTACCGTTCCCGGGCACTTAAGTTTCATGACGGCAATAAGGATTTATGGCTTACTGCCTTACGGGTCGAAGACGGCATGAACATTCTTGAGGTTGGCTGCGGCGGAGGGATTTTCTGTCATAGGATTAAAACATATTTGCCGAATACGCAGGTAACCGGACTGGATTATGACACGGGACATATTGCGTATGCTAAAGAAAAAACGGCGCAGCTCGGCCTTGATTGCCGTTTTATAGGCGGCGATGCGGTCAATCTGCCTTTTGATGACGGTACATTTGATCTGTGCTTTTCCCATACGGTCATGAATTTTTGCGAACCGGAGGCTTTTGTCCGGGAGCAGTACCGGGTGTTGAAGCCGGGCGGTATCATGGTCATTTTGAACGTAGTGGGCGGCGGGGTTAACAGCGAAATGTGGAAGCCGGACGAGAACAGCGCGGAAAAGGAGCTATTTGATAGGTTATGGGCAGAAGCGGAAAAAAATGAGCTAAGCCAGATTAAAAAATTTGATTTGTCATTGCGGGATTACCCGATTTATCTTGAGAAAGCGGGCTTTGTCGGTGTGCGGCTGGAGGTCGTCGCCACTGCGGCTTACAATCCGGACAGCAGCCATATCGGCAGGGAGGAGTCGCTACAGCAGATCAACGAGAATCGCTTGTCCGAGCTGTGCAGCGTTCAAAAAGCAAAAGCAATAGCGCCGTCCGCTTTATCCGACAATGAGTTTGGCGAGCTTCTGCGTCTTATCAACAGACGATATGATGAGCGTATAGAAAAATATATGGTCGGAGAAAAGGTCTGGGATTTTTCGGCGGGCATGACTTTGGCGGTCAGCGGAAGTAAGGAAAGCTGAAAATCTGTATTTTTAGCAGAGGGCATTGACTTGTCTCTGAGGGTTGTTATACTGTTTCCCGCAAAGGAGGGCACACTTTGCCCGGATCGACAATCCATCTGATGATGGCAAAAAAAATAAAGCCGGAGCCGTCGGCGCTGTTTTGTATCGGCAACATCGTCCCCGACGCCGTCGAGGCGCGCGAGGACAAGGATGTTACGCATTTTCGCAGTGCGCCGGACAGGGAAAAGGCCATGGAGGCGCTGCGTGGGAGCACCGACCCCATGGACGACTTCGCCGAGGGCGTATTATTGCATCTGTATCTCGACTGGCAGTGGGATACGGATATGATTGTCCCGTACAAAGCGTCCGGCGGCGTGGATTGGTTCTCAAAGTACCGCGGCGAGCTGCGCCTTGCCGGAAGTTACGGTTATCACGAAACCCCGTGGCTTTGGTCGGTTTGGGAGGAGATGACGGCAGTTCAGGCGTCGGCATACGGTCATCTTGAACGCGCCTCCAAGGAGGAGGCATATGCCTTTGTGCAGCGCAACCACCAGTGGTTTTTAGGGAATACCATCGGTCCCTCACAGGTATACACTCCCGAAATCATTGAAGACTATCTGAATAAAATCGCAAAAAAATATGTTATATGGCGTGGCTTAACCGTTTAAAACCAATATCCCGAGATTCAGGTATCCCGCGAAGGTCAGCCAGAGCAGATACGGAATCATGAGCCATCCGGCGGTGCGGTCAATTTTAAAAAATAAGACCGTCGTCACAAGAACCAGCAGCCACAGGATAACAAGAACCACAAAGGCGAGCCTATAGTTCTGCATAGTAAAGAAAATCAGCGGCCAGATAAAATTGACGGCAAGCTGTACAAAGTAAAGCACGAGCGCGGTCTTGTTCTCCGGCTTTTTCTGAAAAACGATGTACGCCGCTAACCCCATCAGGATGTAGAGAATCGTCCACACCACGGGAAAAACCCATCCCGGCGGCGCGAGCGGCGGCCATTTTAAACTGTTATACACGTCCATGCTGTTTCTCGTCAGTAACCCCGCAAGCCCGCCCACAATCAGCGGCAAGGCGAGATTGAACAGCAGGCATTTCCAGTCGAGCTTTTTCGTTATATACATTGTATTCACCTCATTTTTAGTATATGGGCTTTGAGGACGGTTATTATGCATTTTCCGAAAAAGGGACGAAAAACGGATTTTATTTTTAAGGAGACTTTTTTATGACGGAGCTTGAGCCCATGGGCGCGTTTTTTGACAAACGCGCGGATACCTATGACAGCCACATGCTTAATGATTTACAGCTGGCTGAATTCTATGAGGCCGTCGCCGGTGTTTTCTCAGAGACTCAAAGCGCGGTATCGCTTCTCGACCTCGGTTGCGGAACAGGGCTGGAGCTGGAACGCCTTTTTTTGAAGATGCCCCGGCTGTGTGTGACGGGCATCGATCTATCATCACAAATGTTGGATTTACTGCGCAAAAAGTTCCCGGATAAAACAATCAATCTGACCTGCGGCTCTTACTTTAAAACTGATTTCGGCGAAAACGCCTTTGATTACGCGCTTTCGACATACTCCCTTCATCACTTTTGCGAGGCGGAGAAGCAGGCGTTATATACGAAAATTTATATGGCATTAAAGCCGTACGGCCTATTTGTTTTAGGGGATTATATCTGCAAAACAGAGGATGAACAGCGGTTTTATCTGAATGAAAGCAGACGGCTTACAGAAGCGCAGTCTTTGCCTCAGGGAATGTACCATTACGATACGCCGTTTACCGCCGACACGGAAACGGCGCTTCTGAAAAGAGCCGGATTTTCAGAGGTTCAGCTTGTTAAGAAATGGGAAAGCACCGGACTGTTCACGGCAAGAAAGTAATCAGATTTCAGATGTCAGACATCAGATGTCAGACGTCAGATGTCAGATGTCAGACATCAGATGACGGACGCCGGAAAATGGGTTTGAGTTAATAACCGTCCTTAAAGGCGGTTTTTCCCTTGCAATTTATTTCGAAAAGTGCTACCATAAATCAAATATTAGGTGTCAGATATTCGAATCGCTCAAGAGAACCGCGCGGTTCCAAAAGAACTGTTTGCAATTCTTTATGCCGAATCCCTATAAATCTGATATCTGATATCTGATATCTGAAATCTGCTATCTGGATAAGGGGTGATTGTTACGGATACCGACAAACTGCTTGAAAAGGCGCTTGTGGCTGTGCCGAAAATTATGCGCGCAAGCGCGAAAGCCGGAGCACTGATAAAACCAGCACCAAAGCTTGAAAAGGGCGTGTACGACTGTGTCAACGAGGCAAAGAGTGACTGTTTTACCGTGGGCTTCGGGAAGGTTTCGCTCGTGCCCGAGGATATTTTCGAGAAAACCTACTATATGGCGGGGTACGGTCCGAACAACCCCATAAAAACCGTGCAGGACCCGACCTACGCGCGCGCCGTCTGGCTCGACGACAATTCGGGGCGCGGCGGCATCGCCCTTATCGCTGTAGACTGTATCGGGCTTTTGAACTTTGACGTCAATAAAGTTAAGGAGCTGCTCGGCGATTTTAAGCGCATTTCGGGCTGTCGGGCAATCAATATCATGAGCACGCACGACCACGCCGGAATCGACACCATGGGGCTTTGGGGCAAGCTGCCGCGCACGGGTCGCAATAAGCGCTATATGCGCGAGGTTGTCTATAAGGGAATCGTCACCGCCGTAAAGCTTGCCTATGGGGACAGGCGTGAGGGCGATTTGATGCTCGGTCGGACAATCGGCGAGGGAATCCAGCACGACATCCGCCTGCCCGAGGTGTTTTCAAAGGTAATCACCCGTGCGCGCTTTGTCCCGCGTGACGGAAAACGTTGTATTCACCTGATTAACTTCGCCGCCCATGCCGAGACGATGGATTTCCATAATTCCCAGATGAGCGCCGACTGGCCGGGCTTCTTATGCCGTAAAATCTTTTCCGAGACGCGCGGAGACGAAACAGTCTTCTTCAATGGTGCTATCGGCGGCATGATTACCCCGGTTGAGAAGGGCAAAAACAACGTTGAAACGACCATCATCGCAGGAGAGTCCGTCGCCGAGGCGGCGCTGTCCATAGGGGATGAAGAGAAGCTTTCGCCGCGTATCAGTATCTTAAGGCAGGAGTTTTACGTCCCCATTTATAATACGGTATTGGCGGCCGCCGGGCTTCTTCGCATCGTTCCCAGCAAGCGGTACTGTACCGGCGAGGGTGCGCTGGGGCTTTCGCTGAAAACGGAGATGAACTACCTCGACATCGGCGGCAAGCTGCAGATTCTGATGCTTCCCGGCGAGTTGTTCCCGGAGCTTGCCTACGGCGGCTATCTGCCCGAGGAGCAGGCGGGTAACGGCAGCCCTGACAAAAATCCGAAGACGCTTACAGAAATCGCCGAAAACCCCGACTTGGTCATCTTCGGGCTTGCCAACGACGAAATCGGCTATATTCTGCCCCCGAACGACTATTGCCTTAACCTGAAAAAGCCGTTTTTAGAGGACTACTACGAGGAGAGCGGCAGAAAGCATTACGAGGAAACGAACTCGACGGGTATCGAAACGGCGGGGCGTATTGCCGATACGTTTACGGGTATGATGGAAACGGTTAAGGGTAAGTCCCATACGCCTTAAACATGAGAATTACCGCACCAAACCCCCGCGCTTGACTTCAGGGAGGTCTTGTGATACAATCCGTCCTTGACAGTACTGTCTAGGGACGGGTGTTTTTTGGAGATGGAACTATGCGCAAATTCTTGATGGGCAACGAGGCAATTGCTTTAGGCGCTCTGCGCGCCGGGGTGCGGGTTGTGACCGGGTATCCGGGCACGCCGTCAAGCGAGGTGCTCGAAACGGCGGCGAAATACAACGACGGGCGCGTATACATCGAGTGGTCGGTCAACGAAAAGGCGGCTCTCGAGGTTGCCGCGGGGGCGGCTTATGCCGGAGCGCGCAGCATGGTGACGATGAAGCAGGTAGGACTAAACGTCGCCTCAGACCCGTTGATGAGCCTCAATTATGTCGGGGTCAAGGGCGGCATGGTGATTGTCGTTGCCGACGATCCGGGACCAATCTCCTCCCAAACCGAGCAGGACACACGCCGCTTCGCGCAGTTTGCGAAGCTCGCGGTGTTTGATCCCTCCTCGCCCGAGGAGGCGTATACGATGATTGCCGACGCGTTTGATTTTTCCGAAAAATACGGTGCGCCCGTGCTGCTGCGCCCGACCACGCGCGTCTGTCACGGCTGCGCCGATGTTGAGCTGCTTGACGCGCTGCCGATAGAGGAGCCGGAGGGCTTTGTGAAGGACAGCCGCTTTGTCATCTTTCCGAAGCTTTCCTATCAGAATCACATAAAAATTGAAAAAAATTTGATTGCCATGAGCGAAGAGCTTTCCGGCTACGATAAAAATATCCTGACCGGTTCCGGCAATAAGGGAATTGCCGCCGGAGGGATTAGTTATCCTTATGTCCGCGAGGCGCTTCAGACGCTCGGGGCGGACTGTAAACTATTAAAAATTTCTGCGTTTCCGTTTCCCGAACAGAAGGGGCTTCAGTTTTTAACAGGACTTGACGAGGTGCTCTGTGTCGAGGAGCTGGACCCGGTTATCGAGGACGCGCTTACCGCACTTTGCGGGAAACATCATCTGAAAGCCGATATTAAGGGCAAACGGACAGGACATTTACCGAATGCCGGCGAAAACACTGTTGAAGGCGTGACCGAGGCGGTTGCCGCGTTTCTCGGCATAGTGCGGGACGCACAGCATGTTCTCCCGTCCCTCCCCGCGCCCCCGGTACCGCCGCCCGCGAGACCGCCGCTGCTGTGCGCGGGCTGTTCCCACAGAGGATCGTTTTTTGCCGTCAAGGAGGCCGTCAAAGGGAAGAAAGCTGTTTTTTCGGGCGACATCGGCTGTTACACCCTCGGCAACGCGCAACCGCTCGACATGGTGGATACTTGTTTGTGTATGGGGGCGGGCATCACGATAGCGCAGGGGTTACAGCGCGTCGAGCCGGACACGCTCCACTTCGCCTTTGTTGGGGATTCGACGTTTTTCCATACGGGAATCCCGGGAATACTCAACGCTGTTTATAACCAAACGGATATTATCGTCGTCATTCTTGACAATGGAACGACCGCCATGACCGGCGGTCAGCCGCATCCGGGCACCGGGCGCACGATGATGGGGCGGCAAACGAAGCCTGTCAGTATTTATGACGTGGTTTCGGCGCTCGGCGTACAGACGATTGTGCGCGCCGACCCGCTCGACGCGAAAGCGGCCAAGGAGGCGGTGTTATCGGTTACCGACAAGAAAGGCGTGCGTGTCATTCTGTTCGAGTCGCCCTGTAACACGCTTAAAAAACAAAAGCCGCCGCTGACAGTCAACGCAGAAGTCTGCACCGGCTGTAAGCTCTGTATCAGCAAGCTCGGCTGTCCGGCAATCGCCTTTGAAAACGGCAAAGCGGCCATTGATATCACCATTTGCAACGGCTGCGGCCTTTGCGCCGCAGTGTGCCTGAAGGGTGCCATCGGGAGGGATGCCGTATGATGAATTGTTTAATTTGCGGTATCGGCGGTCAGGGGACAGTTCTCGCCTCAAAGCTGATCGCTCACGCGGCAATCGCCGCCGGCTACAGCGTGCGCACCGCCGAAACCATTGGTATGGCGCAGCGCGGCGGCTCGGTTTTCAGCCATGTCCGCATCGGGGAGGACATTGCCTCACCGCTGATTCCCATTGGCTGTGCCGATGCTTTATTAGCCTTTGAACCGGCGGAGGCCGTTCGGGCGCTGCCGTTTCTCAAAAAGGGCGGGTTTGTGCTTGTCTGCGACAGGGCGCAAAAGCCCGTTTCGGGGACGCTTCAGGGCGGCAGTTACAGCGCAGAGGACATGATAACATACCTACAACGCGTGACACCGCGCGTCAGGGTATTTGAAGCACAGCGGTATTTTGCTGCGGGCGGAACCCCTAAAACGCTCAATACCGCGCTGCTCGGCGCGGCGTCCGCTTGCGGGATTTTCCCGTTTGAGCCGGAAACGCTCCTTGATGCTTTAAAAACGGTTCTGCCCGAAAAGTATTTTGAAATCAATTATCAGTCATTTGAACTGGGAAGGAGTTTTTGTGATGAGTGACGAAATGCTGGGACAGCTCAGGCAGTCTGTAAGAAACGCGCTCAAGGGTGAGTTTTACAGACAGCGCTTTTACGAAATTGACCCCGAGGACATACGCACCATAGAGGATTTTCAAAAGCTGCCTTTTACCGACAAGGACGACCTTCGCGCCGCGTATCCGCTTGGGCTGATGGCTGTTCCCGAGGAGCAAATCGTGCGGATTCACTCCTCATCAGGCACGACGGGGACGCCGGTCATCATACCGTATACCAAAAAGGACGTCAATGATTGGGCATTAATGTTCAAGCGCTGTTATGAAACGGCGGGTATCACAAAGCGTGATCGTATCCACATCACGCCCGGCTACGGGCTGTGGACGGCGGGTATCGGTTTTCAGGCAGGCGCGGAGCTGCTCGGGGCAATGACCATCCCGATGGGTCCGGGCAACACAGACAAGCAGATTAAAATGATGATGGACATGAAGTCCACCGTGCTGTGCGCGACATCATCCTATGCGCTGCTGTTGGCTGAGGAAATTGAGAAACGCGGTGTACGCGATAAAATCCATCTGAAAAAAGGCGTCATCGGCTCGGAGCGCTGGGGTGAGAAAATGCGCAGGCGTATTGCCGCGGAGCTTGGCGTCGAGCTGTACGACATCTACGGGCTGACAGAAATCTACGGTCCGGGCATCGGGATGAGTTGTCCGTTTGAATGCGGTATGCACATGTGGACAGATTATATCTATTATGAAATCATCGACCCGAAGACGGGGGCGCTGCTTCCCGAGGGACAGATCGGCGAGCTCGTCATTACCACGCTGTGCAAAGAGGGCGCGCCGCTGGTGCGCTATCGCACGCACGACTTGACGCGCGCGATTCCGGGTGACTGCCCGTGCGGTTCCAAATACCCGCGTATCGATACGATTATCGGACGTTCCGACGACATGGTCAAGGTCAAAGGGGCGATCATCTATCCGGCGCGCGTGGATGAGATGCTGTCCGGAATTGAGGGCGTCAGCAGCGAATACCAGATCATGATTGACCATCTGAACGGCAAGGATATCCTGACGCTGTTCTTTGAAACGGGTCTGTCCGGCAAAGAGGCTGATGCGCTTGAAAAAACGGTCGAGCGCGAATTCAAGGATAAAATCGGCATAATCCCGAACGTCAAAGCCGTTGGGATGGGCGAGCTGCCGCGCAGTGAGAAAAAGTCTACAAGGGTATTTGATAACCGATATTAAAAAATATTGAACGGGGTCTGCGGTGCCACGCCGCAGACCATTTTTTATTCTACCGTGACGCTCTTGGCGAGGTTGCGCGGTTTGTCGATGTCGCAGCCGCGGTGGAGGGCGGTATAGTAGCCGAGCAGCTGGAGCGGGACAATTTCTAAGGAGGGCATGAACAGCTCATGGGTTTTCGGTACGGTCAAAACGCCGTCAACCTCGTCGGAAACGTCAGGATTGCCTTCCGAAGTGATAAGCAACACTTTTGCCCCGCGCGCCTTGACCTCACGGATGTTTGACATCGTTTTTTCAAAGAGCCGTTCGCCGCACGAGAGCGCGATGACCGGCGTACCTTCCTCGATGAGGGAGATTGTGCCGTGTTTCAGCTCTCCGGCGGCGTAGGCCTCCGAGTGGATATAGCTGATTTCTTTAAGCTTTAGGGATGCCTCAAGGGCGACCGCGCCGTCGAGGTTGCGTCCGATAAAGTAGGCGTGTTCGAGGTGGGCGTATCCTTTTGCGAGAACGGAAAGCTGCGGGGCAAGCGACAGCAGTTGTTCGGCCTGTCCCGGGATTTTCATTAACGCTCCGAGCAGCGAGCGCAGCGCCGCTGAGTCGAGCCGCCCGAGTTTAGTAGCGATATGCAGAGCGATCAGGTAGAGCATGATGAGCTGGGTTGAGTACCCCTTTGTGGTGGCGACGGAGATTTCCGGTCCAGCCCAGGTGTAGAGAACGCCGTCGCTTTCGGCGGCAATAGAGCTGCCCACGACGTTGACGATTGACAGTACGCGCGCTCCCTGTCGTTTTGCCTCGCGCAGCGCCGCCAAAGAATCGGCGGTCTCACCCGATTGACTGATGATGATGACCAGCGTTTTTCCGCTTACCAGCGGATACCGATACCGAAATTCCGAAGCGAGGTCAGCCTCCGTCGGGATTTTGGTCAGACGTTCGAGGACGTATTTACCGACGATTCCGGCGTGATACGCGGAGCCGCAGGCGACAAGGAAAATGCGGTCAAGCCCCGAAAGCTCTTCCTTTGTCAGACGGATGCCGTCAAGGACAACCTCGCCGCTGTCATTCAGGCGCGGGGAGAGCGTCGCTTCGAGCGCGCGGGGCTGCTCCATAATTTCCTTGAGCATAAAATGTGCGTATCCGCCGCGCTCCGCGCTCTTTACGTCCCAATCCACAAGAATTTCTTTTTTCTCGACGCGTTTTCCCGTCCTGTCATAGACGGCGGCGCCGTTTTCGTTGATGAGCGCGGTTTCGAAATCTGCGAGCGGAAGGATGCGGCGCGTATGCTCCAAGAGCGCGGGGATGTCCGACGCGATATGGACACCCGACGGGGAAACGCCGATAATTAAAGGGCTGGCGTTTCGCACCGCGGCAAGCGTACCCGGACAGCTGGCGCACAGGATTCCGAGGGAATAGGAGCCGGTCAATCTTAAGACCGTATTTCTTACGGTTTCAAGAAAATCACCGTTATCGTATTCATCAAGAAGGTGGGCGATTACCTCGGTGTCGGTTTCCGATAAAAACCGCACACCCTTTTCCTGCAGCTCCCGTCTTAAGGAGGCGTAGTTTTCGATAATGCCGTTGTGAACGACGGCGAAGCGTCCGGACGCACTCACGTGCGGATGGGAGTTTTCATCGCTGGGTTTCCCATGGGTCGCCCAGCGCGTATGCCCGATGCCGGTCAGCGCCGGGTAGGCCGTACCGCCGTCGAGCTTATCATACAGTGTCTTTAAACGCCCCTTCGATTTGTATACCGTGATCTCGTCCCCGTCAAGGAGGGCGATGCCCGCGGAGTCATAGCCGCGGTACTCTAACTTTTCAAGTCCGGAAAGCAGAATGGGTGCCGCGGGCTGTTTGCCGGTGTAGCCGACGATGCCGCACATGTGGTTGACGCTCCTTTATTATTTTTTAGTTAGCTTTTATAAATAGGCTGATTTGAGGGATTTATATAGAAGACATCAGACGTCAGATTTAAATGGGTAAACCGATTATATTTAGTTTTTGCACGATTAAATAAAAAATACGGCGGAATGTGAGCACGTCACTTGACCGAATGACATAATATGCTTATAGTGTAATCGGGAGCGGTTTCAAGGCGGCTCCGACTGCACAGAATAGCGGAGGAAAGGTACTTCATGGATACTTTTATAGGATTAATGATTCCTCTTCTCGGAACTGTTTTGGGGGCAGCGCTTGTGCTTGTATCAAAAGAGGAAATCGGGGAACATTTTCAAAAGGTGCTTGTCGGTTTCGCTTCCGGCGTCATGATTGCCGCATCGGTTTGGTCGCTGTTGCTCCCGTCAATTGAAAAATCGAAAGAAGAGGGGTATATCCCGTGGCTGCCGCCGGCAGTGGGATTTTTTATCGGCGTCGGATTTTTACTGCTGCTCGATGTACTCGTGCCGCATCTGCACCAGAACGCCGAAAAGGCGGAGGGGCTTCACTCTAAGGCAAAGAAAAACACCATGCTGATGCTTGCCGTGACGCTCCATAACATCCCCGAGGGCATGGCTGTCGGCGTGGTGTTCGCGGCGTTTCTCACCGGGAAGAGCGGCGTTTCGCTGTCGGCGGCGCTGGCGCTGTCAGTGGGTATCGCAATCCAGAATTTTCCCGAGGGCGCAATTATCTCTTTCCCGTTGCGCGGCGGAGGCGCCTCCCGGCGAAAGGCGTTTATACTTGGGGCGCTGTCGGGAGTCGTCGAACCTATAGCCGGAGGGCTGACCGTTCTGCTGACGGCTTTTGTGTTGCCGATTTTACCGTATATGCTCGCGTTCGCGGCAGGAGCCATGATTTATGTCGTTGTCGAGGAACTGATTCCGGAACTGCACGAAGGGGAGCACAGTAATGGCGGGGTGCTCGGCGTGGCGTGCGGGTTCGTCGTTATGATGGTGCTCGATGTCGCCTTGGGATAATTTTTTCAAAACGGAGGTGCCGCATATGAGGCGAAAATTCAAAATTGAGGGCATGAGCTGTGCGGCTTGCTCTGCCTCCGTAGAAAAAGCCGTCTTAAGAGTGAACGGCGTGCGCTCAGCGACGGTGAGTTTACTACTAAAAAGCATGGACTGTGACTATGACGAAACGGTTCTGTCCACGGCCGATATTGTTGCCGCGGTAGAAAAAATCGGGTTTTCGGCTTCTGTCGCCGCAGAGACGGACAAGCCTCCCGACGGCGGGAAATCGGACGGGAAAAAGATAAAAACGGATGCGCAAAAAGCCATGAAACCCCGGCTTTTACTCTCCGTGTTGTTTCTGATACCGCTGCTCTATATATCGATGGGTCATATGCTCAAACTGCCGCTGCCGGAGTTTTTGCACGGAACAGAAAACGCCGTTGCATTTGCCTTTTCACAATTTGTCCTGACACTGCCGATTGTATACGCAAACAAAAAGTTTTTTTCACAGGGTCTGCGATCGCTGTTTTTACGTGCACCGAATATGGATACGCTCGTCGCAGTCGGGTCGGGTGCCGCCCTCGTCTACGGTGTGTTTTCAATTTATATGATCGGGTACGGACTGGGTCACGGCGATACGGACACCGTCGAACGGTATATGATGAATCTGTATTTTGAATCCGCCGCGATGATTCTGACGCTTGTGACGGTCGGGAAATTTCTGGAAGAACGCTCCAAGGGCAAAACCGGCGCGGCGATAAAAGAGCTTTTTAAACTATCTCCGGAAACCGTAGCGGTACTGCGTGACGGCAGGGAGGAACAGATACCGGCGGGGGAAGTCGCTGTCGGCGACGTCGTGGTTGTACGCCCCGGGGAACGGATTCCGGTTGACGGCGTCGTCGAGGAGGGTGCGTCGGCGGTCGATGAGTCGGCGCTGACCGGCGAGAGCATCCCGGCGGAAAAGATGCCGGGCGATGCGGTGATGTCCGCGTCGATTGCTCAAAACGGACGGCTGCTCATCAAAGCAAGGCGTGTCGGCAAAGACACGACGCTGTCCCAGATTATTGCACTCGTCGAGGATGCGGGAGCTTCCAAAGCGCCGGTTGAGCGCTTAGCCGACAAGGTGAGCGGCGTATTTGTCCCGATTGTTATCGGTATCGCGCTGCTCTCGGTTGTCGCATGGCTTTTGGCAGGGCAAACCGTCGAATTCGCACTCTCAATCGGAATCGCGGTGTTGGTCATCTCCTGCCCCTGCGCGCTGGGGTTGGCGACGCCCGTCGCGGTTATGGTCGCCACGGGCAGGCTCGCCTCCGAGGGAATTTTAGTGAAATCCGCCGAGGCGCTGGAAACGCTTCACGCAATCGATACGGTCGTGCTTGACAAGACCGGAACGCTGACAGAGGGCAAACCCGCGGTGACGGACGTTATTCCCGCCGAAGGCGTCCTTACCGACGAATTGCTTCGCATCGCCGCGTCGCTTGAAACCGGCAGCGAGCATCCGCTTGCCAAGGCGGTTTTGGAATATTCCGGAGAGTTGGTTCCCTATAGCGCCGAGCGGTTTATAACGGTGCCGGGACGCGGCGTCGCCGCGGAGATTGACGGGATACGCTGCATCGGCGGAAACGCCGCGTATATGACACAGGAGGGCGTTAAAACCACACTTCTTGAAGCGCGCGCCGCTCAGCTTTCGGGCGAGGGGAAAACGCTTCTCTGGTTTGCCCGAGAAACACAGCTTCTCGGCATCATCGCGGCGGCAGATACCTTAAGGGAAACGAGCGCCGAGGCGGTTGCCTCAATGAAGGCGCTCGGCGTTTCGGTCACGCTTCTGACGGGTGACAGCCGCGCCGCGGCAGAGGCGGCGGCAAAGAGCGCAGGAATAGATAACGTCATCGCCGAGGTGCTGCCCGCCGATAAGGAAAAGGTGGTGTCAGACCTAAAAAGGCAGGGGAAAAAGGTCGCCATGGTCGGCGACGGGATTAACGATTCTCCCGCGCTGGCAGCGGCCAACGTCGGTATCGCCGTAGGGCGCGGCGCGGATATCGCGCTGGAGGCCGCCGACATCGTCCTGATGCGAAACGATTTGCGCGGGGTTGCGCGCGCGGTTGGCTTCTCAAAAAAGGCCATGAGCAATATCCGGCAAAACCTATTCTGGGCATTTTTCTACAACGCGCTCGGCATCCCCGTTGCCGCCGGCATTCTCTATCCGCTGTGGGGAATTGCTTTAAGCCCGATGATCGGCGCGGCGGCGATGAGCTTCAGCTCGGTGTTTGTGGTGAGCAACGCCTTAAGGCTTAATAAAACGAAAAAATAGGAGGGATTTTATGAAAAAGACCATAGAAATTGACGGGATGAGCTGTCAGCACTGCGCAACAAGAGTTGAAAAAGCCCTGAACGCGCTTCCCGGTGTCAGGGCGTATGTCAATTTGACCGCCAAAAGGGCAGAGGTCAGCGCGGACACGGAACTATCCGATGAAACGCTTACCGAAACCATCTCCGCGCTCGGCTACGATGTTCTGAGGATAGGGTGACCTAATCACAGAAAATAGCGAAAAAATGGGTATAATAGAATTATAACAAAGCAAAGGAGTAATCAATATGTCAGCAGTAGTTATAACGTCGGCGAATTTCAACGACGAGGTAGTCAAATCACAGAAGCCTGTTTTAATCGATTTCTGGGCAAGCTGGTGCGGTCCGTGCCGTATGCTTTCGCCGGTTGTGGATGAGATTGCGGGTGAAACAGAGACCGTCAAGGTCGGCAAGGTCAACGTTGACGAAGAACCCGAGCTCGCCCGTCAGTTTCGGGTGATGAGCATCCCGACACTCGTGTTTGTCAAAGATGGAAAAGCCGTCAAAAGCTCCGTCGGGGTACGCCCCAAAGAGGAAATTCTTCAGATGATCCGGTAAATGTAAGGGGCTGCAGCAAAACTCTCCGTTTTGCAACAGCCCCATCAGATAATCAAAGCCTTAGCTCCCAAAAATCTTTCGCGCTGTATAGAAAGGTTTTAATCTCGTAAAAATATTTATTAATCACCCCCTTGTTATAATCCTTGTTTGTATCAATTTTTTTATTAGAAGCATATTCAATGTCCCCGTTTATCGGAATGTCCTCTGATCCGTTTGGCGTATTAATTTGAACACGGTATTGGTTGTTGTTTATAAGCTTAAGATAAATAAACAGAGTAAAACTTGCTTTATCCTCTGTTTTCCCGTTTTCTCCGCTAACTATGAGAACGCTGTTATACCGCAAATATTTTGGTTTCTGTGCCTTGTAAATACGCCCGTCAATAACCTTTTGATATTGCGTTTTCCCAATTCCTTTTATTTTCCCAAGTTTCTTTGTGTAATGCCAAAACCGAAGCTTAGCGCCAAACAGCCAAAACAAATTTAGTATTATAAACACTGTCGCGGCAGTAGCCGCAAAAGCGATAAGCCCATGCTCTGGAGAGATATTCTTTATAAAAGCCCTGAGTCCTATAGAGGCGTCTTTCACACCATTTAGACCCCACATTTTTTGCGCTGCATCCAAGTATGTTTTTATCACATCATAATTTTCCTTAATCAGTTTTTTCGCTTTATCATTGAGTTCTGTATTCTTTATATCTTTTGGAAGATAGTTTAAATCTTCGTCAATATAGATTTGCATGAACAGTTCTTCTGTCTCATCCTGAAAAGACACGCCGTATTTTATAATACCGGCATCCGGCCAGACAAATAAACAGATACCAAGTCCGTTGCTACCGACTATATTACCTTTCTCATCCACTTCAACTATATGCGGCGTTGTACTGCCCACCTTAAGGAATCCGCCATAGCCGAGATATGTGGGCTTTTTGACAGTAAAACCCAATCCGTTTACCGAAGTGTGGTAATCGACCCCGGAACCATCGTCATGGGCAGTCAAGGGGTTTGTATAACCGTAATACGGAAGACCTTTCCGTATAGCCCAAATAAGATTAATGTTCGCGAATATTGTTATTATCAACACGGCTAAAATTGTTAGCTTTTTTGCTGCAGTCATGTTATTAAATTTTTTCATTTAACCTCACCACCTTTTTTGCCTCAGACATAATTTTTTCGTTATGAGTAACAAGTATAATCGTCTTGCCAAGCCTGTTCAAATTGTGCAGGATTTTCATGACTGCATTCGCGTTGCCGTCATCAAGAGAGCCGGTCGGTTCGTCCGCTAAAATGATATCACACTTTTTGAGCATAAGTCTTGCCAAGGCAACCCGTTGTTGCTCGCCGCCGGAGAGTTTATACACTTTTGTATCGGCTTTATCAGCGATTCCTACAAGGTCAAATACTTCCTTTATGGTCATATCCGTGCGATTTTTCTTCTGGACAAACTCAAGATTCTCCCTTGCCGTCTTGCTTTCAACCAGAGCGAAATTTTGAAATAAAAAGCCTACCTTATTAGTGAAATAAGCTTTTTGGTTTTTTCTTATATAGATATTTGTCCCGTCTACGATAATCTGACCCTTGTCGGGTTTTTCGAGTGCGCCTATCATGTTGAGTAAAGTTGTTTTGCCGTACCCGCTATTTCCGGAAAATACAAGAAATTCGCCGTCCGGGATATCCATATTGAAATCCTCAAAAAGAATCTTTTCATCAAAGCGCTTGTAAACATTTTTTATCTGAATCATAAACTCCCCCCTTTTAGTATCTTTGGTATGCCAGTTCTTTCAAAGTTAAGGATATTGGTCGCTGCCATCGCAAACTCAAACAGCAGGAGCAAAACCCCGGTAATCACCACAACGTACCACTTTGAGTACCGATACATAAGCGAAACAATCACAACCGTCATGATGCCTATAGCGGCGGCGTAACCGTTAAGTAAAAATAGAATTTTGTTTCTCTTGTATACCGAGTAACCGAATATCTTTTTTACAGCGTGTTCCATCATATGTATTTTATATTCAAACCGGACTGTTGTCGAAATTAAAGCAATCTCTAAAAGCAGCATAAATATACTGATAACCGTATTCAGCAATAATATTCTGATTAGCGGCTCTCTGTATTTGTCAAATCGTTCGGAAAC
>CAZEXA010000040.1:0-2474 GCA_964516565.1 uncultured Eubacteriales bacterium | reverse complement strand
ATAGAAATCATCGTTATCCCGGAGATTGTATTTTTTCTCAATCTCCGAAATCTCTTGTTTTGAAACACAGAACATGACATCTTTGGTTATACCACCGGCATCCGAAATTCCCGTTTCGGTTTTATTCAATTTAGTAGTTATATTTTTTGAATTTATGTAAATGACGATCTGATTTACGGCAACGCCGAATCCTAACGGGAGCTTTGTCCGTTCACCGGATTTTAAGAAAAGGGCTTTGCCGTTTTTTGTTACAGCTTCATATGTTGGGTCAGCAGACAAGCCGAAGCTTTCCGAAACATATTTCAGCGAAAAATCGATAACCCTTTCTTTCTCTTTGCAGTATTCAGGGATATATATACATATATCCTTGTCACAAGCTTCGGTTGGTTTTTTTGTTTCGTCAAAAAAATTAGATGCGGTATCACTTATTATTAAGCAAGAAACATCATTAAACCCGGCATTGTTCACAGAGATAGCGGCTTTACCCTTTTTAAAAAGCTCAAAAAATATCTGTCTATTTGTTGACGCGGCATCTATAATTTTTTCCGTAGGCGATTTGCTGTTTGGGTATATGTTTACTTCTAAAAAGCAATAATCAGAAAATTTATCAAGCTTTTCGTATTGTTTAAACAACCGTCCGTTAGAAGAAATGAGTATAATATTGGAAGATAGTACGGCAACCGTCATAATCATCGTAATCGCTTTAATGAGATAACAATTCGATATAACCGTCTCATTAATATTGGCTCCGTAAAGCGCTTCCTTATAATCCGTCTTTAATATAGAAACATACAAAACCGCATTAAAAAGGATAAACGATAACAGGATGATGACAATATCGGATTGTTTGTAACCCAGATAGGTATATTTGCCCAGAAAAATAAATAAAACGGTATATATCCCCGCAATTGAAACGGTATCGATAAGCACATTCTTCAGTACGATTCTCCACCGTGGTTTGCCGAGCGATATTAAAATAAAACATTCTTTTTTCTGAAATTGTATATCCAGCCATGTGAGCAGCAGTAAAAAGAAACCGAATATAAGCCAAATACTGATTATGAGCCAGTTATACGTATTGTTGTCCCCCATATGTAAATATGAAGTTGAATATTCATTTTGGATGACATCGAAAAACGTATAAGTATTTTCTTCATTGCCGATAACATAATATTTGTTCTCGTTAATCTTTCCGACAGTTTCCTCTAAGCCCTTGAATTCCATTTGTGTGGAGCCTGAGAAAATACTGTTAAAAATCCCTTCACATACAGAGTAATCGTCACTCAGTATTTTTTGAACTTCTTTTGAGGCATAGACGTCAACGGATGAGAAAAGTGTATTGCTGGTTGTTTTTAAGGCGGTAAATACATTGATATTCAGTTCATTTTCAAGCTTTTTAATATCTCGGCAGAGCCGCTTTTGTTCCTTTGCATCGTCACAGTAAATTTCAAAATAATAAAACTGAGTTGTATAGTCGCTTAAATATTTTTGATAAAACTCTCCCCCGAATACAATACAAAGAAGCATTATCATTAAAATTGAAAACAGCTTTACTTTTTTCATGGAGCCCCAACCATTCATAGAATATAAACTTCAAGAGAACATATGCATTTGCTTATGTTCTCTTGATTTGTTAGCTCAAATTACCATCCATAAATCGTGTTTTCATTTATTGTTCCGCTATAGGTGGTTGACCAAAAGATATAAAAATACACATCTGTATTTCTGTCATTGCGGTAAATAGTTGACCACTCGTATGCATTCACTAATGAACCCTCTTGATATGTTGAGTCCACGTTAGAACGGTATAACATTGCTTTACAGCTACTTGAATTCCCCCTGGCTTTGCAGTAATTCTCATCAACCCATTCTGTATCGTAGCCCCATTTCATTTGCCCGATAGTTATACCGCTTCGTTTATATTCGGTAACATTTTCCCACGCATCAACTCCAAATGCACTTGAATTTGCGAATTGATATTTAAGCGTTGAAGCATTTACAGGCAATGCAAAAACAGAAATCAGTATTGCTATAATAAAGATTGAGGATATTATTCTATTATGTTTTTTCATTTTATTAATCCTTTCTTTTATTGGAGTTGTTTAAATCATTCTGAAACTCAATTTTGCTAAAAAGCCTTCCAAGTAGAAATATCACCTTCTAACACAATAACTAGATAGCGCTATCGATTGAAATTATACCACCATTTAAGTGAATGTCAATATAAAAATATCAAATATTATTAAAAAAACCAATAAACAACAAAAAAGGGACGAAATAATTGAAGAATAAGAGCGAACAAAAAAGGATATTGTTTTACACTTCCGTCGGAATCACCGACGCCAGCAGCAGCAGGGGCAGATTGTCCTTATATATCTGGGGGAACTGGCTGATGGGTAACGGATTACGCCCTAAGCCCACTTCCACCGTGTATCCGGGACGCCTGAAATCCTGCGTATACCAGTCCTTATACC
>CAZEXA010000039.1:0-19677 GCA_964516565.1 uncultured Eubacteriales bacterium | reverse complement strand
CGATTTGGACATCTTCTGGTTGTCCACGTTGATGTAGCCGTTGTGCATCCAGTAGCGGGCAAAGGGAACGCCGAAGGCACACTCGCTCTGGGCAATCTCGTTTTCGTGATGCGGGAAAATCAAATCCTGACCGCCACAGTGAATATCAAAGGTATCCCCGAGATAACGCCTCGACATCGCCGAGCACTCGATGTGCCAGCCGGGTCTTCCCTCGCCCCACGGCGAGGACCACGACGGTTCGCCGGGTTTCGCCGCCTTCCAGAGGGCGAAATCCATCGGTTCGCGCTTCTGTTCGCCGATGCTCACACGCGCCCCGGCTGCCAGGTCCTCAAGCGGCTGGTGCGACAACTTACCATACTCCGGAAAGGTTTTTGTACTGAAATAGACGTCGCCGCCCGACACATAGGCGTACCCCTTGTCGATGAGCGTCCGCACAAGGGCGATGATCTCGCCGATGTTCTCTGTTGCTTTGGGGTGAACGGTCGCCGGGAGAACATTCAGCCCCTTGACATCTGTCCAGTATTCGCCGATATACCGTTTGGCTATCTCCTCGGAGGGTACGCCCTCGCTGTTGGCCTTGTTGATGATTTTATCGTCAACGTCGGTGAAGTTCTGTATAAAAAGCACCTTGAATCCGCGGTACTCAAGGTACCTTCTAAGTGTGTCGAACACGCAGAGCGGCCGGGCGTTGCCTATATGTATAAAGTTGTAGACGGTCGGTCCGCACACATAGATGCCGAGCTCGCCCGCCCGTAAGGGGACAAGTTCGTCCTTATGTCTTGTCAGAGTGTTATAGATTTTCATATTCCGTTCCTTTAACCGTTATTCTCGGACTCAACGCGTTTTTTCAACTCACCGATTATGCATTCGAGCCGCTCGATCTCCTGCCGTACAGGATCGGGCATATGCACCTGATCCATATCGTCGCACTCAGAAACGCGCACGCCGTCTTTTTTCACGACTCGTGCCGGGACGCCGACCGCCGTAGAGTTGGGCGGTATTTCGGTGAGCACGATGCTGCCCGCGGCAATCCGTGAATTGTCACCGACCTTAAAAGGCCCCAGTAGCTTTGCCCCCGCGCCGATGAGAACATTGTTGCCGACGGTCGGATGACGCTTGCCGGTATCCTTGCCCGTACCGCCCAAGGTGACGCCCTGATACAGCGTCACATCGTCCCCTATCTCTGCGGTTTCGCCGATGACGACACCGGTGCCGTGGTCGATAAAAAGACGTCTGCCGATTGTTGCGCCGGGATGAATCTCAATGCCGGTTTTGCGCACGGCACGCTGGGATATGTACCGTGCCAAAAAGAAATGACCTTTTTTATAGAGCCGGTGCGCCCTTCTGTGGGAACGGATAGCCCTGAGTCCGGGATATAGCAACAGCACCATGACCGAGGACGTCGCCGCGGGGTCACGCGCCTTTATGCACGCGACATCCTCTTTGAGCCTGTCAAACATAATCTTTCCCCCACCATGTGTCTTTCTAACAGTATATTCTATTGGGGTAAAAATGTAAAGCAATACAAACAATTATAATAGTTATATACGCTAAGCCTTAAACACTATTCTGAAAAATTAATCTTTTTTACGCTTTGTACAACGTAAATGACGCCGGAGATTACGGCAAGAACTGCCGTCACCCACAAAAGGCAGTTGGACAGAACCGGGAAATTCACGCTGTCGGGTAATAACCCGCACGACTTCAGCTCGCCGAGCAGCATGATAAGAACGGTAAAAACCATTTGACTGATGGTTTTGAGTTTACCGTAGATATTGGCGGGGATGACAAGCCCCTGCGCCGAGGCGACAAGCCGAAACGAGGTGATGGCAAATTCGCGGATGAGTACAATCATCACAATCCAGATGCTGCACAACCCCATTTGCATAAACGCCAGCAGCGCGGCAGTCGTCAGCATTTTGTCGGCGACCGGATCGGCAAGCTTGCCGAATACGGTAATCTGATTATATTTGCGTGCTAAACGGCCATCGGCAAAATCCGTAACGGAACCGATGGAAAACAGGATCAGCCCCCACAAAAAGTGGTGCGGCAAACCCTCCGCGATAAAGAGCGCCAAAAAAACGGGAGTGATAACCATGCGGAAAAGCGTGAGCTTATTCGGTAAATTCAAATGAATATCCTCCTTAGGTTTTGACTGTCAGACAATCTCACCGATGAGATCGTACCCTTCTTCGGAAACTTCCAGAATGAGAACCGTGACGACCGTCCCCTCCTCGAGCATATCGGGGCTTGTGAAGATTACCTGACCGTCGATGTCCGGAGCGTCCATATAGGAACGCCCGAAAAAGGTGTCGGTATAGCTGTCATAGCTCTCGACGATCACCTCAAACTCGCGGCCTATGAAGCGCTCGTTTAGCGTGCGGACGATGGCGTTTTGCTGCTCCATAACGATCTCACTGCGCTGTACGGCGGTGTCTCGGTCAACCTGACCGGGCAGAGAGGCGGCGGGGGTCCCCTCCTCCTTGGAATAGGCGAAACAACCGAGGTGCTCAAAGCGCGCTTCGCTTACAAATTCACAGAGTGTTTCGAACGATTTTTCGTCCTCGCCGGGAAAGCCCGTGATGAGCGTCGTGCGCAAAACCATATCGGGTATTTTATCCCGTATTTTATCAATCAGCGCCAAGAGCGACGATTTATCGCCCGCGCGGTTCATTGCAGATAGAATCTTCGCATCGGCGTGTTGCAAGGGGATGTCAAGATAGTGCAGAATCTTCTCCTCGGCTGCCATCACATCCAGCAGCTCGTCGGTAATCCTGTCCGGGTAGCAGTACAGCAGCCGTATCCAGTCAAGTCCCTCGATTTCACAAAGAGCCCGGAGGAGCTCCGGCAGCTTCAGCTCGCCATACAGGTCTTCGCCGTAGCGGGTGACGTCCTGCGCGATGAGTATAAGCTCTCGCGCTCCGCCGCCGACAAGCTCCTCGGCTTCCGAAAGAATATTCTCCATGGCGCGGCTGCGAAACGCACCGCGGATCGACGGGATGGCGCAATAGGTACAGTTGTTCGAGCAGCCGTCGGCAATACGCAGATAAGCGTAGTGTTTCGGCGTCGTTAAGAGACGTGCGCCGTCAAGCGGCAGCTTATCTTTTTCCGGAAAGCTCTTTACCTTGTTGTCCTCGACAGCGGCATAGCAGGCGGCGACAATATCCCCGTTGGCGCCGATGCCCAAAACGGCATCTACCTCGGGCAGCTCCTTAAAGATGTCATCCTTATACCGCTCCGCCAAACAACCGGTGACGATGATGCGTTTAATGACGTGATCGCGCTTAAAATCCGCCATTTCAAGAATACTCTCGATTGCTTCCTTTTTTGCGTCCTCAATAAACGCGCAGGTATTGACAATGACGATGTCAGCCTTGTCGATATCCTCAACAATGATAAAACCGGCGGCGACAAGCTTTCCCAGCATAATCTCCAAATCCACCTGATTTTTCGGACAGCCCAAACTGACGGGCAGAACCTTCATGGCCATGACAGTTCATCCTTTCGTTTCCGGCAGCGCTTTAACTGTTATATGCTGTCGCCGTTCCCATGATGCTATGGCGGACAGGTTTTACCGCTGTACACTTAAAAAGCCGCTAAAAACAAGAATCGTCGCATACAAAGCGCAAATACATTACGAACTATTATAATACGGGAAATACGGCAGTTGTCAAGTCTTTCGTCAAGAATCGCGCCGATATTTAAAACAAAAGCTGCTCCCCGTAAATGAGAAGCAGGCATTTTTTAAGATTTTAGATGTTAGATATTGAATCGTAGAACCGTGAAGCGGTTCTTTTCGGTTCAGCCTTATATATCAAAGCATGACAATATTATTCGTCATCATCTACCGCGATGTCCAGGGACGCCCGCGCCTGTTCACGCGTGACCGGCACATAGGCTGCCTTATTTTCCTCCAAGCCCTTGTCGGTAAAGGCGGTCGGACGGCATAGCTTTTCACGGACCTTGCCCTCGATTTCCGCGGCAAGCGTCTTGTCGTTTCTCATGAGCTCACGGACATTATCACGCCCCTGCCCAAGCCTCTGCTCGCCGTAGGAAAACCACGCGCCGCTCTTCTGAATGACACCCGTTTTTACGGCTAAATCGACAATCTCCCCCTCGCGTGATATACCGGTGCCGTATAAAATATCGAACTCCGCCTCCTTGAACGGCGGGGCAACCTTGTTTTTAACAACCTTCGCCCGGGTGCGCGAACCGACAAATTCATTGCCCGGTCCTTTTAGCTGCTCTATTTTACGCACATCGATACGGATGGAGGCATAAAATTTCAGCGCGCGTCCGCCGGTCGTCACCTCCGGGTTGCCGTAGACGACGCCGACCTTTTCTCTGAGCTGATTGATAAAAATAATGATGGTGTTCGAGCGCGAAATCGCTCCGGCAAGTTTTCTGAGTGCCTGTGACATCAGGCGCGCGTGGAGGCCGACATGGGAATCGCCCATCTCGCCTTCGATCTCGGCACGCGGTACGAGCGCGGCAACGGAATCGACGACAATGACGTCGAGTGCGCCCGAGCGTGTGAGCGCCTCGGCAATCTCAAGCGCCTGCTCGCCGTTGTCGGGCTGAGCAACGAGAAGACTGTCAATATCGACGCCGAGATGCGAGGCATAGACCGGATCAAGGGCGTGTTCGGCATCGATAAACGCCGCCTCGCCGCCCAACCGCTGCGCCTCGGCGACGACATGGAGCGCCAGCGTCGTCTTTCCGGAGGATTCCGGACCGTAAATCTCGACGATACGGCCTCTGGGCAGACCGCCGATACCCGTCGCCGCGTCAAGCGCTATCGACCCTGTGGAAATCGCCTCGACATTCATTCCGGCATTCTCGCCTAAACGCATAATCGCGCCCTTGCCGTAGCTCTTCTCAATTTGCTGAAGCGCTGTTTCCAATGCTTTCTTTTTATCCGCCATATCGTCATCCTCCGTCAAGATAAAGTGTACAAATGTTCGAGTATCTGTATTATATAGTATCCTTTCTGATAATGCAAGAGTTTTTTTATTTTTTTTATGAGAGGCTCATTTTTTTGAAAAAAAAGAAAAAAAGTCTTGCAATTGGGGAAAAGAACTGCTATGATGTTCCCGCTGCCCTTAAGACGGGCTTATACTATGTTGATGTTAAAGGAGGTGCAAAGATGGCTAAGTGTGATTTTTGCGGCAAGGATGTCGCTTTCGGCATTAAGGTTTCCCACTCCCACAGACGTTCCAACAGGACTTGGAAGCCCAACGTCAAACGCGTGAAAGCCGTTGTTGACGGTTCTCCCCGCAGAGTATACGCTTGCACTCGCTGCTTGCGCTCCGGTAAGGTTACCCGCGCTGTCTGAAAACAGACCGAAAGCGCCGGAAGCTTCGTGCTTCCGGCTTTGCTTTTTTATAGTATTTTTTCCTGTTGCTTTTTTATGGGCGATATTATATAATTGTATAGTATAGGAGGTCTGTTATGAAAAGCTTGCTTTGCAAAAAAAGCTGCGTCGCGTGCGCTCTGATCGCCGCGGTGTTGTTTTCCTGCGTTTCAATAGGGCTTCCGATGAGTAAGACGCCGGACGTAACCGTCAGCCTGACGAGAGCTGACGCCTCTGCGGCAATACAGGAAAAAAGCGTTTTGGCGACCGCCGCTTCGCAGCTGACCTATTCGACGGTAGACTCCCATATTGTCGTCAAAGGGTATACGGGGACATCCTCCTCTCTGGTCATTCCCGCATCCATAGACGGAAAACCGGTCACGGAGATTGCCGCACAGGCATTCTTCCGCAACAAGAAAATCACTTCTGTTTATTTGCCGGAGAGTGTGATGGTCATCGGCACGAAAGCCTTCGGGGAATGCGACAGCTTAACGGCGATTGAAGCGGCCGCCGGCAACACGGCTTTCGCGAGCAAGAACGGCGTTCTCTATAACAAGACTATGACCGTTCTTAAAGTGTTCCCCGGCGGTTTAGAAGGCGATTTTACCATACCGAAAACCGTTACGAAAATTGATTCTTACGCGTTTTATTACTGTTATCAGGTAACCGCAATTCAAATGTACAACGCGGTTTTAGAGATTGGCGCCGGCGCGTTCTCCTACTGCTGGAATATGACGTCAATCCGTCTGAGCGACAATCTGAAAACACTCGGCGCATCGGCGGTTGCGTACTGCGAAAGCCTGAGAAGCATTTACCTTCCCAAAAGCATCACCTCCATCGGCAGCGACGCGCTGCTCGGTTTTCGGGACTCCGACGGTACCCGCAAGTACAACCTTGTCGATGGGATTTTCTGCGTACCCGGCTCGTATGCTTACGGCTATGTGCAAAGCCTCGGCCTTACCCCCAAAACCGCACTCGATACGCGCTATGAACCCGACGCGGACACTTCGGTTGCCTACTCCTTTGCCGACGGCGTCGGCATCAACGCCGCCGTGCTGACAAACGACGAAACCTACAACCAGGCGGCCGCCTTAGTCACCGGTGCGCATTATTACGGCTTCAAGGTGTATCAAATCGACGCCGTGAAGAACGGCGACAGCTATACGCTTCCCGGGGACGCAACAGTACAGTTTGGCGTAAACGCCCCCTTTGCCTACCCTTATGCGCTTAAGGTATATCAGCTGAAAGACGGCGAGCTTACGCCGCTCACCGCACAGCTCACCCTCACGAAGGGTAAGTATACGCTTTCGGTGAGCAGCCGGACGCTCGGAACATTTGTCGTCGCGGAATATTTTGATCTTATCAGGGGCGATATCGACGGCGACGGCAAAATACAGATAAGCGATGCCCGGCTGGCGCTCAGGGCAGCCGCGGATTTAACAGCTCTCAACGCCGACCAGACAGCGGCTGCGGATATCAACGGCAACGGGAGTGTTGACGTCTCTGACGCCAGAAGAATCCTCCGCCATGTTGCGCTTAACGAATCTCTTGACTGATAACACACGCAAACTTTTACCTTCAGCCGACTGCCAGCGCGTAGTCCCCGGGAGTTGTCCCGGCATACTCCTTGAACACCTTATTGAAATGGCTTTGATCGCAGTAACCGAGGTACAGCCACAACTCCGACAGCGGCATTTCCCGCGCCGCGAGGAGACGCTTGGCTTCCTCGGTTTTTATTTTATGAATCAGTTGATTGGGTGTCACTCCGAAATCCGCCCGGATTTTTTTACAGAGATACTGCGGAGTGATCCGCAGCGCTATGGCGGCGTCCTCCAGGGTAATCCGGTCACTGAGTCTGTTCTGAACATATTTTTCAAACTCAGCCGAAAGCCGCGATATACGGCTCTTTTTTACCTGCCCGAGCCTGTCGGTATAATCGAACAGCATCTTAACAAAAACGCCGATGATTTCGTCGATTGTTTTTGAGCGATCGAACCAGTCAATATAGTATTCACACAAGCGCATCGAAAGCTCCCCGTCAAGCCCCGCTTCTATACACTCGTTCATAATGACGCCGGCAAAAACGGCAAATGTCAGCCGATAGCCTCTGATCTGCGAACTGCCGACAAAATTAAAATTCCAGTTTCTGATTTCATGGAGAACCCCGGTCAGCTTTCCCTTATCAGCCGAACGGAGGGCCTCGATTAGTTTCCCTCTCACATCCAGCGACAAATCGGGGTGCCTGAAACGTTCGCGGTTATAGATAAACGGCTCCTTTTGCTCACCAAAATAGAAAAGCCGCCGTTTAAGTACCAGATTGTCAACGGAAATATCAGACTTATTCATCAGATTGCTGACGACAAGCCCCAGCTCGACGAATCGCCGGTAATCAAGAACAGGCGTGAATTTAAGGCTCTCCACATAGCGTATTTTTTCGGTGACGCTAAGCGTGCTTTCTTCAAATTGGTCATAGTAGGATTCTTCTTTAATCCGCACATGCAGCACCGGACCGCAGAGCAGGATACCGCAGACCGTCTTAATCGAGAAAAACGACGTCCCGTGCTCCTCCGATAAAAACGAGGGGAACTCCGCAGTTGCGCTGTCTATGATGCGCCGCAGACGCATTTGCGACGCTAAAAACAACTCCGCTGCGTCCGGATTATCCGAAATGGTTCCTAAAAGCGCCCCGGTACGCGACAATAGATATAGGGTTATCCCCGTAATGCTTTCAAGACACAACAGCGTATTCTCATAACGTGCCCAAAGGTGGTCATCACCGAATTTTTTATACAAAAACATCACCTCTACATTCATATTATAACATTTATTTCATATAATACAATACCTATTCCCCGAATACTGCTAATATTTTGCTTGTAAAGGACAAATCTTTTGTCTATTATGAAAACGGAGGTTAAGGGTATGATAGGTTTAGGAAACTGGCTCGCACACATTGACACGATGTTTTTTAAAGGAGATGCCACCATCAAGGTCGCCAACGTAAACGGGGAGTATTCGTTTGATCTCGAACTGCCGTCGGATATTGACATTCCGGAGTTCAAGATTTACGACATCACCGAGGATGGAAACACCCTCAACGCAAAGGCAACCGTTGATCTGCTTCAAGGTAAGGTCATTGAGCTTTCCTTCACCTTTGAAGGCGACACCGCCAATGGCTTCCTTAAGATTCCCTACATAGGAAAGATTAAGGTTAAAGACGCCAAGAAGGTTTCCTGAGGCAACTGTATGATAGGTTTAGGCAGTTGGCTCGCGCATGTGGACACCATGTTCTACAAGGGCAATATTTCGTTCAGGATACTGAACAAAAACGGCGGGTATGCGTTTGATTACGACCTTCCCGAGGGTATCGACGAGATTCCGGAAATCAAGATCTTCGACATTACCGAGGACGGTGACACGCTCAATTTGAAGGCTTCTGTCGATTTGCTTCCCGGCAAGGACATCGATGCATCGTTAACTTTCGACGGAGATACCGCCAGCGGATTTATCAAGATTCCGTACACAGGGAAAATTAAAGTTAAAGACATACAAAAAATTGCGTAAATGAAATCCCGGAGCCGCGGCTCCGGGATTCTTTTTTTGTTTTAATAATAAATCTTTACGGTTTTGATCTCAAACGGTCGGAAAGTAAGCGTACAGTTTTTCACGTCCAGCGTTTGACCCAGCGGTTCCTCAAGCATATCGGTGAGCTGCGCGCTCTTCGCCCCATCGAAAAAGACAATCGGGGTATGAATGAAACCGCCCTCGCACTCGTACAGCCGGGCGATAAAGGCACGCTCGGCATCCTCACAGGGTTTAATCGTTTCAACAAGGACATTGTCCGCGCCGGGGACGATTAGCGGCAGTCCCGTAAACGCGCCGAAAGTGACGACCGGCGGGATGTTCAGCGCGTATGCCGGGCGCGTGACGGCCTGTGCCGAAAAATCACCGTCGTGCGGCAGGAAGGAATAGACGCAGCGGTGCCGCCCGTGGTCTCCCGTAAAGTCCGGGCGCGTGCCGCCCTTGTGCAGCGACAGCTTAAACGCGCCTCCCTCCACGGAAAGAGCATACTTGCAATCGTTGAGGAGCGCGACGCCGAAGCGCGACTCGGAAATATCCGAATACTTGTGGTTAAGTACCTCGAATTTCGCCTTTTCGATGCTGTTGTTTCTTGTAGTCGGGCGGCGGATATAGCCGAACTGTACCTCACAGCGGGCAAAGTCCTGACTGAGGGAAGTATCGAACACCGTTTTTAAAAAGCGATGGTCGTCGTTCCAGTCAAGAACCGTATCAAAGCGCACCTCACGGCTGCCGGCGAAGAACATCATGTCCTGCGTAACGGTTGACTTTTGCGTGACGGCATACCGGCTGCGAATGACGAGCGCGGCATCGCCGGAAGACACGACCTCCCTTGACAGAAGCTCCGCCGTATCCTTAAACTTCGTTTCAATATCGGCGTCGAGGTCCCAGTTATCCCATGCCGACGGCACGTCCTCGGCGACGATGAAGGTATTCAGCGGACAGCCGCCGCGCACCAGCTCACGGTTGACTGCCGTATCGACAAATGAGGAGATGGTGCCTCTCTTATCAAATTTTATATCGGCAAACGGCGTTTTCAGCTTGTTGCCTCTAAGCGTAAATGCCCCGCCGGTCGAAACCGCAGCGCCCTTTTTCAAGGGGAGCGTGACCGAGGAAAACGCCGGAATCGTTATTCCCGAGAGGATGATACAGTCCTCACCGTCAAGGTTTGTATAGCGCTGCTGCGCATAGTCGCCGCCGATGATAAAGCCCTTCGGGATTTTCGCAATGACCGCATCATTACGATCAAAGGACAGCGTGTTGGTGAAAGTCACCGATTTTTCTTCGCTTGAGGCAAGGCTTCCGATAAGTTCTTCGGCGTGCCGGATAATCGAGGCTGTCTGCGCCTTAGACTCTGCATGCGCCCGCGGAATACAGGTTCCGGGTAAAATATCGTGGAACTGATTGATCAGCATCAGCTCCCATAGCGGTTGGATCTCCTTGTCAGAGGCTATCCTTTTTGCTTTGACGGCATTGTCTGTGATAAAATAGTCCAGATTGTGAAGACTTATCTCTGCCTTGCGGTTGTTGCGTTTGATGTCATGCTGATTGGTCAGCGTACCGCGGTGAAGCTCCAAATACAGTTCACCCTTATAGACATTCAGGTTTTTCGAGGTCTTTTCAAGCTCCTTCATAAAATCGCCGACAAGCGTATACTCGGTCTTCGGGCAACCGTTTAAGTCTTTCGCGCGGCGGCTCTCCTCAATCTGCTCGAACTGCGGTCCGCCGCCGCCGTCACCGTAGCCGAAGGCGACGAGCAACTTGTCGTTGACAGTCTTCTCCTTCAGTCCGACGCCGCTCCCCTCTTTCGTGACCTGTTCCAACAGACGGTCGGGTGTGGGCGGCATATGCGTTCTGTTGAAGTGAGTAAAGACTTCCGAACCGTCGAGCCCCTGCCAGCGGAAAGTGTCATAGGGAAAAATATTGGTATCGTTCCAACCGATTTTCGTCGTCAGAAAATAATCAACATGGCAGCCCTTCATAATCTGCGGAATAGCCGCGCTGTATCCGAAGGTATCCGGCAGCCAAAAGCAATTGGAAGTGTAATTGAAATATTTACGCGTAAAGCGCTGTCCCCATAAAAACTGGCGCACCATCGCCTCGCTGCCGGTAATGTTGCAGTCGCACTCGACCCAGACGCCGCCGTTCGGCTCATAACGCCCCGCGGCGACAGCAGCTTGAATCCTCTTGAACAGAGCAGGATAATACCGCCGTATGAAATCGCTGTGGCAGGCGGAGCTCTGGATAAAGGTGTATTCGGGATACTGCGCCATCAGGCTCAGCTGATTGGCATAGGTGCGGGCGCACTTTTTTACCGTTTCCCCGACGTGCCAAAGCCACGCGGTGTCCATATGGGAGTGACCGATAACGTAGGTTTTCGGAGCCTCCGGACCGTTTTTTACCGCCAGCGATTTTTTTATAAAAGGACGCGCTTCCCGAAGCGCTGCTAAAAAGGTTTCTCTATCGGTATCCTCATAGGAATAGAAAACACGGTTATGTACCTCTAACAGCGTGTCAATTAGCTCCGCCTTGCGGAAGGAAGTCGCCGGCAGCCCCCTTTCAAGCAGCACGAGGGCTTCAAGATCGAAATAAAACTCTGCGATTTCCTCATTTTTTATACAGACGTCAAAGCCCTCAAAGGAGTAGTCGTAGGTGAGCAGCGGCTCACTTTTCAGCGGCATACAGCCCTTATAGGAATGCCCGGCATAATACTCAAACGCGACGCTTACGGTTTTCCCTGCCTTGGCATCCTTGACAAGCAGATCGCAGTAGTGGTTGCCGTGTCCCGTAAAGACGATTTTGTTGGCAAAGGTTCCGAACGGTACGCCGTCCACCCAGAGCATCGCCTCATAGCCCCCGACGTGAGGGCGTACGAATAAATTTCGGCCGGAAAGCTCCCGCGGGACGCGGTACGAGGCGGTAAACCAACAGTAATGGCCCTCCCCTCCCCACTGAAAGCCCTTCTGTACGGGCGCAAAAAGCGACTCATCGGGAATATCGTTACAGTCGTCCGCCGTTTCATATGCGGCGACGTTTTTCAGCTCGCCGACCCGCTCAAATATCAGCGGTTCCAGCGTTTCAAGGAACCGCGATACCTTTGACAGCATACGGTCGATTTGTTTCTCACTGAGCATAAATACACCTCTTTAAAAAATAAGCCTTTGCCTGCGCGCTGAAGCGAACGGCAAGGGCTATGGGAACCGATGATTAATCGAACCAAAAATCCGCGGTGGTATCGGTCATATCCGTTACCGTTTCCTCTGTGGATGGCGGCGCGGTAGTCGTCGAGCTGTAAATATATACGGTGATTTTGTCGCCGCTCTTGGCGGTCAGCTCCTTACCTTTGAGGGTGCCGCCGATAATCGTGGCAATCGTTCCGACAAGCGCGTCGTTCTTATAGGAGGTATCATTGACGGTATAGGTCAGCCCCATGCTGTCCAACTGCGCCTTAACCGATTCAAACGATTTGCCAACGTAGTCGTCAAGATTCAAATTGATATACTCGATGCCCTTGCTGACCTGGATGGTTATCTTCAGACGCTGGGCGCTGGAAAACGATGTTCCCGTCGGGATGCTCTGGGCGACAATAATTCCCTCCTCGACATCGGAGCTGTATACAAATTCTGTCGTAATATCGTAATAGGTTTTATAATATGCCTCGTTGAGAATCTCCGCGGACTGCCCGACGAAATTGACGACCGAGAGCGTAGTCGTTGAACCCACGTTAGTGGACTCGGACGGCTTGTTTCCGACGCCATCTATATAGATGTAATACAGAACCGCACCAAGTGCCGAAAAACAAACGAGGGCGCTGACAAGGAAAGTAATCAGCGCGGTCTTTCTGCTCGAATGCTCCTTGGGCTTTGTCGGGTCGATGATTTCAGGTTCCTCCGCCGAATCGGTGCTTAGGGTCGTATAGGTGGCGAGATTCCCGGACTCGGCGGCCGCTGTCGGCGATGCCGAAAAATCATTTCGCATCGCCTCAACACCGTGAGTTCTTTCCTCAGGCTGAATCTGCAGCGCCTTAACAAGACCGTTGACGACATAAGCGGGCAGAAGCTCGGCAAATTTTGCCGGAATCATCAGTTTATCATTGGTCGCCCTCGAGGTCGCCTCAATCGGTGTACTGCCGACAAGCGCCCTGTACAGCGTCGCGGCAAAGGCGTAAACATCCGTCCACGGACCCTGCCGCCCCTCAAAGCCGTACTGCTCGATCGGCGCGTATCCCGTGAAGAGCTGCGGAGGCAAATCTCCGCCCATACTTCTTGCCTGACCGATGGAAAAGCCGGAGATAAGCATCTTACCGTCCTTTGTGACAAGCAATGTATTGGGCGAAATACCGCGGTGGATGATCCCCGCCGCATGAAGCGTCCCCAGTGTTGACAGCACGGGCATAAACATCTGCCGCGCCTGCTCCCAGCCGATAAACCCGGCAGGGGTGTCGAGCAGATACTCTCGCAGCGTCAGGTCCTCATGCACCGACTCAAAGACGGCATACGCCGTCCCGAAGTCCTCGACAATGTCGATTACGCAGATCAGCGCGGAAAGACCCCGCATACGCGCAAGTTTACGCCATAGTTCCAGATAGCTCTGATAACAATCGGAAAAGACAAGCTCGCAGCCCTCAAGGACGGCTATCTCACACGCGCCCGCTTCTCTTTTAATCAGCACCTCTGGAAGGAACTCACGAATATTGACGACGATGCCGCGCTCCCGATCGTATCCGATATAGGTTGCGCCTTCGCCGTTATGCTCAAGCATTTTACCCATAAGATACCGCTCACCCACGACAGAGCCGAGCGGCAGATAGGGGGATGCCTGTTTGAAGGATTCAGAAAAACCGCAGTGCGGACAATCGCCCTCTTCTGTCACCTCTCTCATACATCCCATGCACAGACGTGTGTTAGCCATACAAATGACCGTCCTTTCGCGGTAAAGCGGAAGCTTTCAGACTAACCGGAATCAGCCGAGGTCGGGCTTCGGCTCAGTTTTTTTAGAAGCCGCAATCCGGAGCTGCTGGCGCGCCCGGCGAATTTCGTTGACGCTTTGAGTGAGCACATCGTCAGAGGTTTTGATAATCTCCTCGACATAGTTGCCCGCGCTCGTTCTCATATCGGTTGACCACTTATTGGCGGTCTCCATCATACTGTTTGCCTCGCGGCGCGTCATTTCCATTAACTCGCTCGCCTGTGCGCGTGCTTGCTGCATGATTTCCTCGGCTGCACGGCGCGCCCCTGCGGTAATCTCATGCTCCTCGACAAGCCCTTTGGCCTTCTGCTCCGATTTGGCAATGATATCATCGGCGGTGCTCTGCGCGTCATTGAGAATGTCGCGGCGCTCCGCGGCGATTTTTCTCGCCTGTGTGAACTCTTCGGGCATATTAAAACGAATTTCGTCGATAATGCTCTTGAGTTGCTCTGCCTCCACCATTACCTTGTTGGAAAACGGAACGGATTTCGCCTCTTCGAGGATGACGTCAATATCGTTGAGTAAGGTATCAATGCTCATGAAAATTTCTCCTTCACACCTTATTTTTTGACAACCTTTTAATAATATCCTCACGGATCTGCGCGGGTACAAACGCCGAAATATCGCCGCCGAGCTCGCAGACCTGCTTGACGACGCTTGAGCTCAGGAACATATGCTCCGCGCTCGTGGTGAGAAACACCGTTTCAAAATCCGGATTTAACTGCTGGTTGGCAAGCGCCTGACGGAATTCGTCGTCAAAATCCGATACGGCGCGCAGCCCCTTGACGACGGCATCGGCGTGTTTAATCCTTGCATACTCGGCAAGAAGCCCATCGTATTTGTCGATCGTCACGTTTGACAGATGTGCCGTACACCGTTGTAAAAAATCAAGCCGTTCCTCGACCGTGAAGCTGCCAAGCGCCTTGCTGCGGTTTCTCATGACCACGACAATGACCTTATCGAACAGCCTCGCCGAACGCTCGATAATATCGATATGACCGAGCGTCACCGGATCGAAGCTTCCGGGACAGACAACAATTTTCATTGTATTCCCCCTTGTATCGAAATCAGCCAACCACAGGTTCCTTTAAATCTGACATCTGGCATCTGGCATCTGTTATCTGAATACCCATAACGCCGTTTGCCCGTATTTGTATTTTTTAGCCGGCAATGCACCTAAGGCATCGGGTAAAACGCTGTCCGCCGATGTTTCACAGACGACACAGGCGCCGCGGCTGAGAACCCCCGGCAGGATTTCAAGCGCCTTTTCTAAAAGTCCCGCGCCATACGGCGGATCGAGAAAAACAAGATCAAATGTATCGCTGCAACTGCTGAGATACGACAACGCGTCCGTATTCCGAAGAACTGCGCGCTCCGAAAGACCGGTAACCTTCAAGTTTTCAGAAACAGCGCCGAGCGCCGTTTTGCTGCTGTCAACAAACACGCAGCTTTCGGCTCCCCGGCTGAGCGCCTCGACGCCGAGCTGACCGGAACCGGCGAACAGATCAAGCGCATGCCTGCCCTCGATGTCGAACTGAATAATGCTGAACATGGCTTCTTTAACGCGGGAATACGTCGGTCTGACAGCATCGCCTTCCGGGGCTGTGAGCTTGCGCCCTCTTGCCGAACCGGTAATCACACGCATATTCGTTCCTCCGAAAGACAGAATTTCAACATATTATTGCACAAACCCGTTCTTTTGTCAAGATAAACTGCGCCCCCGGCCATTGACCGGGGGCGCTTAAGCAAAAATCGTTTATCCTTTTACACTCAATAAAAGAACTTCGTGCAAAACCATTAAGAGCTTATCCAGATAGATATATAACCGGTATGTCGTTGCCGATGTTTCGTCGTTCGGGAGAGCGGAGCCGTCCTGCACGGCTAAGTCCGCTGCCCGCACAACATGGGTCTCATAAGCCCCCGGATTGCTTTCGTCAATGGTGAACACCCGCGCGCCGCGGACAAGATCGTTGCCGTAGGACGACCAAGTGCAGCCCGGCGTGTTGATCAGGTCAACGCCATCGATATTGATGCAATAATCGTTGGTATGGTCGTGTCCGACTGCGAGAGCCAGAACATCGCCTCTTTGAGCAATGGCGTCCCACTGCCCGAAATTACAGGCGGAGGGGCAGGGCGGTTCAAGAACATATCCCTCGATTTTCGAAAGATCCGGAACAACCGTATAGATGGAACCGTTATCAAAGGTGCGGGTTGCTTCCCCCAACTCGACGGGAGATACCAAAAACGCCTCCTCATAAATCTCAGCGGGTACGATATGCTGGAACATTAAGGACGGAACGAGGGCGCCGGTCTCCTGCTGAAGTTCTGCGCTAACCGATTGATACCAAGCAATCTGGTCTGCACGCACACAGCTATAGCCGCTTTCGCCCTTGGAATTCAGCATATAGTCGCCGGAATCCATCATCCAAATGTTGAAGGCGATTTTGCTGCCGTCAGAACTGTAAATGGGCAGGTTGTGGGTGGCGCAGCCGGAGAGCTCCGGAACGGGATCATAGGCAAGGCAGCCCGCATACGTCTGATACAGGGCGAGAATTTCTTCCGGCGTTCTGGTTGGGTCACATTCGTCGTCATGATTGCCTAAGCACATGGTAAACGGAATGTTGCGCTCAACGACGGGATTCAGAATTTCGTCATAAGCCCGCGCGTCCTCACAGACGACGTTATCGCCCGAAAAAACAACGAGATCGGGCTGCACTTCGTCGAGCACCTCATTGATAAACGCCTTCATTTCGGCTTTGGCGGGATAACCGTCCTGACAGTCAGCCAGCTGGAGAACCGTAAACTTGCCGTCCTCACCAAATTTCAACGACGCCGGATGGGCGAACGCTACGGGTGTAAACGCCGCGACGAGCGCTATAATCAGCAGAACTGCCAACAGGGATTTTAACCTTTTTTTCATAAGACTCATCCTTTCTTGATATATCAATTTTATTCCTTTAATAAAGTATTGTCAATAAGGAAAGCGGTATAAAATTGATTTTTCAAAACGGTTCCCCGCATCAAAACTTCGCGCTTAGAGCGCGTTCGGCTTGGCTTCTCACTGCCTCCGTAGGAACTTTTTTTCGTTATCCCTTGAAATAAGGCGTCTCCGTTGTTATAATAAAACATAGAACTTTCGGAAAGGAACTCCTGCCATGACTAAATCGCATAAGGTGTTTTCGGCGGCTGCGCTTCTTATTTGCCTATCGTTTCTGTACAGCTGCAGCATTTCCTATATCAGCGACCCTACCGATCCCGATCTCATTACAACCAGTACGACAACTAAAACCAACATCGTCGGTTCAACCACTACGCTTCCGTCGGTGACCGAGGCTTCCGGGGACGGTACGGCACACGAAACCAAGAAGGACGGTACCTCTCTGACCTCTGTATTTGAAGAGCCATCGGGCAATAAAAAACCCTCCGGCGGCATCAATACCGACCGTTTTACCACCGACAAGAACGGCAATTCGACGAACGATGACAAAACCACCATCTCCTCCGACAAATATCTCATCAAGGGACGCTTGGAAACCGAGGACGGTCTGATCCCGTATACCGTAGCCCATTCGGGAGATAATTATTCGATCGCCGCACAGATGAGCGGCGTCACCGTCATCGCTGTCAGCACAAAGACCAACATGTACCTGCTCAGCCCCGACAAGAAGGTTTACTGCGACGCTGCCGCCCTCAAGGCATCCATGGATGAGGAGCTTAAGTCGGTGAACGAAACGGCCGATAGGAGGCAAGTCGGGACAGGCACCGAGAAGGTGGACGGCGTCACTCTTAAATACATCGAATATGACGACGCCTCTATCGATTACTATTACGGCAACAATCTTGTCAAGCAGGTAAGCTACAACGAGAACGGTGAAAAAACCGTGTTGTATGTAGACGAAGTCAGCGGCGAGGTGGCAAGCTCCAACTTTAAAATACCGTCAGGGTATACCTTAGTCCCGACCGACCAGTTTATGACGGTAGTGCTCTCGACAGAATCGGCGACCGCGGGCACGAAAAAATGAGCGTCGTACTAATTACGGGAGCCTCGCGCGGTATCGGCCGCGCCGCCGCGCTTGAACTCGCCAAAAACGGCTACTGCGTGGCGTTGAATTACCTGACGCATAAAACCGAGGCCGAATCGCTCGTGGACGAGCTTTCGGTTCTCGGCGCAAATGCCGCCTGTTTTCGGGCGGATGTTTCAAAAGCGTGCGAAGTAAGCGCCATGCTTGATGCGGTCAATAAGCGCCTCGGCACGGTTGACGCCCTCGTCAACAATGCCGGCATTTGTGAACAGGCGCTCTTTACCGATATCACCGACGCGATGTGGGAGCGTATGCTCGCCGTCAATCTGACGGGCGTATTCAACTGCTGCCGCGCCGTTTTGCCTGACATGATTCGGAACAAAAGCGGCAAAATCGTTAATATATCGTCCGTCTGGGGACAGACCGGCGCGTCCATGGAGGTGCATTACAGCGCCGCAAAGGCCGGCGTCATCGGACTGACCAAGGCGCTCGCCAAGGAGGTCGCGCCCTCGGGGATTACGGTAAACGCTGTCTGTCCCGGCGTCATAAAAACCGACATGCTTACCTCTTTTTCAGAAGAAGACCTTTCGGTCCTAAAAGAACAGATCCCGCTCGGCCGTTTGGGGACGCCCGCCGACGTCGCCGGAGCTGTATGCTTCCTCCTTTCCCCGGCCGCCGACTATATCACGGGACAAATTCTCTCCGTCAACGGCGGATTTCACATCTGATGTTGACAAATCCGCTGAAAAACCGTATAATCACTTCTGCACACACGCCGGTGTGGCGAAATCGGCAGACGCAAGGGACTTAAAATCCCTCGCTGGCAACAGCGTACCGGTTCGAGTCCGGTCACCGGCACCACAAAAAAGTACGCATTGGCGTGCTTTTTTTGTGGCGCAACGAAGTTTTCCGCTATTGCAGAAAGTGAAGTATCCAAAAAGGATGTGAAGTTGCCTTCGCCAGTGAAGTGCGCTTCGCGCGATTAAAGCGGAATACTTTACTTCACGAGGGGAAGCCTCACTTCACTTCGCGCGAAAGCAGGATACTTCACTGTTCAAACTTGATTCAGGGCAACACCGAAGGCAGTAACCACATCCTCGCCGCCAAGGTTTGACACCGGCTTACCCATTGCGCTGCCGATAAGCCCTAATAGTGCTTTCGCTCGTTTGATAAAATATTCGTCGAAGCGATCAGCGCGGAAGTCATTGACATCGATCAAATGCGTGGCGGCAAATGTGTTTACATCGTCTTCCGTGACATGGCCGTCTTTCTCGATTTTCTTCAGGGATTTTGGAGGGATTTTCGGGGACGGTTTTGTCGTCCTATTTTCATAAGGCTATATGTTGGCTAATAGTACCATATTTTGTTGTTTATGTAAATATTTAATTTGATAATGCCTTCCCGTCTTCACTCAAAACGAAAAAGCAGGAGGTGTTTTGCCTCCTGCTCTGCGGTATTGTACTTATTCATGCGCGGTCTTTTCCTGGTCGTGTTCGCGGATTCCGATGCAAGATTGTCTGAATAATGGTTCCGTTTTTGCTCTGTTTTCAAAACTTGCCGGGGCATAATCCTCACCTTGGCATATAGAATAGCACATTTTTAGCTCGTTGTCAAGACGATAGAACCGTCCCGTTGTCTACCGTTGTCTACTTTGTAAAAGGGTTAAAAATGCTCTGCCCAAACACCTTTGATTAAGGAGCTGGTTGGATTAGTATACTGTTTTATACGGTTACTTTCTCTTTTTCTTTCTCCGAT
>CAZEXA010000038.1:17890-20096 GCA_964516565.1 uncultured Eubacteriales bacterium | reverse complement strand
ATACCAACGAGCGCGGACACCTCACCATCGGGGGTGTCGATACCGTGGCGCTGTCCGAGGAGTTCGGCACGCCGTTGATGGTTTATGATACGGATAAAATCCGCGAAAACTGCCGTAAGTTTGTTTCCTCAATGAAGGAGTATTACGGTCACGGTCTTGTGCTCTATGCCGGAAAGGCTTTTTCCTGTAAGGAGATGTGCCGCCTTGTCGCCGGTGAGGGCTTAGGACTCGATATCGTTTCGGGCGGCGAGCTGTTCACCGCGAAATCCGTCGGCTTCCCAATGGATAAGGTCTGCTTTCACGGCAACAACAAGACCGACCGCGAAATCAAGGAAGCGCTTTCGTCGGGCGTCGGGCGTTTTGTCGTCGATAACATTGAGGAACTACACCGGCTCAACAAATACGCCGCAGAAGCCGGTGTAAGGCAGAGCGTCCTGCTGCGTATCAAGCCCGGTATCGACGCGCATACCCACAGCTTTGTCAAGACCGGTCAGATTGACAGTAAATTCGGTTTTGCCCTCGAAACGGGCGAGGCAATGGCCGCCGTCAAGGAATGTCTTTCCTTTGAGAGTCTGGTCCTGTGCGGTTTACACTGTCATATCGGTTCACAAATATTTGAATTCAACCCGTTTAAACTGGCTGCCAAGGTCATGTTGAAATTTATGGCAGAAATCCGCGATACACTCGGCGTGACGCTGCGTGAGCTCAATCTCGGCGGCGGCTTTGGGATCATGTATTCCGAATCCGACAGTCCCGAGGAGTTTTCCGAATACATGCGCGCTGTGGCACAAACGCTGAAAGAAAAAGCCGAACAGCTCGATTTTCCGATTCCCTTTGTGTACATAGAGCCGGGACGCTCGATCGTCGGCGCCGAGTGTGTGACGCTCTATACCGTCGGTTCGGTCAAGTCCATCCCCGATATCCGTACTTATGTTTCGGTTGACGGCGGCATGGGTGATAATCCGCGCTATATTCTGTATCAATCCCCCTACGAAATCGTCTGTGCCAATAAGGCTTCAGCCCCGCGTACGCGTACTGTGACCGTCGCCGGACGCTACTGTGAAAGCGGCGACCTCATTCAAGAACACACGCGTCTGCAGGAGGTTGTAGCCGGGGATATTCTTGCGGTACTCTCTACGGGAGCTTACAATTATTCCATGGCGTCCAACTACAACCGCTGCCCGCGTCCGGCTGTCGTCGCGGTAAGCGGCGGCAAAGCAAAACTGATCATTAAGCGCGAAACATACGAAAACATGGTTGAAAACGACATATAAAAAGACCGCGCCGGAAAATTAACATCGCCGACGCGGCCGAAAAAAGCCTTGACAAACGCTTTCCGCTTTTTTCGTTTCCGAACAATTCTTCTCCACAAAGACCGAATAAATTAAGGGAACAACCGGAAATATGAATTTCGGGCCGAACCCGAAATCCATTTCAGACATTTGACCGAAATTGTTCCGGATTGAGACGGCTATTCGCCGTCTGATAGTATATTCCCCTTAAAAATGCGGATAATTCATACAAATAACAGCCAAATCAGGAAAAAATCTTAAAATTGGACTTGCAATTTATAAAGCGGTATGATACTATAATCGGGCGTTGATTACTGACAGTTTACAACTCGGAGGTTTTTATATATGCAAATGACATGGGTGCAGCTGATGTTCGGTATTATGATTACCGTATCGTCACTGGCGATCATTATAGTCGTTATTCTTCAAGAGGGTCGTCAGGCAGGCTTGTCCGGTGCCATCGCCGGCGGAGCCGATACGTTTTTCGGTAAGCATAAGGGACGCACTATTGAAAAAAAGCTTGAAAAAGCGACAAAATACATCGCCATTTTCTTCTTTGTAGTCTCTCTCACAGCTTTTTTAATCTTCCTGTTCATCTAAATATTATTTTCGGATGACAGAGCAGACTCTTGTTCTGTCATCTGTCTCTATGAGTTATTAGCTCAGTCGGCAGAGCACCTGCCTTTTAAGCAGGGTGTCCGGAGTTCGAATCTCCGATAACTCACCAAAAAACAGACTTGCTTCAAGTCTGTTTTTTTATCCATTGCGACAGCAATGGTATATCATCACGCGAATGCGTGTATATCATCAGCCGATAGGCTGTATATCATTCGCACGATAGTGCGAAATACTGTCGCAATGATGATATGCAAGGCTAAAGCCTTGATGATATGCAAGGCTAAAGCCTTGATGAT
>CAZEXA010000038.1:0-17790 GCA_964516565.1 uncultured Eubacteriales bacterium | reverse complement strand
GATACAACGGCAAAGCCGTTAATTTATATTGAAGTTTATATGTTATTATGATACCATAAAGTGAAAGGATGTGAAAGTATGTCTAAAAACTATTTGCTTGAGTATTCTGAACAACTTGCAACTGATATTGAGTTATTGTGTCAAGATGTTAAAGTATCTTCTAATACAATATACCAAATCAGAAAAAGCTCAAGTAGTGTTTATGCCAATATTCGTGAAGCAAACTATGGTCAAAGCCTTGCAGATATGCTTTCAAAGTTAGAAATAGCATTAAAAGAGTGTAGTGAGACAGAAGGATGGCTAAAATTACTGTTTAATTGTAATAACATTGATGAAGAAACTTACAAGAAAAATCGTAATATGTGTGGTCGTATCCGTCGTATGCTTATTTCGTCTTGTAAAACGATTAAATCCAACAAAGAAAACAAATAATATCGCTTAAAATATTCACACAGCGCTTGGTAAGTGAAAGACAGGATGGGATATTTAAACATGGAAATAGAAATTAGAGAAATACAACCTGTCGATTATCCGAATGTTCTCGATTTATGGAACAACGAGCTTGGAAATCATTGGGTCACTGCCGACAACATCGCTGTTACATACGAACAAATGAGTTTGAACGATGATTATAAGACTTTTGTCGCGCTGGCGGATACTATCGCGGTGGGGTTTATAACAACTGTTCAGGTATTGGCGGCAGGCTTTCCGGTCGGTTATATAAAAATCAACGGCCTTGCCGTGAAGAAGGAATTTCAAAATAAAGGGATAGGCACAAAACTGATTAAGTATGTGCAACAAACAGCTTATGAGAAAGGCATCTCGAATATCGGGCTTGCCAGCGGCTTTCAGCGTACGGACGCCCATGCTTTTTATGAGCACCTTGGTTATAAAAGCGGATCATATTATTTCAGTAAAATGCTGAATACCCCCCGATGAGCATTCTTTTTTATTGATTATTCCTCTTCATTATGGTATCATTTCTCCGGGGGTGAGCGCGTTATGGACGGTTTTGATGCCTTTCAGGGCGGTGTGGAATACGGAGGACTGCGCAGCAGGAACGAAATCCGTATTCTTTTATGCTATATTTTATCGCGTATCCGAGAGCCGCTCTCAAAAGGTCAGTTGACCGAGTGCCTGACGGGTATCGGGCTTGTCAACTATTTTGAAATCAGCGAGGCCGCCGATTATCTCTTAAGTTCGGGTGCGGTCAGCGCCGTACCATATCATGATGAGGATTGTTTGACGGTGACTGAAAGCGGCAAAGAAATTGCCGGAGCGCTCGAGTCCAGCCTGACGCGCTCGGTGCGCGAAAAAGCCGTCGGCGCGGCGCTGACACTGTTGTTCAGGGCGCGCTCGGAGCGGGAAAATATGGTCTCGATAGAAAAGCGGGAGGGCGGCTATTTCATCACGTTTGTCATGACCGGCTTTTCGGAGGAAATATTGAAGCTGACGCTCTATGCGGCGGACAGTATGCAGGCGGATATGCTCAAGGAGGGGTTCCTCCGGGATCCCGCGGGATTTTACTCCGGTATTATCGGGAAATTAATTGAAAGGACGAATGGAAATGGATAACAAAGCGATGTACAAAATCGGATACGGCCTGTATGTGCTGACAGTCCACGACGGTGACAAGGACAACGGCTGCATCGTCAATACCGTCATGCAGATCACCACAACGCCCAATTGTGTAGCCGTAGCCGTCAATAAGCAGAATTATACACACGATATGATTTTGAAAACAGGGCTGTTCAACGCCTCGATTATCGACGTGACCGCACCCTTTTCCCTGTTTGAACGCTTTGGGTTCCACAGCGGCCGCGAGGTCGATAAATTTAAGGATTATGAGCCGGTCAGGAGAACTGAAAACGGGCTGCTCTGCGTCACGGAGGGCACGAACGCCTTTATCAGCGCTAAAGTGGTTTCGACGGTTGACGCCGGGACGCATACGCTGTTTATCGCCGAGGTCACCGACGCTGCCGTTCTGTCAGTCTCCGATTCGGCTACCTATGCCTATTATCACAGCAATATTAAGCCGAAGCCCGGCGAGACGAAAAAGAAGGGCTGGCGGTGTAAAATCTGCGGCTATATCTACGAGGGTGAAGTGCTGCCGCCGGATTTCATCTGTCCGGTGTGCAAGCATCCGGCATCAGATTTCGAAAAAATCGAATAATAAGAAAACGGCTGTATCAAGCTCTGCTTGATACAGCCGTTTTCTCTTGTTTTACGCTATTTGGTTCAAGGTGTTTATTGAACAGGAGGATAGCCGCCGCCGTCAATGACTGCCCGATGCCCTGCAGAATTAAGAGCTGTTGGGGACCGGTTACCTTTACCGCAAACAGGGTGAAGGATACATCTTTCATAACGGCGACGTACCAGGTGCCGAGCAGTATCCCTGCCAGGGCAAATACGTTGACGGTGATGGAGTAAAAAGCGATATAGTTTGTCCTGTCGGCGTTGGGAAGATGGATAAACGGCAAATTGGAAAAGGAATGATTGAGCCCCACGCCTGAAACATGCTGACAGAGCCGCAGCAGGGTCATTAAAAACAAATAGTTATTATGGTTCACAAACGCGAAAAAGAAAAGCGACGGCGTATACATAAACGCCGTATAGGCGAAGGTTTTTAGCCAGGAATGCGTGCGCAGAAAACGGCGCCAGTAGCCGGCGAAGGCAAATAGAAACAACGGATAACTGGCATCCATCACCGACATATACGCATAGGGGACTTTAGCGGTATGTACCAGATAATAGTTGAATGCCGAGGAGGACATCGTGGCAAAGAGCATCCAGAAGGCAATGATCAGGACAACGGAAAAAAACTTGCGTTCCCGGAACGAGAGCAGAAAAACGTTTCTCAGCTTCGGCGGTTCTCGTTTTTCGTAGGGAAACTCCTTGGCAATGGCCAGAAAAGCGATTTCAACCAGCGCCATGAAAAACGCGGCGATTCGCAGGTAATATAAAACGTTCGTTTCATAAGCGGTGCCCTTCAGCGCGTCGGCGGCAAAGCCCGAAGCTAAAACGGTCACGCTGCTGACGGTGCAGCGCACGACCTGACTGTAGCCGAAATAGTCGACGCGCACGCTGTCGGGTATAAAGTTCAGATGCCATGGTGAAAAACCGGGGGAGGTCACGGCGTTCAAAGCGCCGGAAACGAAGATGATTACGGAAAATCCGATGATTTTCAGCTTTGTGTCGTGTACGGCGAGCGGTAAAGCGGTTACGCCGAGAATATTGATGAAGTAGTAGAGCAGCCGCGTGCGCAAAAGGATATCTTTTCGCCGGGGGAAGCGCTCAAGAAGATACGGGGAGAACACACTGAAAAGGCTTGCTATGTACGGTATGAAGCTGATAACCCCGGCGTTTACGATATCGATGTCGTTTGAAATCAGAAAGCCGGTGTAAAAAACGCCCGAGGTCAAAGGCAGTATCGCCTGAACGATCACCGCGGAGGCGAGCATACTTACGCGCCCCTTAGCCATGTCGTTTCTGAAATTAAAGACCGTATAAAAATTGGACGCGCGGTAGCGGTTCAGAAGCGAACGCTTCATCGTGTCACGGCAGCTTTCCATTGAATATACAGGGATTCTAACATGCCCGAAAACGCGTGTCAAGACACTATTTGTGTTGACAGTCTTAAGGATTCGGCGTATGCTGTAACCGGGAGGAATGACAATGGACAACAACAAAAACAAAAGCAAATTATTACAGATGCTTGACGAGCTTTTCAAAGCGAGCATCGGCATGCTTAAAACGCTGGTGGTCGTGCTGCTGCTGGATATCGTCGTCATTACCTTAGGGTTGCTCATTCTCGATATAGGCTGGCTGTCCGTACCCATTGCGCTGGGTATTGCCGTCATAGACATGCTGCCGGTGCTCGGTTCCGGAATAGCGTTCATTCCGTGGATTATTTATGCGGCATATATAGGGAATTATACGCTCGCCATCGGACTGGGTATTCTTTATGCGGTATTGACCGTCATGAAAATTTTTCTGCAGCCGCTGCTCTGCGGCAAGCAGATCGGACTGCCGCCCCTGCTTTCCATCGGCGCGGCGGCGGCGGGCGTCATGCTGTTCGGGGGCGTGGGTATCTTTGTGGGTCCGCTGCTCGTCGTGGCGTGGCGGTCGGTGTATAAAAAATAAAGAAGCGCCGGTGTATAAAGAAAGCGTTTTTTAGGGATTTAAACGCTTTTTTTATTTTTTTATTGCTAATTTGTTATAATGATGATATAATTCCTTGGCATTTGCAGAGAGCCGCACTTTTTAATTCGGTCTTATGTCCTTTCACGGGCATAAACCTTTCTGTGAAAGGATATGAATTTTATTATGCTGATACTAAAGGACGGCTATACTTCGGCGCTGTCTTTACGCGATACCGAACGGGCGATTAAACTCATCAAGGACACGTTTGAACGCAAGCTCTCCGAGGCGCTGTGCCTTGAGCGCGTGAGCGCGCCGCTCTTTGTGGAAAAGAATACGGGGATAAATGACGATTTGAACGGTATTGAACGCGCTGTGTCGTTCGATATCAAGGAGATTCCCGGCAGCGAGGCGGTCATCGTCCACTCGCTGGCTAAGTGGAAGCGCATGGCTCTCTATAATTACGGCTTTGAGCCCGGCGAGGGCTTATATACCGATATGAATGCCATTCGGCGCGACGAGGATATGGACAACCTCCACTCCCTCTATGTTGACCAGTGGGACTGGGAGAAGGTCATCACCGCACAGCAGCGCAGTAAGGCGTATCTTGAGGAAACGGTTAAAAAAATCGTTGGGGTGTTCTGTGATACGCTCGACATTGTCAAAGAAAAATTTCCGTCGGTGACGACAACGCTCTGTCCCGATGTGACGTTTATTTCGACCGAGGAGCTTTTTGAGCTCTATCCCCAAATGAGTCCGAAGGAGCGCGAGCGTGCATTTCTAAAAGAGCATAAGACCGTATTCATCACGGAAATCGGCGACTTGCTGTCCGACGGCACAGCGCACGACGGCCGCGCGCCCGACTACGATGACTGGCACTTAAACGGCGATCTGCTGTTCTGGAACGAGGTGCTGGAGGATGCTTTTGAGGTTTCCTCTATGGGTATACGCGTTGACGCAAAGTCGCTCGACGTCCAGCTCAACGCCTCCAGCCACAACGAGCGCCGCGTTTACGAATACCATAAGGGGATTTTCAGCGGAAGACTGCCGCTGACTGTCGGCGGCGGCATCGGCCAGTCACGCGTGTGTATGCTTTTACTCGGAAAACTTCATGTGGGCGAGGTTCAGTCCTCGGTATGGAGCCGCGAAATGCGGGAAAAATGTAAGGAAAACGGCATCAATCTGCTGTAAGAAAATTGAGGGTGTAAATTCAGTGCTTCGCGAAAATATCAGAAACATCGCCATTATCGCTCACGTTGATCATGGCAAGACAACGCTTGTAGACCAGCTTCTGCGCCAGAGCGGCGTGTTCCGCCAGAATGAGGCGGTCAATGAACGCGTCATGGACTCTAATGACCTTGAGCGGGAACGCGGTATCACCATTTTATCAAAAAATACGGGAATTCATTATCAGGAAGTAAAAATCAATATTGTCGATACTCCCGGTCATGCCGATTTCGGCGGCGAGGTCGAGCGCATCATGATGATGGTTGACGGCGTACTGCTGCTTGTCGACGCTTTCGAGGGCTGTATGCCCCAGACGCGTTTCGTGCTCAAGAAAGCGCTGGCGCTCGGCAAGAAGGCTATCGTCGTTATCAACAAGATTGACCGCCCCGGTGCGCGTCCTGCCGAGGTGATTGACGAGGTGCTGGATCTCTTTATCGAGCTTGGTGCCTCGGACGATCAGTTGGAATTCCCCGTCGTCTATGCTTCGGCGAAGGACGGCTATTCGTCATTGTCGCCCGATGACCGGGAAGGCGATATGCGTCCGCTGCTCGATTCGATCATTAAAAACATTTCGCCTCCCGAGGGCGACATAGACGCACCGCTCCAACTGCTTTTTTCAAGCCTTGACTACGACGATTACATCGGACGCATCGGCATCGGCAGGGTCGAGCGCGGACGGGTCACCGAGGGCAAAGCCGTCACGCTCTGCAAGACCGACGGCACGCGCAAAAATGTACGCATCGTCAAGCTCTACCAGTTTGACGGCTTAAAGCGTATCGAGACCGAGTCCGCGGCCATGGGCGACCTTGTCGCCGTGGCGGGCATTGCCGATCTCAATATCGGCGAAACCGCCTGCGATCCCGACCGCGTCGAGGCGCTGCCCTTCGTCAAAATCGACGAGCCGACCATCTCAATGAATTTCATGGTCAACGACAGCCCGTTCGCGGGACGCGAGGGTACCTATGTCACCTCGCGCAATATCCGCACAAGGTTATTCAAAGAGGTGGAAACGAATGTCAGTATGCGTGTCGAGGAAACGGAAACGACCGATTCCTTTAAGGTGTCGGGACGCGGGGAACTGCATTTGTCGATACTGATAGAAACCATGCGCCGTCAGGGGTATGAGTTTCAGGTATCGCGCCCGAAGGTCATCTTGAAAACGGATGAGAACGGCGAAACGCTTGAGCCGATGGAGCTTCTGATTGTTGAGGTGCCTGAAAACTACGTCGGTGCGGTCATGGAAAAAATCGGCTCGCGCAAGGGCGAGCTTGAAAATATGGATGTCCGCGAGGGCGGTTCGACGCATCTCGAATTCAAAATTCCCGCGCGCGGGCTCATCGGATACCGCTCGGAATTTCTGACCGACACCAACGGCAACGGCATTATGAACAATCTGTTCGCGGGCTACGAGCCGTACAAGGGCGAAATCAGAATGCGTGAGCGCGGCTCGATTGTCGTCCACGAGACGGGTGAGAGCACCGCCTACGGTCTGTTCAACACGCAGGAGCGCGGCCGCCTCTTCATCGGTCCCGGCGTTCCCGTCTACGAGGGGATGATCGTCGGCGAATGTGCGAAAAACGAAGACGTCGTCTGCAACGTCTGCAAGAAAAAGCAGATGACGAACACCAGAGCCTCCGGCAGCGACGACGCGCTGCGCCTCGTGCCGCACAGCGTTTTAAGCCTCGAGCAGTCGATGGAATTCATCGGCGACGATGAGCTGGTCGAGGTGACGCCGCACTCCGTACGCCTGCGCAAAAGAGTTCTCGGCAAAGAGCAGCGGATGAAGCGGCAGTATAGGAGAAACTGAATAAAACTTTAACCGGCGGGGCTGACGATTCGTCAGCTCCGCCGTTAAGCTGGCATAAACGCTTAAGAGAAGGCATTTTAAAAACAATCCTATCATAACTTTAAGAATATATTGTAATCTTGCACAAAAACAGTTCCTTAATTCTATGAAACTTATCCGATGATCCGAAATGTGTTTATTTCCGGAAAACGCTTGAATTTTTCTACATTTTTTGCTATAACTCTACTATATTCTTAAGTGAAAAGGGAGTGTTTGCGTTGGATATCCCGACGACAAACAGAAAAATACCCGACGATATCCGAGAACGGACACAGAAGCTCCTCGGTAAAGATGAGACGCCCTTATTCGCGCTGATCGGTGACCTTACCTTGAAAGGCCGGTACGGCCTTTCGGCAATGGTCGTTACCAATCGGCGCGTTTTCGCTTTTGACGAGTCCCACCCCGGCGGAGAGCTCGTCCTTGAAATTGCTGATGTTAAAGAGGCCAAGGTCAAGAGGATGTACGGCAACGCGCAGTTTCGGGTTGAGCTTGCCGATGGAAAAATAAATTTATTCCGTTTCACCTATTCAATCGCCGCTTTGGCGGATGCCGCCGCCGTCTTTTTAGAGGAGGTTGCCAAAGGCGCTTCCCCGAAACAAGAGATGGAGGGCGTCGAGGCGACGTTCGAGAAAATGCGTTCGTTCTGTCCGAAATGCGGTCGGTCGCTGTCGCGCCCGGGTGCTGAGTGCATCAATTGTGCCTCAAAGGGCAAGCTGATTAAAAAGCTGTATGTCTACATAGCGCCTGAGCGGAACCGTCTGCTCTTTTGCCTTGCTCTGTCGATTATCACCACGTCCATGGCGCTCGCGCCGCCGTATATCACAAAGCTTCTCGTTGACGATATTATCGAGAATCTCAATTATCAAAAGCTGGCGACCGCCGTCGGCGTACTGTTGGGTATTTACGTTGTCCAGTACGTCATCGGCGCGTGGCGCGGCCACCTGATGCGCGTTGCCGGGGACAGGACAGTCACACGCCTGCGCGACGATATCTACGCAAAGGCGCAGTATCTGCCGATGAGCTTTTACGACAAGACGAGCACCGGCTCGGTGTTCGCCAGAGTCAGCGGCGATACCAATACCTTGCAGGCGTTTATGCTGCGTATCTCTCAAGAGGCGATTGTGCAGCTGTTTCTTATGATCGGCATCATCGTCATCATGTTTGCCCTCGACTGGAAGCTGACGCTGCTCTCCCTCGTCCCGGTGCCGGTCGTGGTAATCGGCTCCCGCTATTTCGGCAAAAGAATCTCCCCGATTTATCGGCGCATCTGGAGGCGCTGGTCGTCGGTCAGCTCCGTGCTTTCCGATACGTTGCCGGGGGTACGCGTCATCAAGTCTTTTACAAGCGAGGAGCGTGCCATTCAGAAGTTCAACGACTACAACGAGGAATGGCTCAAAGAGGATGCCCGTGCCTCGGTGATCTCCAACGTTTTTCCGCATATCGTCGGATTTCTCGTAACATGTGGGTCGCTGTTTATTTGGGGACTGGGCGGCAAATGGGTCATGGACGGTATCGCCGTCGGAGACGGCAACGCCATTTCCCTCGGCCTTCTCGTGTCGTTCATCTCTTACGCCGGTATGTTCTATGGCCCGGTCAACTTTTTCGCGGGCTTAAACGACTCTTACCAGAGCGCTCTGGCGAGTGCCGAGCGGATTCTCGATATCATCGACGCCGAGCCTGAGCAGGACTTCGGCAAGGGCAATGAAATCAAACGGATTAAGGGCAAAATCGAATTCAAAAACGTTAATTTTTCCTTTGACAAGACGAAAAAAACGCTCAGCAATATTAGCGCAGTCATCGAGCCGGGCGATATTATCGGGATCGTCGGCACTACCGGTTCGGGCAAAAGCACGCTCGTCAACCTTCTGATGCGCTTTTATGACAATTATGAGGGTGATATTCTTGTTGACGGTATCAACATTAAAGATATCGACTTAAAATCCTATCGCGGCAAGATCGGCTACGTCCAGCAGGAGCCGCTGATGTTCCGCGACACCATTTTCAGAAATATCGCCTATTCCAATCCCGAGGCGTCCGTCGAAGAAGTCATCCACGCCGCCGACATCGCCAACGCCCACGCCTTCATCGCACGTCTGCCCGACGCCTACGACACGATGCTCGGCGAGCGCGGGTCCGGCCTTTCAGGCGGCGAGCGGCAGCGCCTGTCGATAGCGAGAGCCGTACTTAAGAATCCGTCAATGCTGATTTTCGACGAGGCGACCGCCGCGGTCGATTCAGAGACCGAGGAACTTATCCAGACGGCTATTGAACGCTTAATCAAGGGACGGACGACCCTGATGATTGCCCACCGGCTTTCGACTTTACGAAAAGCCAACAAGATCATTGTCATAGACAAGGGCGAAATCATCGAGTTCGGTTCACATGAAGAGCTGATGGCGCTTCAGGGGAAATACTTTAAGCTGATAGAAATCCAGAGCATGTCGGAAAAAATCCGCAAGAGCAAGGAAGAAGAGCATTTCGAGTGATTGGTGGGATAAAATATGGACAGAACCTATATTGAAAATGACAACGCCCGCATCACGTTCGGCGAGGGAATCCTTTTAAACGTCGAGATGTACGACGGACGGCGTTTCGAAAATTTAGAGGCGCGGCGGCTGTTTCCGGTGACCGGCCTTGACCGGTATATCTCGCTGCTTGATGAGGACGGCAACGAGCAGGCGGTCATCCGCTCCGTCAGTTCTCTGATGGAGGAGAGCCGCGACACGGTGCGCAAGGCGCTCGGTGAATACTACCTCGTCCCCATCATCACAAGAATTATTGAGTGCTACGAGAAGTTCGGTCTGATGAAAATGAAGGTTGAAACAAATAGAGGCGTATACAGCTTCGATATCAAAAGCCGCTACCATGATATCAAGATTTTGTATGACGGACGCGTGCTGCTGCGGGATTCAAGCGACAACCGCTATGAGATCGAGAAGTTCGACGCCCTTGACAAACGGAGTAAAAAGTTGTTTAATTCATATATGTAATGTATGTCGGATTTCTTAAAATCTGATTTTGGAGGTTTTATCGTGAAGCTTATTATTGCCATTGTCAATAACGACGACAGCGCGTCTGTTTCCGCAAGTCTTACGACGGCGGGCTACTTTATCACCAAGCTTTCGACGACCGGCGGCTTTCTGCAGGCGGGCAACACCACGTTGCTCATAGGTGCCGAGGACGGCGACGTAGAGGGCGTTGTGTCGGTCATCCGCGAGCATTCGAGCACACGGGTTAAAGAGGTTCCGACGAGCGCGTCATTCGGGCGCGGCATCTCACAGGCAGACGTCAAAACAAAGACACACGTCAGCGGTGCGACGATTTTTGTTCTCGGTGTCGAGAACTTCTTAAAACTGTGACTGCTCCGGAATTGCTCGCTCCGGCGGGCGACAGGGAGTGTCTTTTAACCGCAATGCGTTATGGAGCGGACGCCGTGTATATCGGCGGTCCGCTTTTGCAGTTAAGGGCGGAAGCGGCGGCGTTCACACGAAAAGATATCGGGGACGCCGTAAGCGCCGCGCACAGCGCGGGAAAGAAACTTTACGTCACGGTCAACAGCTTTGCCGATAACCGCGAAGTCGAGGCGGCGGCGGATTATGCGCGTTTTCTCTTTGAATCCGGCGTTGACGCCGTCATCGTGTCCGACCTCGGCGTGCTCTGCGCGGTAAAGCGTGCCGCACCATCGCTTGCGGTGCATGTCAGCACGCAGGCAAACTGTATCAACTACGAGTGCGCCCGTCAGTATTATGACCTCGGCGCGTCACGGATTGTCCTCGGACGGGAGATGACCATAAGCGATATCGCAGAGCTTCGTCTGAAAACGCCCGCGGCGCTGGAACTGGAGTGCTTTGTCCACGGCGCGATGTGTATGGCATATTCCGGGCGGTGTCTGATCAGCTCTTTTCTGACAGGGCGCAGCGGCAACCGCGGCGAGTGTACGCAGCCGTGCCGGTGGGAATACTATCTGATGGAACAAAAGCGCCCCAACGAGTTTTTTGAGGTCGTTGAGAACGCCGGACATACGGCGATTTTAAGCTCTCATGATTTGAATGCCTCATCGTTTCTTAATGAGCTGCAGGCGGCGGGCATTACTTCTTTTAAAATTGAAGGGCGTATGAAAACGCCATACTACGTCGCCTCGGTCGTCAACGCCTACCGCTGTGCCATCGACGGCACGGCGTCCAAAGAAGCCATAGACCGCGAGCTGAACGCGGTCAGCCATCGGCCGTATTCTTCGGGATTCTACTTTGGGGAGATGCAAAAAAACACCTTCAATGACGGGCTGTACCACAGCGACTGCGTCTTTGCGGGCGTAGCGCTGTCAGATTCACAAGACCATCGTCTGCTTGTGGAACAGCGCAATCACTTTGCCGTCGGCGACACCCTTGAGGTGCTGATACCGGGGAGACCGGGTATAAGCTTTGAACTGGAAAGTATCACCGACGAAAACGGTGAAAGTGTTCTTTGTGCGCCGCACCCGAAAAGACAGGTAACGATTGCCTGTCCTATTGACGTAAAACAAGGTGACCTTTTACGCCGCAGAAAGGATGGCGCAACATGAACCCTACGACCATGCCGGAAATTCTTGCTCCCGCCGGAGGAAAAGAGCAGCTGCTCGCGGCCGTTCGCTGCGGGGCGGACGCCGTCTACTTGGGGGTGCAGGGATTTAACGCCCGTCAAAACGCCGAGAACTTCAGCGACGACGCGCTGAAAGAGGCGGTGTCCTATTGCCATGTGCGGGGTGTCCGCGTTTACATTACGTTGAATACCCTTGTTTTTGACAGGGAGCTTCCGCTGCTCGATGAGACAATAAAAACCATTGCTCTGTCGGGCGTGGATGCCGTCATCGTGCAAGATTTTGCCGTTGCGAGCCGCCTCTCGGCAATTTGTTCCGATATACCGCTTCACGCCTCCACCCAAATGGCCGTGCACAACATCGCCGGTGTGCGCGCTCTTGAGGACGGGGGCTTTCGGCGCGCCGTTCTCGCCCGCGAGCTGGCGCTAGATGAAATGAAGGCTATCCGTGAGAATACATCAATCGAGCTTGAATGCTTCGTCCACGGCGCGCACTGTATGTCTGTGTCGGGAATGTGCTTTCTTTCGGCGATACGCGGCGAGCGCAGCGGCAACAGAGGGTTGTGCGCCCAGCCGTGCCGCTTAAATATGAGGGCTGGAGAGCGTGAATACGCGCTGTCGCTCAAGGATATGTCGCTGATTGGTCGGATCGGCGAGCTGATGGAGGCGGGTATTACCTCGTTTAAAATTGAGGGGCGCATGAAACGCCCGGAATATGTCGCGGCGGCGGTCACCGCCTGTAAGGAAGCCCTTAAGGGGCGTCTGTATGACGAAAACACGCTGAGAAGTGTTTTTTCGCGCGGAGGATTTACCGACGGGTATCTGACGGGACAGCGGACAGGGGAGATGTTCGGCGCACGTACAAAAGAGGACGTCATCGCTTCAACGGGCGTACTGAAAAGGCTCGCGGCGCTCTATGAAAAGGAAAAGAGTATCGTGCCGGTTTCGGCGCGCCTCGACATCATGGAAAACATGCCGGCATCACTCACGCTTTCGACGCGCAAAAAGACCGTGACAGTAACGGGGGAATTCCCCGAAAAGACGGAAGGCCGCCCTCTGACCGAGACAGACGCCGCCCGTTTCATACAGAAAACAGGCGGTACGCCGTTTGTTATCGGTGAGCCGGTTATCACACTCGGAGAAGGGTTGACCCTGTCCTCGGCAAAGCTCAACGCGCTGCGCCGGACGGCGCTCTCGGCGCTTGAGGAAAAATTGTCCGAAACAACCGTCCGCATTCAGAAAGCACCGGCTCCCGATCTGTCGGGCGGGAAGCGTCTTGTACCGCCGACGCTTCGTCTGCGCGTTGAAACGCTCGTGCAGCTTCCCGAAGTGCCGGACGCGGAGTATCTCTACGTGCCTTTTGAAGAGCTGTTACGCTTTCCGGAGCAAACGGGGCGGTTTTCCGACCGTCTTATCGCCGAGCTCCCGGCGCTGATATTCCCCGAGAATGAAAAGCGTGTCGCCGACGGACTTCTGCGCCTTCGGGCACTCGGCGTCACGCGTGCCTCAACGGGCAACCTCGGCGGTATCCGGCTGATAAATGACGCCGGACTGACGCCGCACGGGCAGACCGGACTGAATATCCTGAACACCCTGAGTCTCAACAAATACCAACAGTACGGTCTTGCCGATACGGAGCTGTCCTTTGAGCTGTCATTCAAAAAGACAGCCGCGCTCGGCGGGACGCTCGGGCGCGGGGTTATCGGTTACGGATACCTGCCGCTGATGCGTTTTCGCGTTTGTCCCGTGAAGCCGTCCGGTTCCTGCGCTCAATGTAGCGGACAATCGCGGCTGATTGACGGAAAAAACGCGTGTTACGCGGTGCTTTGTCATCAGAAGGAAACCATGACTATGTATAACAGCGTACCGCTGTATTTAGGCGACAAGTCACGGCCTGAAGTTGATTTTGTCACCCTGTATTTTACGGTTGAAAGTAAAGAGGAAACCGCAAGAATCGTAAACCTATGGAAAGCCGGAACACCGTTCCCAAAGCCGTTCACACGCGGGCTTGCTTTTCGTGAAATACAGTAAAAAATAGTAGTGGTATTTTATAACGGCATATGGTACAATTAGCTATAGGTTTTAGGGAGTGTGACGGCATGAAAACGGTAATTTTAGCGGGCGGTTTCGGTACGCGTATCAGTGAGGAAAGTCATCTGAAGCCCAAGCCGATGATTGAGATCGGTGAAAAGCCGATTCTTTGGCACATCATGAAGATTTATTCCGCCTATGGGTACAACGATTTCATCATCTGTCTCGGCTACAAACAGCACATGATTAAGGAGTTTTTCGCCGACTATTTTCTGCATACCTCCGACGTCACGTTTGATCTCGCGAAAAATGAAATGATTGTTCATGCCAATACCTCCGAGCCGTGGCGTGTAACGCTGGTGGATACGGGGCTGAACACGATGACCGGCGGGCGCGTAAAGCGTGTAAAAGATTATATCGGCAACGAGACGTTTATGCTTACCTACGGCGACGGGGTCGGCAATATCCGCATCGACGAGCTGATGAATTTTCACAAGGCACACGGGAAAAAGGCGACGCTGACAGCCATCAGCGTTGATCAGCGCTTCGGCGTTTTGGGTTTAGAGGGCGAGACGGTCAGTGAATTCCGCGAGAAGTCGCAGGCGGACGTCAGCCGTGTCAACGGAGGCTTTATGGTGCTGGAGCCGTCCGTTTTCGACTATATCGCGGGAGACGAAACAGCCTTTGAAAAAGAGCCGCTTGAGCTCTTAGCACGCGAGGGCGAGCTGAAAGCGTATTTCCATGACGGCTTTTGGAAACCGATGGACACTCAGCGCGAAAAGGTGCAGCTTGAGGAACTGTGGGCGTCCGGCAACGCTCCGTGGAAGGTATGGTAAAGTTTCTTTTGGCACAAAACCCTTAAGAAAGGGCATGAACTATTTGATGGATTTTTCGTTTTACAGAGGAAAACGTATTTTTGTGACGGGGCATACGGGCTTTAAGGGTTCGTGGCTCTGTAAAACGTTGTCGCTGTTCGGTGCGCAGGTGACCGGCTACGCGCTTACGCCCGATACCGAGCCGAATCTGTTTACGATGGCGGATATCGCCGCGGACATCGATTCGCATATCGGCGACATCCGCGACTTTGACCGTTTCAAGGCTTGCTTTGACGAGGCACGACCGGAAATCGTGTTTCATCTGGCGGCGCAGCCTCTTGTCAGAAAATCCTATGAGCAGCCGCGCGAAACTTTTGAAACGAACGTTCTCGGGACAGTCAACCTGCTTGAGTGCGTTCATCTTTCGGACTCTGTGCGCTCCTTTGTCAACGTGACGACCGACAAGGTCTATATGAACGCCGACGAAGACCGCTGTTTTGCGGAAGACGACAAGCTCTGCGGCTTTGACCCGTATTCCAACAGCAAATCGTGCAGCGAGCTTGTGACTTACAGTTATCATCAATCCTTTTTCAAGGAAAAGAATATCCGGTGCTCGACCGCACGGGCGGGCAATGTCATCGGCGGCGGCGATTTTGCCGCCGACAGGATTGTGCCGGACTGCGTGCGTGCCGCCGAGGGCGGTACGGAAATTATCGTGCGCAATCCCTATTCGACGCGCCCGTTTCAGTTTGTTTTAGAGCCGCTTTTAGTCTATATGTTGATTGCCGAAAAGCAGTATGGCGACGCCCGCTTTGCCGGATGTTACAATGTCGGACCGGCGCTTTCCGACTGTATTACGACCGGGCAGCTCACCGATTTGTTTTGCGCGGCGTGGGGCGAGGGGCTATCCTGGAAAAACGTGTCTGCCGGCGGCCCGCACGAAGCGAAGTTTTTACGGCTTGACTGCACGAAGGTTCAGAATACTTTCGGCTGGCAGCCTATCTGGAATATCGGGCAGGCTATTGAAGCGACCGTCGAGTTTTCCAAGGCTGTGCGCGGCGGCGAAAACGCAGGAGAGGTCATGGAAAGGCAAATTCGGAGGTTTTTCAGATGACTGAGCGGGAAGCGAGAGAACAGATACTAAAGCTTGTCGCGGATTACTGCGACACCTTTCATAAAAAAAGCGAATATACCAATGGCGACAGGATTCCTTACGCCTCGCGTGTTTACGATGCCGCGGAAATGACAAACCTTGTTGACGCATCCCTTGACTTCTGGCTTACCGCCGGACGCTACTGCGATGCGTTTGAAAAAGGGCTTGCCGACTATCTCGGGGTGCGCTTCTGCTCGGCGGTCAGCTCCGGCTCGGGTGCGAACCTGCTCGCCTTTTACGCGCTGACTTCGCCGCTTTTAAAGGAGCGCGCCGTAAAGCGCGGGGATGAAATTATCACGGTCGCCGCCGGGTTCCCGACGACGGTCGCCCCGATTTTACAGTATGGGGCGATTCCCGTCTTCGCGGACGTCAAAGCAGGTCAGTACAACATCGATGTCGGACAGCTCGAAAGCTGCCTGAGCGAAAAGACAAAGGCGGTCATGCTCGCGCATACGCTGGGGAATCCATTTGACATTAAAGCAGTCAAGGCTTTCTGCGATAAGCACGACCTATGGCTTATCGAGGACAACTGCGATGCGCTCGGCTCCGAGTACACCTTAAACGGCGAAACGCGCCTGACCGGTACGTTCGGCGATATCGGCACCTCAAGCTTCTACCCGCCGCACCACATGACCATGGGCGAAGGCGGCGCGGTCTATACGAATGACCCGCTGCTTCACAAGATCCTGCGCTCCATGCGCGACTGGGGGCGCGACTGCGTTTGCCCGTCGGGAAAAGACAACCTCTGCGGTCACCGTTTCGACGGCCAGCACGGCACGCTGCCAAAAGGTTATGATCATAAATATGTCTATTCCCATTTCGGTTTCAACCTAAAACCGACCGATATGCAGTGCGCCATCGGCTGCGCGCAGCTTATTAAGCTGCCGTTCTTCACCGCGGCGCGGCGCAAGAACTACGCGTACCTGTATCACGCGCTGTCCCCCCTTAAGGACAAGCTTATCCTGCCCGAGCCGTGCGAAAACGCCGCGCCGTCGTGGTTCGGCTTTCTCATCATCTGTAAACAGCCGGGACTGCGCGACAAAATCGTCGGGCATCTTGAAAAGAACGGCATCCAGACGCGGATGCTCTTCGCGGGGAACCTCACCCGCCAGCCGTGCTTTGACGGCTTGAAAGAGGGAATAGACTATCGCGTTCCATGCGGTCTTAAAGAAACGGACAACATCATGAATAATTCATTTTGGATTGGTGTTTATCCGGGAATGACAGAGCCGATGCTTGAAACAATGGTTCGCAACATATGTGAGGCGGCGGTTTTACGGGGATCGGAATGACGGATAAAATGTTTCGTATGCTAAGGGGTACACTCGAGAAGCTGCTGCGAAAAGAAATCGGCGACGAGCAGTGGCGGACACTTTTACAGTTCATCGGCTTCGGGTTTGTCGGCGTTTCCAACACGTTGATTTCTTATGCCGTTTATGCGTTGCTGATAAAATGTGGTCTCTATTATATTGCCGCGAGCGTCATTGGCTTTATCGTCGGCGTAGTAAATTCGTTTTTCTGGAACAACCGTTATATTTTTAAAATTTCTCAGGGGGAAAAACGTTCGCTGATTTTTTCTTTCCTAAAGACTTTATTGGCGTATTCCGTAACCGGACTGCTTCTGTCAAACGCCCTTTTGTATTTATGGGTTGATGTTCTGCATATTTCCGAATATTTGGCGCCGATTATCAACCTGTTTATAACGGTTCCGCTCAATTTTCTGCTCAACAAATTGTGGGCATTTCATTCCAAATAAACGAGGGGATGATCATATGAAATGTGCCGTGATTACCGGTCCGACGGGAGCTGTCGGTATGGCGCTCCTTAAAAAGCTGCTTGATGAAAATGTTCACGTATATGCCGTGTTGCGTCCGGATTCTCCGCGAAACGCAATCGTTCCCGAAAACGCGCTTGTCACCAAAATTGAGTGCGATTTGAGTGATTATGCTTCTCTTAAAGAAAAAATAACACAACCGGTTGACGCCTTCTTCCACCTCGCGTGG
>CAZEXA010000037.1:0-20189 GCA_964516565.1 uncultured Eubacteriales bacterium | reverse complement strand
ATGAAATCACCTCTTGTACATAAATGAGAAAAGAATTACATAGTATTGTATAACAATGCAGCGTTAAAGTCAATGTAAATAACGTAAAAAGAAAGGAATCGTATACCATGAAATCATTTGCTTATCTTTTTGTCGCCGTAAGCCTCGCCCTGCTGTTGATACCGGTGCTGATTAAAAACCCTGCCACAAAAACGGACACGCCGTCCACAAAAACCACTTCGGAAAACCAAGCCGCCACCACCGGCAAAAACAGCGACGATGATGCTGTCATCAGCGTCTATATGAGCGTGGACAAAGAGGTTGTCGAGGTTTCCGAATTTGAGTATGTCTGCGGCAGCGTCGCCGCCGAAATGCCTGCTTCCTATCATGAGGAGGCCATCAAGGCGCAGGCTGTCGCCTGCTATACGAACGCCGTGAGGCTTCGGGGGCAAAATGAAGGAGATGTAGGCAACACGCTGCTCGGTGCCGACATCAGCAACGACAGCAGCATCCATCAAGGGTATTTGAGCAAGGCTGAGAGAAAGGAAAAATGGGGAAAGTCTTATGAAAAATATGAAACAAAAATTGAAAACGCCGTTGAGGAGATTCTCGGGAAAAAACTGACATATGACGGCGAGCCATGTGTAGCGGCGTTCCATGCCATTTCTGCCGGTTACACCGAAAGCGCCAAGACCGTCTGGGGCGCTTCTATCCCCTATCTAACAAGCGTCAAGAGCACCGGCGACACGCTTTCGCCGTCCTACCAGACGAGCGTCAGCTTTACGAAAGAGCAATTCAGCGATATCGCCACAAAACTCGGCGTGACGCCGGACCAAAACAACAACTCGTCGTGGATTGGCGAGGCAAAAACCTCCGATGCCAAAACCGTAACGCATTTATCCCTCTGCGGTAAAACGTTCACCGGTGTTGAAATCCGCAACGCCTTTTCTCTCAGGAGCGCGGCATTTACCGCCGCCGTCACCGATACCGGCGTCACCTTTAAGGTGTTCGGTTACGGCCACGGTGTGGGCATGAGCCAGTACGGTGCTGACTATATGGCGCGGCAGGGCAGTGATTACAAGGAAATCCTCAACCACTATTATAAGGGTGCCACGCTTGTATGAACGCCTTTCTTATAGAGCCAAGTCTTTTCTTATTAAAAAACCGGGGCTGTCTTAAAGACAGCCCCGTTGCTTTGTTGGTTTACTATCCGATATCGGCGACCTCTCTGAGAAGCTGACGTGCATCGGAAATGGTGATATCACCGGTGGCATCCTTATCGCCAAGTACAATTTGAACGCCTGTAGCTTTATCCATCTCGGCGGCAATACGGAGCGCTTGACGGGCGTCGGATACATTGAACGTACCATTACCGTCAAGATCATTTTCGACAAGCGGTGCCGCTTTGAATTTTATTTTGTGTTCAATAGCAAAGAATTGAGCACAGGTGTCGGGATTGCCGAGAATGGTAAACCCGGTATTGCTGTTTTCAAAGGCATTGGAGGAAATAATGGTCACACCGGAGGGAATCGCTACGCAGAGAAGCGCAGAGCAGTTGGCAAATGCTAATTCGCCGATTGATGTGACGGATTCCGGAAGAATAATCATGCTCAGCGCATCGCACCCAAAGAACGCCTTGTCGGGGATGGCGGTGATGCCTTCCTTAAAATCGACCGTCTTCAGCGAATCACAGCCGGCAAATACGCTCGTCCCCAGCGTTTTCACGCTGCTCGGAACGGTCACTTTTGTCACTGTATTGTTATTCTTAAAGGCATTGACGCCGATTGAGGTTACGGGATATCCGTTGACTGTAGAAGGAACAGTATAAACGCTTGCGACGGATGGGAAAACCTTGACGATTTCAATTTCCGTGCCGTTGTTAATGAAGCGGTAGGAAAATTCGTTCTGGTAATTGCCGAGCTGAGCTAACACTTTAAAAGTATCGGTGAAGTTTTTGTAACCAAGAGTGAAGCTCGTTTCGCCGATAGACAGCGTTTGGTCGAGCTCGAATTCATATTTCGGAAGCATGACTTCGTGCGTTCCATTGTCAAAAATACCCCAAACGACCATACCGGTAATGTCCAGCTTCTCACCAACGATATAGACCTGTTTGTTGGGTTGTTTGACAATCTCGATACCAACGAGCGTTCTGGCCGTAACGGTAACCTTAAACACGTCGAAGAACTTATGGTTGTTCGCGTCCGTATACGTAGCGGTAATGGTCTGCTCACCAATAACATTTTTGTCAAAGCCGCTGTAGGTGAACACGTCTGAACGTAATTCAACGGTCGTTCCGTTGTTGTATGTTCCGACAGCGATGAGACCGGCGGTGTCGAGTTCCTCGCCCTCAATATAGTTGGCTTTGAGCGGGGCTGTCGTAATCTTAACGGATGCTAAAGATTTCGCGATGACCGTTACCGTAAACGTATCGGTAAAGCCGCCGTAGGTCACCGTAATCGTCCCTGTTCCGACCTTAGACGGCGCGGCAGACATCGTATAATCCGTATCTGCAATGGCTTCCTGCTGACCGTTGTTGTAAAAAGCTGTCACAACAAGTCCTTCGGAGTTCATTGTCATGCCTTCAACGCAAGTCGGATTAACCGGAAGCATGGTGATTTCGATGCCGGTGAGCTTTCTCTCAAGAACGGTTACGGTAAGGTGGCCGATGGTTTCGCCGAAGATAATCTCAAGTGTCTGATCGCCCGCTTTCAGGGGGTTGTAGCCTCTGATGCGAACGCCGGGGAGCATGGAGCCGTCTTCGGAAATAATCTTTCTCGGAGTGCTGTCATCTGAATAGTTGGCGTAAACGATAGCGCCGGTAAGGTCAAGCGCTTCACCGTTTTCGTAAATCATTTTATCGGGATTGACGATAACTTCGATGCTCGATACGCCGACCGGGACAACCGGTATGTCGTTGACGACGGCAACGGTGCAGACAGCGTAAACGCCGCGGGCGGAGTTTACGATAATCTGTGTCGTGCCTTCGGCTACCGCCGTGATTTTTCCGTCCTCATCAACCGTGGCAATAGCGGGATCGGCAGATTCTAATGAATATACCGGGAAGGCTGCGGCTTTCGGGTAAATGGTGACGCCCAGATCATAGCTGTCCCCTAAACCGAGTGAAATGGAGCTGGCTGACAATCTGACTTCGCTGACTTCTACAAGAAGTGAGGCATCGATGAAGGCAAGCTCATACAAATCGGCATAGGTTTCCGCGTAAAACCCCTTGTAACCGTAAATCGCAGCGGTGCTTCCGGCAAGAGCATACTCGCCGATGGCCGAGGTTGCCTTCGGGATCAGTACATAATCCAGTGCGGCGTCATAGGCGAAGGCGAACGCGCCGATTTCGGAAACCATTGACGGGAGAACGGCCGAAAGCAACTTCTCCATACTCTCAAAACAGTGAGCACCGATTTTTATAAGTTTGGCGGGGAACTTAATATAGGTCAATGCCTTATTGTCCTTAAAGGCGTAGTCGCCAAGACTGGTCGTGCCGGAGGGGACGGTATACACGTTGCCCTCCTTGGACGCCGGATACTTAATCAGCGAGGTTTTGTTGGCATTGTAGAGTACGCCGTCGATAGAGGCGTAACCCGTGTTGCCCGCGGCTACAAGAATTTCCTTCAGCGTGTACGCGCAGTCAAAGGAGGCACCGTTGACAGTAGCGACGTTAGCGCTCAGCGTTATGCTCTTCAGCGAAGCAGCATCGGCAAACGCGCCGAAACCGATAGAGGTGACCGGAATATCGGTGCCGTTGAACGACACGGTCTCGGGAATCACCGCGCTTTCGGCGGCAGCGTTGGTAAAGCCGACGATTTCCGCTTTTTTCATATTGTCAATCAGGCTGAATTCAAAGTCGCCGCTGTTTCCCTTAGTAACGGTAACGGCCAAAGCGGCAAACTTACCGTTGGGGACGATAGCATACAACTGAGCCGTACCGGCACCGACAGCCGTAATCGTCTTGCCGTTGACGGTGAGAACATCTCTGTTTCCGGAGGCGAAAGCCGCTCTCAGATAGTCGGTCGTCGTCGCGGAATTGATAACGGCATCCACCGACACCGACGTTGTTTCGCCGATGATAAGGTTGGTCTTGAGCGCCGGCCAAGTCAGCGCGGTGACAGCGTCTGTCGTAGTAATAAGCGGAATTCCTTTGGCGGAAGCATACGAACTCACGCTCGCATTGCCGGATGAATAGATGGTGAGGGGCGCCTTGGGATCGAAATAGACAATTGTCGTGTTGAGCTTAAGTTTATTGCCGGTAACCGAGAAAATTGTCAGCGCCGTGTCGCCGATGAAAACATCCTTACCGACAGACGAGAGCGCCGACGGAAGAATAACGGCTGCCAATGAGGTGCAGTTCCTGAACGCGGCATCGCCGATGGTCAAGAGCTTCGTACAGCTTCCGAGATTGATAAAAGCCAGCGAAGAGCAGCCGTAGAAAGCGGAGCTGTCGATTAAGATAAGATTGGAGGTTGCCGCAACGTTGAACAGCGCCAGACCGGTGCAGTTATTGAACGCACCGATTCCGATGGACGTCACCGAATCGGGAAGCGTTATTTCCTTGATACCCGCACAGTTGCTGAAAGCGTAGGCACCGATGGACGTGACCGCCTTGCCTGCGATGGTTGCAGGTATAATTACCGCGCCGGTGACGGCAGAATTGAATTTGGCAATCTCAACGGTACCGTCGTCAAGGAAACGATAGGAGTATGAATCCTCGACTCTCTCGGCCACTGTCACCACGCAGGTATCGCTGTAGCCGTTGACCGAGGAAACGGTGATTTTTGCCACACCGCTGCCGACAGCTTTCAGGATACCGGTGGAACTGACCGTGACGACACTCTTATTAGATGACAGATAAGAATAAATATTCAAATTGAACCCATCGGTGAAGGGCAGCGGCGAAATCGTCATCTTCAGCGTTTCGCCAACGGCCATAAACGCTGAAACCGGAGCAATCGCAATCCCTTTCACCATGTCGGAAACATCGGCGAGATTGACATAACTGCTGGCCGCGTCCGACGCGAAATTAATTGAATAATAAGTATTGACAATGTTGCTCGCGCCCCAGCCGTAGAAAGTGATGGCACTGCAACCGGCAAAGGCGTTGGGTGCCGCGAAGTTCGCCAGTGTCTCGGTCGGCTTTTTGGTATAGACCGCAAAATGTCTCAAGGATGAGCAGTTGGCGAAAGCGCTGGCACCGATGGTGGCGGTGTAGGTTCCTTTCACTGCCGTGAAATCGTCGAAATCGCCGAAGTCGTTGGAATCTGCGTTGCTACCGAAAATCACTTTATCCAGATTGGGGCAGTCCATAAAGGCACCGACACCGACTCCGCGTATGGTGTCAGGCAGTGTCACAGCCACTACACCGGTACTGGCAAATGCGTAGTCGCCGACGAAGTTTACCACTTTGCCGTTATACGACGCGGGAACCACCACCGTATTATCGCTGCCGGTGTAATCGACGACGGCGTATAACGTATCAGTGGCCTTGACCTCCGTACCGTTGTCGTCATAGGTATACTCGACTACCACATTGTCGAATTTCAGCCCGGAATCCTCCTCCGCCACAGCGGCAAAGCCGAGAAGCGGAACCGCTGTAACGACGAGCATCAGTGTCAGCGCGATTGACAGCAGCCTGCTGCCGACGCCTCTTGTCGATTTGAACATAAAATCTCCTCCTGATTTTTCAGATGGCTAAGGGACGGACGCGAAAAAAGGCAAAATTTTGCAAGTTTTATTTTTTAATTATAGTAGATAATCCAATAGGTGTCAAGAAATATTTTTAAATGATTCTATTCGTCTGCTACCGTCTCCGGGATGCCCAGAAGACCGTCCGCTTCCCCCGCCTCGAGCGCGTCAACCCCCTTGAGGGTGCGCTGAATACTGCGGGTGCGCGATTGAGCGCTCTCAATGGTTCTCCCGACGGTACCGATTTGTTTGCCGACCCTTTCAAGCAGCTCCTCAAAACTCATATATTGCGTCTTAACCGCTCCCAATATTTTCCTGATTTCATTGGCCTTTTCATTGATGGCCACTGTCTTGAAGCCGACAGATAGCGAATTTAAAAGGGCGGTTATCGTTGTCGGACCGGCTGCCATTATATTATATTTCCTATGAAGCTCTTCCATGACGCCATTTCTCGACGAAGCAATCTCGGCATATAGCCCCTCGGTCGCCAGATACAGGATAGCAAACGGCGTCGTCCGGGGAACGCGTATGTATTTTGAGGAAATATCCTTTGCCTCGCCGATGACCCGCGCCTCCAGCGCCTTGCGTGCGGCGGCAACCGCAGCGGGGTCGCCGCTGTCAGCCGCGTCACACAGGCGGGTATAGTCCTCGAGGGGAAATTTCGAGTCAATCGGCAGGTATACGATTTCTCTCCCATCGGTGCCCGACGGAATTTTAACGGCAAATTCCACACGCTCGGTGTTGTTGTCGGGCGAATAGTTTTTAACATACATATGGGGAATCGTCTGGTCGAGAATATCCTCAAGCTGATATTCCGCCCAGTTGCCCCTGACCTTGACGTTTGTCAGCATCTTGTTGAGCGATGACACGCCGGTGGACAGCTCCTTCATCTCACCGAGCGATTTGTAGACATTTTCCAGCTGCTCCGAGACCGTCTTGAACGAGGAATCAAGCCGCACCGTCAGTGTCGCCGTCAGCTTTTCATCGACGGTCGAACGCATCTCGTCGAGCTTCTTCTCGTTGCCCGCCTGCAGCTTGTCGAGCGAATCGCGTATGACCGCCGTCAGACGCTCGCTGTGTTCGGCGTTCTGCGCCCGCAAATCCCCAAGCTTTGCGTTGACGCTTTCGGAGAGATCATGACGAAGCTGGTAATTTTCCCGGGTCATTTGATTTAGCTTCTCCGCCATTCCCTCGAGCGCCGCGCCCGTTTCGCTGCGCACGCGGCGCACCTCCTCGGCGGTATCCTTTTGTGCGTTCTGCCCGTTCTGCTTAAAAAGCAAGACAAGGACGACTGACATTAACACAAGCAGCGCCGCCTCAAAAACAACAATGATTATATCCATTTCTGTTGCCGCCTTAAAGAGCCGACGGCGCCTCCCATCCTCCGGCCCTCTCTACGGCCTTTTTCCAGCCGGAGAGCCTTTTTATACGTTCATTTTCCGCAAGCTGCGGCGTAAATACCCGGTCAACACGCCGGATTTTTTCGATTTCATCGGTATTTTCCCAAAAACCGACGGCAAGCCCCGCCATATATGCCGCGCCAAGCGCCGTCGTTTCAACGGTTTTCGGACGGTTGACCCCCGTGCAGATCATATCGGACTGTATTTGCATCATGATATCGCTGACCGACGCCCCGCCGTCAACGCGCAGTTCGGACAACGCGATACCGCTGTCCGCCCGCATAGCCGTCAGCAAATCGGTTACCTGATAAGCGATACACTCAAGCACGGCGCGTGCGATGTGCGCCCTGTTGACTCCGCGTGTCAGTCCCATGATGCACCCGCGCGCATACATATCCCAATACGGCGCGCCAAGCCCCGTAAAGGCCGGAACGAAATAGACGCCGTTGGAATCGGGGACGCTTTCGGCTAAGCGGTCACACTCGACGGGCTCACTGATCAGTGCCAGTTCGTCGCGCAGCCATTTGATGACAGAGCCGGCGTTGAAGGCGCTCCCCTCTAAATCGTACTCAACCTTGCCGTTTATGCCCCACGCGATGCCGCTGATGAGACCGTGGCCGGAGCGGACGCGCTTTTCACCGGTATTCATGAGCAGAAAACAGCCGGTGCCGTAGGTGTTTTTCGCCTGTCCTGCCGAAAAACATGCCTGCCCGAACAACGCCGCCTGCTGGTCGCCGATCGCGCCGCCGATGGGTATGCCGGCAAGCGTAAACAGCCCCGGCAAACCGTCGCATAACGTCCCGTAGACGCCGCTGCACTCTACGGGTTTGGGAAGCATCGACATCGGTACGCCGAGCTTTTTACACAGAAACTCGTCCCAGCAGAGCCTTTCGATATCAAACAGCATGGTGCGCGCGGCGTTTGAGTAGTCTGTAACGTGCGCCTTGCCGCCGGTCAGGTTCCATATGAGCCACGTTTCAATCGTGCCGAACAGCAGTTCTCCCCGCTCGGCGGCCGCCCGCGCTCCGGGTACATTGTCAAGCATCCATTTAATTTTCGTCCCTGAAAAATAAGCGTCGGCCAGTAGTCCCGTATGCTCGGTAATATAGGGGTCAAGCCCCTCTTCCTTGAGCTTCTCGCAAATCGGCGCGGTGCGCCGGCACTGCCAGACAATCGCGTTGCAGACAGGCTTGCCCGTGTTTTTGTCCCAAACGACCGTCGTTTCCCGCTGGTTGGTGATGCCGATAGCGGCGATTTCGGCAGGGTCGATATGCCCCGCATTGACCGCCTCGGAAAGTGAGTGTAACTGGGTGTCGAGTATCTCCAGCGCGTCGTGCTCTACCCATCCGGCCTTCGGATAGATTTGGGTGAATTCGTGTTGCGCCTTGGACACGATAGCGCCGTTTTTGTCAAAAACGATTGCCCGCGAGCTTGTCGTCCCTTGATCAAGAGCCAAAATGTAGTGCTTCATTACAAAAGTCCTTTCATCAAGATGAAAAATACAATTGAATTATACCAAATATTTTTTCATTAGTAAAGCGATTCGCCCGGGAATTTACAATTTCTTGACAACGCGGCGCGGGTGTGCTATATTGTTTTTCATGAAGGGGAGTAGCTTATAACCGGTTAATCAACACCCGTCGGCGTTTTTCGCCTTCTGGTTAACCGGCCCACCGGGAAGCAAGACCTTCGGCTCAGGCGTGTTGGGTTCGACTCTCATCGCCTTAGGCGGTCGAGGGTCTTTTTTTCGCCCGCCGATAAAAAAGAAGTCAAGGAGGAAATCAAAAACATGGATCACCACTTGAAAGAAATCGTCGACGTCTTCCGTCATGTACAGAGCGGCGAGAATGGGCTTGACTCCGCCGAAGCCGAAAAGCGGCTTCTGCAAAACGGAAAAAATAAGCTTGCCGAGGGCAAGAAAAAATCTCTCATCAAGCGTCTTCTTGAGCAGCTTTCCGACCCGATGATTATCATTCTGATTGTCGCCGCAATTATCTCCGCTGTTACCGAATATTATGACGCCAAGCAAGCCGGAACCGGGTACTTCCCCACCGATACGCTGATTATCGCCATCGTCGTCATCATCAACTCGGTGCTCGGCGTCTTTCAGGAAAGCAAGGCGGAAAAGGCCATCGAGGCGCTGCAGGAGATGTCCGCGGCAACCTCCAAGGTCCTGCGCGACGGTCAGATCGTTTCGGTCAAAAGCGAAGATCTCGTTATCGGCGACGTACTGCTGCTTGAAGCCGGCGACGCCGTCCCGGCGGATTGCCGTATCTTTGAGAGCGCCAGCTTGAAAATCGAGGAGGCCGCTCTGACCGGAGAAAGCGTACCGGTCACAAAAATGATCGGCGTGCTCATAGGCAGCGGCGATACGCCCGTCACGCTCGGCGACCGCAAAAATATGGCCTACATGGGCAGCACCGTCGTCTACGGACGCGGCAGAGCCGTTGTTACGGGAATCGGCATGGATACTGAAATGGGCAAGATCGCCGACGCCATTGCTCACGCCGAACAGGGCGAAACGCCTCTTCAGGTCAAGCTTAGCCAGCTTTCAAAGATACTGACCATTCTTGTTCTCGGTATCTGCGTATTCATATTTGCCTTCAACATTTTTATGGACTGGGGTGATATTCAGGCAAACACCGCCACTCAGAACCTCAGCCTGATTCTCGAAATTTTCATGGTCGCGGTCAGCCTTGCCGTTGCCGCCATCCCCGAGGGACTGGTCGCGGTTGTTACAATCGTGCTGTCCATCGGCGTGACGAATATGTCGAAAAAGAACGCCATCATCCGCCGCCTGACCGCCGTCGAAACCTTGGGCTGCGCGCAGATTATCTGCTCGGACAAAACCGGTACGCTCACGCAGAACAAGATGACCGTCACCGACAAATTCACCTCGGACGAAAAGCTGCTTGCCGAAGGCATGGCGCTGTGCACCGATGCCGAGCTTGCCGCCGACGGGTCGGTCGTCGGCGAGCCCACCGAGGCGGCGCTCGTCAGCTATGCCTACACGCTGTCGCTGAATAAAAACGAGCTTAAGACAAAGGCGCCGCGTATCGGCGAGGCGCCGTTTGACTCCATGCGCAAGATGATGTCCACCATACATCAATACGGCGACGTCATTGTCCAGTACACCAAGGGCGCACCCGACGAGATATTGAAAAACTGCACCGAGGCGCTGATTGACGGTCATATCGTGCCCATGACCGATGCGATCAAAGGCAAGATTCTCGGCGAAAATAAAAAAATGGCCGACAGAGCCCTGCGCGTGCTCGCCTGCGCCTGTAAAAAGTATGACGCCGCTCCGGATTCCTATGAGCCGGAGGCGCTTGAACACGACATGACCTTCTTAGGACTTACCGGTATGATAGACCCGGTGCGCCCCGAGGTCAAGGCAGCCATCGAGGAGTGCCGCTTTGCAGGTATCACGCCGATTATGATTACCGGCGACCACCGAGATACCGCTATTGCCATCGCCCTGGAGCTGGGTATCATTGATTCTCCCGACCAGGCGATGACCGGCGCGGAGCTTGCCGCGCTGTCCGACGAGGCGTTCTCTGAAAAGCTTACGCACACCTTCGTCTATGCCAGAGTACAACCCGAGCACAAGACGCGCATTGTCAACGCCTGGCGCGACAAGGGCTACATCACCGCCATGACCGGTGACGGCGTCAACGACGCCCCGTCCATTAAGAGTGCCGACATCGGCGTGGGCATGGGCATCACCGGCACCGACGTCACCAAGAACGTCGCCGATATGGTCCTCGCTGACGACAACTTCGCCACCATCGTCTCCGCCGTTTCCGAGGGACGCCGTATCTACGACAACATCCGCAAGGCCATTCAGTTCCTGCTCGGCTCTAATATGGCTGAGGTACTGTCTATCTTCTTCGCGACGCTCCTCGGCTTCACCATCTTAAGGCCTGTCCATCTGCTGTTTATCAACCTCGTCACCGACTGTTTCCCGGCGCTCGCCCTCGGTCTTGAAAAGCCCGAGCGGGACATTATGAAGCGCAAGCCCAGAAACCCGAGTGACGGCGTCTTCTCCGGCGGCGTCGGCTTTGACGTCGCCTATCAGGGCGTCATCGTCACGGTTCTGACGATGGCGGCGTTCTTCATCGGCGAGTTCATGCAGACCGGTCACTGGCAGTTTACCGGAATTTCCGCCAATGACGGCGCGGAGGGTATGACGATGGCGTTTTTGACCATGTCGATGTGTGAAATCTTCCACTCGTTCAATATGCGCTCGCAACGCGGTTCGGTTCTCGCCATGAGCCTCAGGGGCAGCCGCAACGGATTCCTCTACGGCTCCATGCTCGCCTCTCTGGCGCTGACAACCGCGGTCATCGAAATCCCATTTTTGGCGAACGCCTTCGGCTTCACCCCCATCACCCTTGCCGAATACGGCGCTGCCATCGGGTTAGCGATTTCCGTCATCCCAATTGTCGAAATCGTCAAGGTTTTCCAACGCGCTGCCGGGAAAAAAGCGAAAAACAACTAAAAAAAGAGCCCCAAAACGGGGCTACTTTTTTTATAGATTTTAGATATTAGACATTGGATGTTAGATTTAAAGGAAAACGCTTCGCGTTTTTGATTTTAATAAGGCGCGGGCCTTGCCCCGCCCGAAATTTGTAATTTTCAATTGCCATTGCAATTTAATAAGTTGAACGGATACTTTCGTACCCGTTCATACTTTTTATGACGGTTTTGCCGATTTGACAGACGTAAACGCGCCGTAAACCTTCGCGCCGTTGACAGTCTTATATGCTCTGACCTTGAAATAATAGGTTTTATTTTTTGTCAGATTGGTTTTTGTGAAGGATAAAGAGCTTGTTGTTTTGATTTTTGAATAGGTACCCGTACTTGAGGTCGCCATCCACACCTCGTAGCCGGAAGCGCCCGAGACGGCTTTCCAAGCAGTCTTTACGCTTGTACTGCTCGCTTTTGCAGCGGTAAAGGAACCGGGAACGGCGGGAACCGCTTTGGCGTAGACGATTGCCGAGTAGCCGCTGTAATATTTCGTATCGCCAATGGTCTTGTATGCCCTGACCTTGTAGTAATACGTCGTGCCCGTAGCGCGGGAGATATCCGTGAAGCTTGTTGCCGTTGTCCCTTTCAGGTAGCTGTACGTTCCCGTCTTTGAGGACGCGCGGTAAACGGCGTAGCCGGTCACGCCGGACACGACGGACCATGTGATTTTTATGCTGTTGTAGGAAGCGGATGCGGCTTTAACGCTTGTCGGGATTCTGGGGATAACCGTCACAGCGCACGTTGCGATTTTACCGCTGCCGTCCTTCGCTTTACAGGTGATCGTCGCCTTGCCGACCGCTTTTGCCGTCACAAGACCGGATGACGATACCGTCGCCACACTCATATTGCTTGAAGTCCATGTGACCGTTTTGTTAGTGGCATTTGAGGGAGAAACCGTCGCGGTCACCTGCTTGGTACCGCCGAGGGTAACGCTCGCGGTCATTGCGTTTAATTTGATGCCGGTGACTTTGACTGTTGCCGTAACCGTCACATTAAAGGTTGTCGTCTTACCGTTGTAGGTAACAGTTATCGCTTTCGTTCCGGCGGTTGAAAGCGTTGTCGGGGAACAAGCAAAGCCACTCGTTACGGTGTGCGTCGTACCGTTGTTGTACGTTGCCGTGAGCGTCAGACCCGCCGTGTTTAACGTGTCGCCGACAATATAGCTTGTTTTGGTCGGGTTTGTTTTAACCGTAATGCCGCTGACAGTGACTGCCGTTACTGTCACGTTAAAGGTCGTTGTCTTACCGTTGTAGGTAACAGTTATCGCTTTCGTTCCGGCGGTGGTCAGTGCCGTCGGAGAGCAAGAATATCCGACATAAACAGTCTCGGCGTAACCGTTGTTGTAGTTGGCGGTAAGCGTTAGCCCTGCGGCGTCTAATGTATCTCCGACGAAGTAACTCGTTTTGGTCGGTTTGGTCTTCACGGCGATACTGCTCAAAGTGACCGCCGTAACCGTCAAAATAAAGGTTGTTGTCTTGCCTTGATAGGTAACGGCGATTCTCTGTGTACCGGCGGTTGTCAGTGTGGCCGGAGAACAAGTAAAACCGCTCGTAACCGTTTGCGTTATGCCATTATTATACATTGCAGTGAGAGTCAAACCGCTTGTATTCAACGTGTCGCCTACATAGTAGGTTGTTTTCGTCGGGTTGGTCTTGACGGCGATACCGCTTACGGCGACGGCTGTGACGTATATGTTGAAGGTTGTAGTTTTACCTTGATATGTAACCGTTATGGTTTGCGTACCGGCAGTCGTTAATGTTGTCGGCGAGCAGGTGAAGCCGCTTGTTATTATTTGTGTAGAGTAGTCATCGAAAATCTCTAAAAGTGCTAAACCCGTTGTGCTCAGCTCGTCTCCGACGAAGTAACTTGTTTTAACCGGCAGAGTATCTATCGATAAAGCGTTCAACATGCTAAACAGGTGTCCGTTTTCAAGCGCATATGTCTTAGCTGTGGAGTTTTCAAATCCATTGATAAAAAAGGTGGAATGACACGAATAAAACACGTTACTTCCAAAAGCAGTTTCACTGTTCAGTATGGTTGCCGATTTCAGCTGTGAACAACCTGAAAACGCGGACGCTCCGATGCTTGTCACGCAGTATGGAATTATGACGCTTGTAAGCGACGAACAGCCTTTAAATGCATCCTCTCCGATATTCGATACCTCGAAATTGCTCATATCTATTCTTTCTAAATCAGAACAATTTACAAAGGTGCTTTTGAATCGAATAAGCTTGGTTTGTCCGAATATTATATTTTTTAAAGAAGTACATTCCCTGAATGTGGAAGCGAGATCCAAGCTTTTTCCGGAGAATGCCGTCATATCAATTTCAGTTAAAGAACAGCAGTTCGCAAACATACCTACACAATAAATAGTTAAAATTTGAGTTGAAACAGTATTCCCCCATTTGACATTTTCCAATGAACAACAATTAGCAAACAAATTATTGTATTTATTAACATCTTCTAAGTCAAATTGACTGACATCGATACTCTTCAATGAACTGCATCCGTAAAACACCTCATTCATGCTGGTGGGGTTGGCATCATTAAAACCGGATAAATTCAGGGATGTTAGGTGACAGCAATTTTTAAATATTTGGCTTAATTCCGTAATATTCGAGGTGTCAAGAGTCTCCAAACCATCAATTTGTGTTAGGTTTGTAAACCCGGAGAACATACCCTTTGAGTCTTTATTGGCAATGATACCGTGTTCATTGCCTTCAATCGTTAATTCAGTACCGGTTCTATACACAGTTATTTGTGCGGTGTTTGAAATACCGGCGTCCCAACTTTCATCACAATTCGTTTCGCTATAGTTATCTACCAAAGAAATTTTTGTGATTGTACTTTTATCAACAGAACCATCATACCAGTTGCTTCCGTTTTTCAGAACATTCGAATTAGAATTCACTATTGTTCCGGTTGGGTCATAATATGTGTTCTCTGTTACATTATTAATTGTTGTGTCTAAAAAATAAGAAGCAATAGGCAAGAATTTTCCTGTTATAAAATCTCTCCCCCGAAGAACTATATTGTTCTCGTAAACATCCACAACATAACCTTCGCTCGCGTCATAGTCAGCAACTAACGCAGAACCGGAAATGTATTTCGGATACGCTAAAGACGGAATATGAATACTGTGACATCCAAATAAATTATCATAGTTGTTCTTCCCGTTAACTTCCTGGATTTCGAATTTTTCATGGCTATGTCCATGAAAATAAATGATATTCCTGTAGTGTGACAATAAACTATAAAATACTTTCCCTTGCGTATTATTTAACATATCTCCCGCAAGGTCTAAGTCAACAGCGTCCCCGCTGCCATCTCTCGGATATAAGTGCATAAATAAGAAACAGCGCTTATTTCGATTGGCTTCTAACGTTTCATACAACCACTGAAGTTCGCCCTCTGCAAATTCATATCCCGCAGATACATCATGTATACCAACCATTATGTAAACGTCGTCACCTTTTGTAAATGAATAATATAAATCCTGACCGGTATACGGTTTAAGACTCTCCATAGCTAAAGGAGCAAACGGCGCATTCGCTTCATGGTTTCCGGAAATAGCATATATGGGCTTTTTTTCATAAGCATCAACCATTGACTTATATTGATTTAAATTATTTTCGCTTCCGGACAAGGTTAAATCTCCGCAAATCGTTGTGAAATCAATTTCAGAATCGTTTTCAAAATATTCTAAGGCATTGTGCATGTCTTCAGCCGCAGTCCTTGCTCCTATATGCGTGTCAGAAATTGCCCCAAAAGAATATTGTTTTTCGTCCGAATAAGAAAAATTCAATGAACCGAGAGCCACATCACCAACTCTTTCATTAGACGAATTGTATACACCGATGATTGTTGCCCCTTTCGGAGCACAGTTCTCTGCTATGAAACCATCGTACACGGCGTTTTCGCCGGAATCTGTTATTTCAAGCGAGCAAATGTCAGCATAATCTGCCATAACGCCATTTGCGTCTTCGTATCGGAGTGCATATGTATCGGCAGGTAAATCTTCCGGTAAAGTAATACTGTTTTGTATTCCGCCAACAATAACAGTATCTATTGCATTTGAAAAAACCGAAAACTCAAGCGTTGCAAAGTTACCAAACGATATTGCAACCAAAGCCATCAATAATGATAATAATAATGTAAATCCTTTTTTCATAATAACCTCTTTATTGTAAATTAAGCAACGTCTCTTTTGCTTGTTTCTATTCTACAATTCAAGGTGTCCCGTTTTACGGACATTGTATAAAAATTGTCATATTGTAAGATATTATACCATTTTGTTGATTCCTGTCCTTTCAAAAGACAGAAAAAAACCGACCGCCCTTGACGAAACAAGGGCGGTTATATTTTTAAATAATTTTTTTAACAGTAACGAGGGCGCAGCCCTCCCGAAATTTGCAATTTGCCATTTGTAATTTACAATTACATTTTAGAATCCCGGACGCCTCTTACTTATTGTCATAGAAATCATTAACCGCCTGAAAATACGCGTCAATGGTCTCCCATTTGCTGTCGGCGGGAATGTCGCAGCCCGATGACACTAAAAAATTGTCAAACACGCTGCACTTTTTAAGAATCGCGGTCGTTTGCGAATAGACCTTCTCCGGCGTTTCGGTTTTAAAACTGACGGGATTGACATTGCCCATGACGACGGCGTCCTTCCTCATCAGACCGAGCATTTCAAAGAGATCGATGGCGTTGCCGAAGCTGTAAACATCCGCGGGAAGCGCCGATAAAATTTTTGCAAGCGGTATCGTGTTACCGCAGTTGTGGTAGACGATAATAAAGTCCTCGTCGTTTACCGCCTCCATGATTCTTTGTACATAAGGGCAGCTGAACTCCTCGCAGAGATCGGGAGACAAAAGACCAGCCGCCGGCTCGGCAATGATGACGCCGTCAGCGCCCGCGTCCTTAAAGGCGGCGACGTATTTTACAAGGAACGAGGTTGTTTTTTCGAGAAGCTGCTTCACCTTGTCCGGCTCGTCGTAGCACGCCATCATCAGCTCGGTCATGTCAAAGAGCCTGCCCGCCAAGGAATACGGACCGATAATGCCGCACAGTATCAGCCGGTCGGGCATAAGCGTCTTGGCCTTTTTGACGCCTTCGATATAAATGCCGGTTCTTTTGACGCCGATTTCCGGCACAGAAAGGCTCTCTACCTCGTCAAGCGAGGAGAGGACGCCCTTACTGACCGTCGGGTTTTCATGGTCGGAGAAACGAATCTCTGCCCCGAACGCCTCTGCCTCCACCGACAGGTCCATCATATTGAGCGATGCCGAAATGGGGCACCTGTCCGCTACTGCTTTCATCCCCTCAGCCTGCCTGGCACCGGAGCCAAGCAGCTCACGCACCGTGCAGCCCATAAGCTGCACCGAAGGAAAGGACAGAACGGGCATTGTCAGACGCTTGTTCTTAAGCAACCGCCGTACCTTTTCTTTCATAATCATACTCCTTTGATAGGAATTCGCCTCATCATAACACGGAGGGCGTATTCCTGTCAATAAAAAAACCGACGGTTTCCCGTCGGCTTCATGAGAAATCAAGGTTTGTACTGCGTGTTAAACCCGGGGTTTTCTCCGGGACGCATGGCATTCGGATAATGGATATCGGTTTGAATGTCAAGTATGGTTTTTTGCACCTGTCGGAAAATTTCCTCGGGATTCTCGATATCAAGGATGGCCGGTCCGCGCGTGTTATTGCCCGATGCGACGTGTATTCTTGAGTCGATGATAATATCGCCGACCCCGAGCATCCGGTCGATGACGCCGACGTGCAGGTTGACACTGTTGATGTCGGTGTAGTAAAGATTCTGATAACTGTACCCGACGACGCCGTCCCGTATCATAATGCGCTTGTCGGTTACGGCATATTCGGTATTCTGCCAGCGTCTGCCGGCGCTGAGCATATTGTACAGCCATATCCAGACGGGCATCAGGTGGAACGCAAAAAAAGGAACGATAAACCACAGCATGGAATTCGCCGCGCCGGTTTTGACAAACGTTCCGATAAAAAACCCGTCAAAGCAGAACCACAGCAGCGCAAACGGCATCATCGTTACGCTCTTGTTAATGATAAATGCGTTCTTTTTCGGTTTGCCGCTCCAAAGGAGCTGCTCGCCCTCCATTAACAGACCATTGATATTGCTCTCGACCGGCATAAAGCCGGCATTGTATTTGTTATACCCCATGATGTCACCTCCGTGTACAGTATATGTCATTCGCATACCGATAGCAAGTATTTTTTGGCGGGGCTGCCTTTCTTTTGACAGCCCCGCCGATTGTTTATTTTTCGGGTTGCGCGGCATTCTCCTGCTCTGCGGCTTGCGTGAGCGATTTGAGAATCGATTCCTTGATGCTTTTCACCTGTGCGTTTGCCTCTTTTTCGCCTTCAAACTTGACGCCGAGCTTCTCGCTGACGAGCAGGCTCATCAGCATCTCAAAGGCGTTGACCGAGCTGCCCTGCTCCGCTCCGCCCATATGTACGACGGTTTTCGGCACAATATCGATTTTGGCGTTTTCCACCGCGGCGGTAAACTTGCTCATGACATCCTGAACGACCTGATACTGCGGTCCGCCGTAGGCGCGTACCTGCTCCTCAACGGCGATAGCCTTACCGATACCGACCCGCGCCTCGCGCTCGGCCTCGGCCTCGGCGATGGCCTTGATTTTTGCCGCCTCCTGCAGGGAACGCTGGTAGTCGGCCTTACCTTGGTTGCTCTGAACCTGAATATTGATATCCGATTCGGTCAGAACCGTCTGCTGTTTGGCTTTTGACTCCGCCTCGCGCAGTTCCTTTTCCTTATCGGCAGCCTTTTGCTGCTGCGAATATGTTTCAACACGCTCGACGGCGATCTGCCGGTCGCGCAGCTGCGCTAATATGACCTCAATCTTATTGTCGTTGACAGAAGCCGCCGGGGTGCCGATGAGGACCTCCTCAAGCTCAAGGTTATAATGTTCAAACTTGGCTTTCATCTCGCGTGAAGAGGTTTCCTGAATGGCGTTTCTCTCCTGGATCAGCTGAATCAAAGTCTTCGTCTGTCCGATGTTTTTGAAGTACGCGGAAACCATCGGGTCAAGGGTCTGGTCAACAAGCTTCTTGATGTCGCCGAAGCGCTGGATGACCAGCGGTGCCTTCTTGTAGTCGATGTGCATAACTACCGACAGCGGCAGCGACGGCTCGAAAGCGTCCTTGGTAATTAAGCTGACCTCGGTCAGATTCTCGTCAAAGTTGTGTGAGCCAACCTGATTGCTGATCCATTTCAGAATGATATTGGTCGTCGGCACGCGGATAATCGTGCCGGAATAGGTGTTGAACGCATACTTGCCGGGCATCAGCGGTTCGCCCCAGACGCCGCGGTAGCCCTTTTCCACAAGCTCGCCGTGCTTGTACTCCGCGCCGGTACTGTCAACACCTTTTTCGCCGATAAACGATACGACGACGCCGACAAAGCCGACCTCAATAATCGATTTTTCAATGAACTCAACCGTAGCGAAAAAGCGGTTGATAAAGTAGGTACCCTCAACGAGCACCTGATATTGGCGTCCGCGGTAGCCGCCCGCCTTTAAAAACTTTTCGGGATCCTGGAAATTATTGTGGTACGTCGCGGGGTTTGTCGGATCGTCGCCGACGGCGGGAGCGATGATGTTTTCCTTGTTCAGCGACAGACCGTCATGCACCGTAACGATGCCGACCTTATCGTCGGTGCCCTTGATGACGATGGGTTTAAAGCCATCGCGCTCCTTGAGCTGCTCCGCCATGTTGATGATGCTGCCCTCCTCGGTCCTGGTGCCCATGGGCAGATAATAGATTCTGTCTCTGGTAATGATGATAAACTGCGCCAGGTTGAAGGCGTAAGTACCCTCACGGACGATACCCCTCTGCGGACCCTTTTGCCCGCCGTTCTCAAGGAAAGCCCGGGTGTCCTGAAAGTTGTTGCACTCCGGGATGACCTTACCCAGCGTCTGGGTCGGGTCAAGAGGCTTGCCGTCGCGGGCGAACACATAGGCAATCTGTCCCTGCGGCACGGTGACTAAGGGGCAGGTATGTACCTTGTACATAAGCGGCGTCAGAAAATGGATGCCTCCGCGGATAATTTGCGGCTGGTAGCCGGCCTCGCCCTTAAGGGCGATGATCTGCTCGTTGAGTGACCCCTTCCCGGACCACCATTTTTCAACGATGGCAATCTTGTTGTTCGGAATAATCCGAAAACCGATAAGGAACAAAAATAAAAAGAAACCTATTACTGAAATAACGATATATGGCATGAATATCCCTCTCTTTCAAAATAAGGAATGGCAACAGTATACGCTCTTTTGTGTGTTCGGTCAAGATAAGAATCGACAAATTTCGTCAAGTATTTTATGGCTCTATTGACTATATTTATGCTGCTCTGCCGGGCGCAATGCCTAAATTAGATAATCGGTGCGGTCATTTATGCAGCTTCAGTTCTTGTCCTTCGTTGTCAGCTAATTGTTCCAGAACAGAGCGCAGGTTTTCGCCGCGTTCGGCGGCTTTCAGAGCCTCGTTTAGAGCATCGGCGGATAGCAGCGCGGCGGCAAGGCAGAAAAAGCTCTT
>CAZEXA010000036.1:8002-20811 GCA_964516565.1 uncultured Eubacteriales bacterium | reverse complement strand
ACATACATCTCAACGAAATCAGAGCCTGAGATCGAGAAGAACGGCACGTCCGCTTCACCGGCGACGGCTCTGGCAAGCAGCGTTTTACCGGTGCCGGGAGGGCCGACAAGCAGAACGCCCTTAGGAATGCGCGCGCCCAGCTCGTTGAACTTCGAGGGCTCGCGCAGGAATTCAACGATCTCGGTCAGCTCTTCCTTTTCCTCATCTGCCCCGGCGACGTCCTTGAAGGTCGTCTTGCGCTTTTCGTCCTTACCGTACTTGACGCGCGCCTTGCCGAAGCTGATGGCGCGGTTGTTCTCGGTGCTGATGGAGTTGCCCATTTTCTTGACCGAGAAATAGAGAAGCAGCCCCGCCGCTATGATAAGCAGCGCGGTCGGCAGCATGCTTGTCCACCATGAACGGGATGTACCGGCGATATAGTCGGCCTTGATAGGCTCGTCCGGATGTATGGCATTATAGGCCATGACGTTTTCATGGATATCCGAAACAAACATATTGACGTTGGGCACCGTGTAGCGATACGTATCGTTGGGGGTTTCCCTGAGCTTATAGCGCAGTACGCCGGACCCGATATTCAGCTCGTACTCTAAAATTTTATCGTTACTGAACAGTTCGACAATCTGATAATATTCCGTCTTTTTTGCGGTATTGTTCTGTGCCATAGCGTAATACGATATGAGCAATACCAGCATCAGCGGAATAATGATATACGGGAGCAGTACCCGCCATTTCTGATTTTTAATGATAACCTTTCACTCCTTACTCGTAAATCTCCGGTTTTAAAACGCCGACGAACGGCAGGTTTCTGTATATTTCCGCGTAATCAAGCCCATAGCCGACTACGAACTCGTTGGGAACCGAGGCGCCGACATAATCGGCGGCTAAAGGTACCTCACGGCGCTCCGGTTTGTCAAGGAGCGTGCATATGCGGATATCTGCCGGCTTCCTCGCGCGCAGGATTTCGCATATGTAATGTAAGGTCTTGCCGCTGTCGAGAATATCCTCAACAATCAAAAGATGCTTTCCCTCGATGCTGTTGTCGAGATCCTTGATTATCCTGACGACACCTGAGGATTTCATCCCCTGTCCGTAGCTCGAAACCGACATAAAGTCTATCCGGCACGGTATGGTGATGGCCCTCATCAAATCAGCCATAAAGACGATTGAGCCCTTCAAAACGCTGACCATCAGCAAATCCTTACCGCGGTAATCGGCGCTGATCTGTTCGCCCAGCCCGGTGACGATATCTTTCAGTTCTGCCTCACTGATTAATATTCGTTCGATATCATCCCTCATATGGTCCTTCTCCTTTTACGCGGATTACGGTTTTTGAATGCGCGGTTGCCGCGTTTTTCCTGTTCGCCCCGAAGCCCTGCACCCATACGACGCCGCTGTCGTCTGCCAGTAAGGGCACGGCGTCACGGATTGTACTGTCAATATGCTCTTCCGAGAACAACTTTTTCAGTGATTTCGTCACGTTACGCGCCGGCAGTGTCAGCCTGTCGCCCTCGACGCGTCCTCTTAAGACAAGTTCGCCGCATATCGTATCACAGTCTACGTCGTCATTGGTTAACAATCGGTGAATTTTTGAGGTTTCCTCCGCTACCGCAATCTGCACCCTGAACAGACCGGTATCATAAAAAAACGGCAGCTGTTCGACGGGAGTCGGCGCAAGACGGCGTTTACCCTGTTCCGGGAAGAAAAAGCAGAGATTTTCGCCGGTATGCTCGACATACAGCCGTTTTTGCAGCTGCACCTTTCCTCCTGCGTACAAAACGTCTTCGATACGCCCGACTGTGTTGGTGTCGGACAGACGCTGCCCGGTCATAGACGCATATACGCGGGTATACAGACGACTTCGTAAGGGAAGTGCGGCACTCCTTAAAACAGCGGCGTCAAAGGTATTTTTGCCGCGCAGCGCCTCGGTATACAATCTGTCGGAAAGTTCGTTTAAAAAGGTTTCATCCTGTGTAACGAGGTCGGTCAGCCTTTCTGCGGCTCCGGCAACGTCGGGATTTAATTCCCGCAGCACCGGTACGACGCGGTTTCTCAGCAAATTCCGGGAATAGTCGCAGTTTAAATTTGTGCTGTCGGTCATATATTCAAGACCGTTTTCAAAGCAATATGCCTCAATTTCGGCGCGGGAACACTTAATCAGCGGCCGGATGATGTTGCCCCTTATCGGCGGAATACCGCATAAGCCCTTGAGCGACGCCCCGCGGGTCAGGTTCAGCAGCAGCGTTTCAAGATTATCGTCGGCGGTGTGCGCGGTCGCGATTCTCGCGTTTTCATAGCGGTCGGCAACCCGCGAAAACAGCTCATAGCGCAAGCGGCGGCCGCATTCCTCAAGCCCCTCGCCGGACTTTAGCGCCAAAGCGGCACAGTCAACGCGTTTTGTCACGCACATAGTGCCCCACCGAGCGCAAAGTTCCCCGACATAAGCGGCGTCTCTGTCAGCCTCCGCGCCCCTGATTCCATGATTCAGGTGCACGGCGATTACCTTAAGGCACATTTCTTCGGAAAGCGAATTGAGCAAATGAAGGAGCGCCACGGAATCCGCTCCGCCCGACACGCCGACAATTACGGCGTCTCCTTTAGAGAGCATCCCGTACTGCGCTATGGTTTTCTCAGCCTTATGCCTCATCATCGTAGCGGTTTTCTCTCACCGTAAACAACGTGCGCTCCTTATCCCACGAAAGCGCCACATTTCCCGTGGGGCCGTGGCGGTTTTTAGCAACGAGCAGCTCGGCGGTATTGACGCTGGCCTCCCGGGGATCGCCGTCATTATCCTGATAATAATCTTCCCTGTACAGTAAAAATACCATATCGGCGTCTTGCTCAATGGCGCCGGAGTCGCGCAAATCCGAAAGCACCGGCTTGCGCGCGCTCCTGCCGGACTTCGCCTCCGGTCCTCTGGAAAGCTGCGCACAGCAGACGACAGGTAAGCGCAGGTCCTTTGCCATCAATTTCAGTCCGCGCGTGATGTCGGCGATTTCCTGAACCTTGTTTTCTGTTTTTTTGCTCGGTGCCAAAAGACCGAGATAGTCGATGAACACACAATCCACGTTTTTCATTCGCCTGACCTTAGCTTTTATCTCGGGGACGGTAATATTCGCGGTTTCATCAAAATATAGCTCGCAGCTGCGCAAACTCGAAAGCGCCTCGGCAAGAATACCCCAATATTCGCTCGTCAGGTTGCCACTCTGCAGCAGCTGGTTGCTCAGGCAGGACTCTGTAGATAACACTCTTTGGGCGACCTGTTGATTGGACATCTCCAGCGTAAAAAACGCCACTTTCTTGCTTTTTTTTGCGATATTGACCGCCATGTTAAGCGCAAGGCTTGTCTTGCCCATCGCAGGACGTGCGCCGATGAGAACCAAATCGGATTTGTTGAAGCCCGTAATAATTTTGTCAAGCTCTGAAAAGCCCGAGGGAATCGGCCGGTTGGCATCACCTTTTTCGGCGGACAGCTCGTCCAGCCGCGGAAAAACCTCGCCGGTAATGATATCGGAAAGGCGCTGCAGGTCGTTGGTAGTCTTACCCCGACGGATATCGTATATCCGCTGTTCTGCCGCGTCGAGGAGCAAATCGGCATCGTCGGACTCCGCAGCCGCATCGTCAATAATTTTTCTGGCGGCAAGCATCAGCGTTCGGATATAAAATTTATCCCGAACAATTTTAATGTATGAATCCACGTTGGCTGTGGACGGTACCGTTCGCGCCAACTGGGCAAGGTAATTTCTGCCGCCCGCGTCGTCAAACTGACCGTCGCTTTTCAGCGATTCCAAAACCAAGAGCGGGTCGATTTTCTCTCCCACCGCGTCAAGCGCACAAATGGCGTCAAAAATAGTCCTGTTCTGCGGATAATAAAAATAGTCGGATTTTACCGCCGTGAGAAGCTTTGTGATAATCTCCGGCTCAATAAGCACCGAGCCGAGTACGGCCTGTTCAGCCTCTAAGCTCGATGGCAGATTCAAGAGTATTTCGGCGCCCGCCGCCAACGTATCAGCCATTGCCTAAACGTCCTTTCATCCCCATAAACACTCATTCACCGACGACGACGTACAGCGAAACGCTGACTTCGTGGTGGATTTTAATCTGCGCGGTATATGTCCCGAACGCCTTGATATCCTCCACAACGATCTTGCGTTTGTCGATGTCGGTGCCGAACTGCTCCTTGATTTGAAGGGCAATTTCCTTGGAGGTAACCGAACCGAACAGCTTTCCGTTCTGTCCCGCCTTCGCGCTGACCTTGACGGTTTTCCCGTCGAGCTTCTCGCCGAATTCCCTTGCGAGCCGCAACTCTTCCTGCATCTTATGTACCTCGGCAGCCTCTTTGTTTTTAAGCTCGGTGACAATCTGCGCGCTCATCGCGACAGCCAGTGACCGCGGAAACAAGAAGTTGCGTGCGTAGCCGTCGGAAACCGTTACCCTATCACCCTTCTTGCCGAGTCCCTTGACGTCGGTCTTCAACATGACCTCCATAGCGTTTCCTCCTTACTCATTGATTTTCAGCACACTCAGTAGCTTCTCTCGCCCCTCGGAGAGTGTGGTGTTAGGAAGCTGCGCGGCGGCCATCGTGTTGTGTCCTCCGCCGCCGAGCGCCTCCATAATAAGCTGAACATTGATTTCACCCAGCGACCGCGCCGACACACAGACCGCGTCGCCCGCCATATACAGCACAAAAGACGCTCCGACACCCTTCATCTCTAAAAGCTCGTCAGCCGCTCTGGCGCAGGCAATACGGGCGAACGGTTCCACGGAATCGCACAGAGCAACTGCATAGACGCCGAAAACCTCTGCCGACGCCATGACGGCGTTTTTGAGCAAGCCTTCTTCCCAGGTGCCTGAAAACAGCTTGCGGACGCTGACCGTGTTCGCGCCGCAGTCCTTGAGCGCCGCCGCAGCTTCGAAGGTGCGCGCTCCGGCGCGCAGGACGAAGTCCTTCGTATCGAGCACAATGCCCGACAATAGCGCCTCGGCGGTGAGCGGGTCAATCTTCGGAAGGCTCTTGCTGTATCCGAGAATTTCCGTCACCATCTCGCAGGTGGAAGAAGCGTATGGCTCATGGTAGAAAATCGCCGCACCCGCTATATGGTCAACGGTCTTTCGGTGATGGTCGATGACAATTGCCTTGGAAATGCTTTTAAAAAGCTCAGGGCTCTCGGTAAACTCCGTTCTGTGCGTATCGACGACGCAGAGCAGCGTGTCGTTTGTCCGCATTGACAACGCTCTCGGCGGGTCGATAAAAATTTCCCCGTTGACGGCATTTTCAATGTTTTCAATCAGTGTGCCGGCGAGCGCCGTTTCCTTGGCAACGACGATACGCGCCTCTTTCCCGAGCGAACGCGCCAAAGTATACATGCCGAATGCCGCGCCGATACTGTCAAAATCCGCAAAGCGGTGCCCCATGATAAGGAACAGGTCCGCTGTGCCGATAAGCTCCGCCATCGACGACGCGATGACTCTGGCACCTATTTTCGAGCGTGTTTCCACTCCGCCCGAAACACCGCCGAAAAAGCTGAATTCGTCCTGTGTCTTTAAGACCGCTTGATCCCCGCCGCGCCCGCGGGCCATATCGAGCGCCGCCGCCGCGTCAGATTCGCATTGAGCGATGCGCCCGCTCTTGCCCACGCCGATTGACAGCGAGGCACCGACGGATTTTCCGGCATAAGTATACGCCCGCACAAGCTCAAGCACCTTAAATTTCTCATTGATGAGCTCGGTCAGGCAGCGCTCCTCACCAACGATCAGAAAGCGCCCGGAATTGAGCTTCCGAAACAGGACGCCTCTGCCTTTAAGCCACTGCTCGATGATGCGCTGTACGCTGTTGGTCATTTCTTGAAAGTCGCTGTCCGCGTACTGCCGTGCCCACTCCTCCCGGTTGTCAAGAGATAAAAACATGACGAACGGCAGAGAGCTGAAATATTCATCGGCGACGTTTTTCAAATATGTATCATCCACGAAATACATGACGTATAAGGGATTTGCCTCGCAAAGAATATGGTTGATGAATATGGTGAAACGCTTCCCGCCGTATTCGCAAAAAATGCTCTGCCTGTAGTTAATCTCCTCAATCGGACATCCGGAGGTAAACTGCGTGATACTGCGTCCGGTCACCTCGTTGTTGCCGATAACCCACGAGGCGAACAGGTTGTTATACCAGACGATACCGCCTTCGGCACTGCCGATGAGAACCGGAAGCGGAAATGTCGAAACAGCTTCAAAATCAGAAAAATTCATCGACTTTTCAACAGATGCCAGCACCTTTTTTGTATTTTTAATCTGGCGGTGAAGCAGCAATATTGTTAAAAAAAGCACGATGACCGTACATAAAAACGCGCAGACGGCGTACACGGTATTTAAGGGGATGAGGGTTAAGGAAAACAACAGCAAAGTTAGGACGGCGCAGAACGCCGCCGGGCTCTGGTTAAAATAATCCTTAGCCTTCAAAGCGAGAACACCGTCCTTAAATCAGATTTCCATGACAATCGGGAGAACCATAGGGGAACGCTTGGTTCTCTCGTACATGAGGCGCGACACCTCGTCCTTGATCTTGGTTCTCATCGCCGCAGCATCAAAGCTGTACGGCGGAAAACTCTCAATAATCGCGGTGGACTTCTGCGCCGCCTCGGCAATCAGTTCCTCCGCGTCACGCACATAGATAAAGCCGCGCGACACGACCTCCGGACCGGAGAGCAGTTCGCCCGAACCGGCATCGACAGATACCGTGATGATAATCACGCCGTCCCTACCGAGATGACGCCTATCGCGCATGACGACGTTTCCGACATCGCCGACGCCGTAGCCGTCGACAAAAATGCCGCCGGCAGGCACCGCACCGGTGACGGTAATACCATTCGCCGAAACGCTGACTTCACGCCCATTGTCGGTAATCATGATGTTCTTTTCGGGAATTCCGATGCTCTCAGCCAGCTGCGCGTGGCGGCGCAGGTGCTTCTGCTCGCCGTGCACGGGAATAAAATACTTCGGTTTGACAAGCGACATCAGAAGCTTTAGCTCCTCCTGACACGCGTGGCCGGAAACATGCACATCGTACATTTTCTCATAAATAACCTCCGCGCCCAGCCGCATGAGGTCGTTGATAACCTTATACACGGTTTTCTCGTTGCCGGGAATCGGCTTTGCCGAAATGATGACATAATCGTTTTTACCAATCTCGACGCGGCGGTGCTCGCCGGTTGACATTCTGGAAAGCGCCGACATCGTTTCCCCCTGACTGCCTGTCGTGATAATGACAAGCCTGTCGTCGGAATACTGGCGTATATCATCGATGCCGATCAATACACCCTCGGGGATTTCAAGATAGCCAAGCTCGGTACCGATGCTGACGACGTTTTCGAGGCTGCGCCCGGACAGGGCGACCTTCCGGCCTGTTTTTTCAGCAATATTGATAATCTGCTGTACACGATGGATATTCGAGGCAAACGTGGCGATAAGGATACGCCGGCTGCCGGCTTTTGAAAACAGGTTGGCAAACGATTCGCCCACCTTGCTCTCGCTCTGGGCATATCCCGGATTCTCGGCGTTGGTTGAATCCGACAGCATACAGAGAACACCGGCGTTACCGATTTCGGCGAAACGGGAGAGATTGATCATCTCGCCGTCAATCGGCGTGGTATCAATCTTAAAGTCCCCCGTCTGTACGATGACACCCGCTTCGCAGGTTATCGAAAGCGCGACGGAATCGGGAATCGAGTGGTTCACCTTGACGAGTTCGACCGAAAACCCGCCGAGCCGGATCACGTCTCCCGGGGCGACGACATTGACCGTTATGTCGTTGGTCAGCTTATGCTCGGCGAGCTTGCCGCCGATGAGCCCGGCGGTCAGGCGCGTCGCGTAGACCGGTATTTTTACGGCTTTGAGCAAATAGGCAAGACCGCCGATATGGTCCTCATGACCATGCGTAATGACGATGCCCTTGATTTTATCGGCATTTCTCTCGACAAAGGTAAAATCGGGGATGACAAAATCAACCCCGAACATTTCCGTATCGGGAAACGCGAGACCACAGTCAACCAACATCATGTCCTCGCCGTAGGCATACAACGTCATATTCTTGCCGACCTCGTTGAGGCCGCCGAGAAAAGCGATTCTTACCGGCTGTACAGTTGATTTTAAAGGCTGAATTCTTCCGTATTTACCTGTTTTTTTAACGGCACTGACTGTGCCGTCTGCCTTTTTTTCGGCAAGCGGAGTGTTTTTCGGCGCACGGCTTTTCGACGCGCCGGATTTGCTGTTTTGCATAGTTTCTCCAATTCTGATTATGTCATAGTAATAGATACTGTCACAGTTTAGAGAATTATTCTACTATTTATCCCCTTTAATGTCAAGTGAAATACGACGAATAATTGATTCAATATCTGCGCAAAGCTCTTCAGCCGCCTCGAGCGTTAATGCCTCGGTAATGATCCTGAGCGCTCCGCCGGAGCTTTCAGCCTTGATTTTAGCGTGTCCCTTGTCACCGGAAAAGACGATGCCTTCACTGTCGCCTCCCGAAAACCGCTCCTCTAAAAGCCGTTTGGACACCCTGGCGGGTGATACATCAATGTCCACCTTTTTACGGGCGACGTAAAACTCGGGCAGTTCAGCGGTAAGCTCCGCAAGTGAACTTTTCCTTTCACGCATAACCGAAAGGACGCGTACCGTCAGAAACAGCGCGTCACGCGCCCAAAGCTGACGGATACCCGTATCGCGCGCCTGAGCATCGGTGTCCTTGACCGCGTTGTCCGCGTAACGCAGAACGCGGCGTCCCAATTCGCCGCCAAGACTCGTTATTATCTGCGGAGCATCCCACGGCAGCGCGATATCCGCACCGTTTTTCAATTCGTCATAGGCAACAACCGCTAAAAGCTTCTCAAACGAAAAGCCCGCGCCGTTTTCATAGATTGACGCGCGCGTACCGCCGCCGCTGATACGGACGACAAGGTCATCGCCGCGCTGTATGCAGCTGAGCCGTTCCAGCGCGTGCGCCATGATGTCGTCTATCCGCGCATCCGAACAGATGACAGCCACCTCAAGCCCTGTAAGATCGGCTTTCGCCTGCGTGCATAGCTCGCGCATATACATCATACTGACACTCTGCATATCGGTGACCATCTTGCACTGTGCACCGGTACAACGGTTGTATTCGCCTTTACTGAGCCTGCCGACGATATTCCTCTGCGTACTCCTCGTCAGTGACAAACCGCCTTTTTCCGTCAGTTTAATTGAGGTGCCGCTGTCTCCCCCGGCGATATAGACACCTAAGGAAAGCCCGCAGAATGCGGTAAAGAAGTACATTTGTGCCTCAAAGCAAGCCGAAAAATCCCAAACCCGCGCTCCGCAAGAGATAAGTCCGCCTAAAATGCCGTATTTGAGCGCCTCGGAGTTGATACAGCCGTCGGTGCCAATCCCGACGCGAATGTTTTCCTCTATGCTGCCCACGGCGCTGCCCAGCGAAGCGGCACGCTCCGGAGTCAACTCCACGCCGAAATCGCCCTCAAGTCCGTCGTCAATAAGCATCACCTTCGAACAAGTGCCGTATTTCAGGTTTTCCTTAGCAGTCACGCCGCTGTGCACTTCTCGCCCCGGCCAGATGAGAACGTTTGTCCCGACCGCGGCGTTTTCCCCGATGACTGCGTCCGAACCGACTGCGCTTCCCTCAAACAGCGACGCCCCTCTCTTGACGGACGCTCCCGACGACACAATCGCGCCATTGATGACACAGCGCGAGGAGATATAGGCGTTTTCGAGAACGACCGACTCGCGCACCTTGCTGCCCGCCCCGACTAAGCAGTTGTCATCAATGACGCTTCCCGGCCCGATGACCGCGCCGTTTTCAATCTGAACGTTCTGACCGATATAGGAGGGCGGTATGACCACAAAATCGCCCTTCGGCAGCATCCCTTTGGCGAAAATCCCCTGAGCAACCGGCTTCATGCCGCAGCTGACCTTGCCGGACAGCATATCTATCTGGCATTGGCGGTAGGACTGCAAATCCCCGATGTCACACCAGTACCCCGCCGGCGTACAGACCGCCAGCTTTTTGCCCTGCGAAAGGAGCTTGGGGAACAACTCGGAGGCGAAATCATAGGGGATATCCGCCGGAATCTCGGCAAGGCATGTCGGCTCTAAGATATAGATGCCGGTGTTCGCCAAATCGCAGTTCGCCTGGCTCCACGCGGGCTTTTCAATAAAACCGGTCACAAATCCGTTTTCATCTGCCTTGAGAAGCCCGTACTCCCGCGGGTCGTCTACGCGCGTACAGACGATTGTCGCGTCGGCACCGCTTTCCTTGTGCGTTTCAATGATTTCTTTCAGGGTATAATCGCACATGGCGTCACCGCTGATGACAAGAACGCTCTCCCCGCTGTCAGACAACGCATTTTTAACGCTGCCCGCCGTTCCGAGCGGTGCGTCCTCAATGATAAATTCCAGTTTCAGACCCTTGTACTCTTCGTCGCCGAAATACTCAATAATCGCCTGCGGCATATACTTCAGCGTCAATGTGACCTCCGAAAACCCCGCGGCAGCCAGAAGGTCAAGAATGTAGACAAGCACCGGCGTGCCGCAGAGTCTTGCCATGGGCTTTGGCAACGTACAGGTCAAAGGCCGCAGCCTGCTCCCCTCGCCGCCGGCCATGATGACTGCCTTCAAGACAATTCCTCCTAAAAAACATCAATCTACAGGAAGTATTGCCTGAAAAACGCTACTTAAACATCACTTGCTATTTTTTTACTTTGTGATAAAATAGAAATCAGAATTCAGATATCAGACGTCAGATTTAAAGGAACCCGCGGTTGCAATTATATTGGAGGTTATATGGAGAGGAAAACGGTAGAGCTTTTTACCGACGGCGCGTGCAGCGGCAATCCCGGACCGGGCGGCTGGGCGGCGATTTTACGCTACCAAGGCAAAGAAAAAGAGCTTTCAGGCTATGACCGGGATACCACCAATAACCGTATGGAACTCTTCGCCGTCATCGAGGGACTCCACGCACTTAAGGAACCGTGCCGGGTCATCCTCTGCACGGACTCCTCCTATGTCGCCGACGGCTTAAGCAAAGGCTGGGCAAAAGCGTGGAGGCAGAATAACTGGATTAAAAAATCGGATAAAAAGCCCGCGCTCAACGCCGATTTGTGGGAAGCGCTTTTAACGCTGTGCGAGCGCCACACGCTCGATATTCATTGGGTCAAAGGACACGACGGACACCCCGAAAACGAGCGCTGCGACGCGTTGGCTGTCGCCCAAATTGAAAAGTACAGGCAGGAAAATCACACATGAACGAAAACAGCCGCTATACACTGACACGCGCAGCCTGCTACATATCGTATTTCGTACAGGCGTCAGTCATTACGCTGATCCCGCTCCTTTTCGTCCCGATAAAAAACGATTTGGGGCTTTCCTATCTCCGTCTGGCATCGCTTCTGAGCATCAACTTCATCACGCAGCTCATCACCGACCTGCTCCTCAGCCGCGCCGCCGACAAGCACGGCTACAAGCCGTTTGTCCTCATCGCCGACGCGCTGGCTTTCTGCGGATTGCTGCTGTTCGCCGCGTCCCCGAGTATTTTTTCCGAACCGTATTTCGGTTTTATCATCGCAACGGTCCTCTACTCAATAGGCGGCGGTCTTATGGAAATCGTCATCAGCCCGCTGATTAACTCCCTGCCCTCGCCCTCCAAATCGGGCAGTATGGCGTTTCTGCACGCCACCTACGGCATCGGACAGATGCTCTGTATTCTGATTACCACCGTCTTTATCCGGCTTACCGGAGAAGAGCATTGGCAGATTATCATCGCCTGCTTCGCGCTTTTACCGCTCATCAATTTTATTATGTATTTAAATGCGAAATTTACGCATACCGACAGCGCCCACGCCAAAGCTTCACACATCGGAAAAATCGTAAAAAATCCGCTGTTTTTCGTTTGTCTGCTGATTATTTTCTTTGGGGCGGGCGTTGAAAACAATATGGTGCAGTGGAGCTCCGCATATATGGAAAAGGCGATGTCCCTGCCGAAGCTGCTCGGGGATTCTCTCGGAATCTTCATGTTCGCCCTCATGCTCACGCTGTGCAGGATTCTGTTCGGCGTCGCGGGCAACCGCTTGTGTCTCGAAAAGGCAATGCTCGGTTTTTCGATCTGCGCCATATTCACATATATCGCCGTAGCCTTTACGGAGCAGCCGTCTGTCGGGCTTATCGCCTGCGCCCTGACGGGCTTCTTCTCGGCGATGCTCTGGCCGGGGACGCTCGTTCTTGCCGACCGCTCCTTCCCTTCGGCGGGAGCGTGGATTTTCGCCATTCTCGCCTTTGCCGGCGACTGCGGTGCCGCCTTCTGCCCATGGATAACGGGGCTTATCTCCGACAACGCCGATAAAATCCGTTTTTTGACGTCACTTTTCGGAAACGATATGACAAACGAGCAGCTCGGACTGCGCGCAGGCATGGCCTTTTCTGTCGTGTACCCCGTTCTCACCGCTCTGGCAATCGCTTTATATATTGTATGGTTTAAGAACTCAAAGGCAAAATAAAATAAAAAATTAAACAGTCGCCGTCGGTGCAATTATGCCGACGGCGACTGCCGTATATATGGTCATTTCGATTCGTGGTATTCCTGTTCGGTGTTGACATCCCAGATGCCGTCCTTGCCGGTGCCGGATTTAATGGCGCGGACGGCCTCTAAGGCGGTCAGCATCGAATGATCCATATTGTTATACCTGTGCTGACCGTTGCGCCCGATACAGTACAGATTATCTATTGATGAGAGATAATCCTTCACGGTGTCAAACCGATTATAAGCACCGAAA
>CAZEXA010000036.1:1162-7992 GCA_964516565.1 uncultured Eubacteriales bacterium | reverse complement strand
TTCACCTTGAGGCGCACGCTGTCGAGAACGGCATCGTGGTCGATAATGTCGATTTTCACAAGCTCGTCAACGGCAAACCTGATAAATTCGGTATCGCTCATGTTCCAGTACTTGTCACCCTCGTCGCAAAAATATTCAAGACCGATAAACGCCGTGTGCTCGGGGTCTTTTAAAAGGTAAGGCGACCAGTTGTTAAAAATCTGGAGCCGTCCGAGCTTCACATCGCGCTCCTGAATATATATCCAACAGTCCGGCACGAAGTCGGAAACGGTCTTTATGTCCGTTTTATTCTTTAATTTGAGTTTATCGACGAGCAGCCCGACGGTCATAAAATCACGGTAAGGCAACGCCGAGGCAATCTCCCGAACATCGGCGGGAGCCGCCTCGCCCATCCCCGCAACAAGGTCCTTGGCAGACATGGAGGAAATATAGTAATCGGCTGAAAACTTTTTTTCTTCGCCGTCCGAAACCGCTGTGACGCTTAGAATCCTGCCGTTTACGACTTCTATGGCTTCGGCACGGGTATTCAGTAGAATTTCTCCGCCGCGCTTTTGAATCTCCGCGGCGAGCGTTTCCCAAAACTGGCCGGGACCGAGCTTCGGGTACGAAAACTGCTCAATCAGCGAAGTCTCCGTCTTGCCGATATGAAATACACCGAGCACCGCCTTCATGAGAGACAGCCCCTTAACGCGCTGTGCCCCCCACTCGGCGGAAAGCTCCGACGGCGAAACACCCCACAGTTTTGTTGTGTAATCCTCAAAAAACATTTCATATAGGGGTTTCCCGAAGCGGTTGATATAGAAATTTTCAAGAGAGGTTTCTTCTCTTTTGGAAATCATGGAATGCAGATAACCGAAACCGGCATTCATGGTGCGCTTAAGCCCCATATTGGCGAAGGTGCTAAGCTTTAAAGAAATCGGATAATCAAAAAACTTCCGTAAATAGTAGATGCGTGACACCCGGTTTCGCACGAGCATCACGCGGTCTTCTTTCTCGGGATCGGGACCGTTTTCGGAAAAAACCTTGTCAGCCGAGACAGCCAAATCGTCACGCGACGGTTTGCCCTGAAGCGGCATCAGTTCCTCCCACAGGGTGTTGACTTCAGCATTTTTCGAAAAAAAGCGGTGGCCGCCAAGGTCCATCCGATTGCCGTTGTGGACAGCCGTTCGTGAAATACCCCCGATATACGGACTCTCCTCAAGGATAATCGGGTGGATATCCGTCTCTTTTAAAAAGGTGTAGGCGGCCGTAAGCCCCGCAGGGCCGGCACCGATTATCAACGCGGTTTTGTTCACCATGATTCTTCTCCTTGTGCGTGTGAATTTCCGGATAGTCGCCTACAACAGTGCGTCATAATTGATTGTTCCGCGGCGCGGTATGTTGATATCGTCATTTCGTATAATTTTTTCGGGATTATCCTGGGTCACCGTGCGCAGTTCGCCCACGGCAAATTCCGCACCGGAGGCGATGATCATCTCAAGAAGGTTGGACGATCTGTTGTTGACCGAGTGCGCGTCTGTCGCCAGAAAATCACAAAAGCCGCATTGCAGCATCGTCAGCGCCAGCCGCCGCTCTCTTTGACCGTAGCCGCCAAACAGCGATCCGACGTTGAGCTGAAACAGAACGCCTCTGCGGGCGATATCGTTGAGGGCTTCATAGTCCGAAAAAAAGGCGGCATACCTCTCCGGATGCGCAATAACCGGCACAATTCCCCGCGCGTGAAAATGCTCAATACAGCGAATGAACACAAGCGTATCCGGTTCGTTAAAATCGAACTCGCAAAGCATATACCGGCTCCCCGCGAGGGTCAAGGCGGAAAAATCCTTTATTTGCAAAATTTCCTCGCGGCAATACACCTCGAAACCTCCGTAGAGCTTAAGGTCAATTACCTGCCGCGCTAAAATATCGCGCATTTTATCCAAAACGCCGTCCCGTTTTTTAGTCAATTCCTTGACGCGATGATATGAATAGAAGTGGGGTGTCGCAATAATCGCCTTAACGGCGTTGTCCCGCGCTATTTCGGCTAGTCTCAAAAATTCTCCGGTGTTCTCGGCACCGTCGTCAAGATACGGCAATATATGCGAATGGATATCGATCATCGGTTTTCGGTTAACTCCTTTGCTTTGCCTTTTTCAAGAATGCTGTCCGTAAATACGCCCTCGTCGTGCATCAGTTTGAGGGCAATAACCGTCAACGGTAAAATGATGATGCCGAGCACACCGAATATTTTAGCGCCGACAAACAAAGCCATGAAGGTGAAGATAGCCGGCAGCCCCACTTGTCCGGCGACAAGCTTCGGTTCAATAATTTGACGGAGCACGGAAATCGCCCCGTACATCACGAGCAGTCCGATACCGAGTCCGTAATTACCAAGCAGCAGACAGACGATTGCCCAGGGAATCAAAACGGCGCCCGTTCCGAGTACGGGGATAATATCCACAATTGCCGTAGCCAGTGCTATGACAAAAATGTATCCTCCCTCATAGACGCCGAACATCTTAAGCAAGTTTAAGCCCAGCATCATTTCCGTAAAAGTAATCAACATTATCAGGCAATATGCCCTGACCATTTTCCCGAGCGCTCTGAAAAACGAGCGCTTAACCGCCACGATCCGATGCTGAGTATCAATGGGGAAAAATCCCAGTAGCATATCGCGGATAGTGGTGTACCCTATCGTCATAAAAAAGCAGGAAATAATGGTAACGAGAATCGCCAGCATGATGGACGGAATTCTTTTGGCAGTGCTCCAAACGCCCGTCAGTGGCGTAAGCAGGAGGGATAAGTCAAAGTTAGCCCCGGTGGTGGCTGAAGGCTGATCGCCAAATGACAGGTTGTTGTTGAAAAAATCCGTGATGGACTGATAAAGTGACGTCCGCATCGACAGCGGGAAATGATTGACCATATTCAACAGCCAATTCTCCAGATCGTCGATGTATTGGGGCAAATGAGTGAATTCACCGCTGAGGTAGTTGGCAAAGCTCTCGATTTCACCAACCGCAAAAATACCGGCGAGTACCAGAAGCAACCCAAGCAGCAGACAGATGACGAAAACGAGCGCCCCGGATATGGCGGCCTTTTTTTTAGTCTTTAACTTTTTACTCAAAAATCGAATCGGCCGCTGGAGCGCTACCGCTAAAAGCGCCGCAATTAAGAACGGGAAAATATAGCCGAGTGCATATTTGACAAAAAAATAGTATGTCAGGACTAACAGCGCCACATAGGCAAAATTGACCAAAAAGTTCTTTCTCCGATCAATTTTAGTGTCCATAAGTATCCCCTCCAAACATTTCGTCAATAGTTTAAACCATTTGCCAACATTTTACAATGAAAACAGAAAAGTTTTACGGAAATTTTTATTTTTTTTAATACTTTCTCTTTATTCCTGTTCGATTTTATGTTAAACTATCTGCAGTTTGCAGCTTTAAAAACACCGAGAGGAGAACAAGCGAAAATGCAGATAGCCGTCATGGGATACGGAATCGTCGGCTCGGGCGTTGTGGAACTCTTTGAAAAAAATAAACAGAGCATCATCCGCCGCAGCACACAAAGCGATCTTTCGCTGAAATACATTTTGGATATTCGGGATTTCCCGGACTGTCCTTATCATTCTTTGTTTACGAAAAATTTCTATGATATTCTTCAGGACGACGAGGTGAAGATTGTCGTTGAGACCATGGGCGGAACCGATCCCGCCTACCACTATGTACGCTCCTGTCTTGAGGCGGGTAAGCATGTCGTATCTTCCAACAAGGAGCTTGTGGCGACTTATGGGTACGAACTTCTGCGTATTGCGGACGAGCAAAACGTCAATTTCCTGTTTGAGGCGAGCGTCGGCGGCGGAATACCGATTATTCGCCCCATCAGCCAATGCCTTGCCGCCAACGAGATCAACGAGATTGCCGGCATTTTAAACGGAACGACGAACTTTATCCTTACGAAAATGATTGATGAAAAAATGAGCTTCTCCGAGGCGCTTGCACTCGCCCAGCAATACGGGTACGCCGAGCGAAACCCCTCTGCCGATGTCGAAGGGCTTGACTCCTGTCGGAAAATATGTATTCTTGCCTCGCTCTGCTTCGGTTATCACGTCTATCCGAAGGATACGCACACTGAGGGTATCACGGGCATTATGCCCGCGGACGTCGAATATGCGAAAAGCTGGGGCGGCGTCATTAAGCTCATCGCAAGCGCCAAACGGCTTGACAACGGTAAAATATATATACTCGTCGGTCCCGCCTTTGTACAGAACCACAGCCAGATTGCCCATGTTGACGATGTGTTCAACGCCATTCTCGTCCGCGGGGACGCCATCGGCGACGTTGTGTTTTACGGGCGCGGCGCCGGAAAACTGCCGACGGCGAGCGCCGTCGTCGCGGATATCATCGACTGTGCCAAGCACACTGCGACAAAAAAGCTCTTCGGCTGGTACGAACCGCTTGACGACTATGTCGAGGACTATCTCGAGATTCCCGTTTCTCTGTATGTCCGTGCCGAAACAGGCGAGTTTTTGAGTACCCTTGCCGCCGTTGAGGACGCCTTTCCCGGCGTGACTCTTTTAAAGCGTAAGAACGCTCCCTCCAACGAGTTGGCGTTTGTCACACCGCCTGAAAAAGAGGGGTTGTTGCTTAAAAAGCTTAACGCGCTTCCCGTTAATCCGCTGTCGATAATTCGTGTAACCGACTATTAATAATCGGTGATTATAATTTTTCCAAAGGGGGAAACCTAATGGCACTCATTGTTCAGAAATTCGGAGGCAGTTCCGTCAAGGACGCCGAACGCGTCATGAATGTCGCACACATTGTAACAGAAACCTACGCGGCAGGGCACGAAGTCGTCGTCGTTGTGTCAGCACAGGGCGATACCACAGATGACCTCATCGCCAAAGGAAAAGAGATTAATTCGAAACCTTCCGCCCGTGAAATGGACGTTTTAATGACCGCCGGCGAACAAATCTCCATTGCGCTTCTGGCCATGGCTATTGAGAAGCTTGGATTTCCTGTCGTGTCGCTACTCGGCTGGCAGGCAGGTTTTACAACCGACTCGACCTACGGATCGGCCAGAATCAAAAGCATCAAACCGGACCGTCTTCGTTCGGAGCTGGGGAAGAAGAACATCGTCATCGTTGCGGGCTTCCAGGGTCTGAATAAGTATGACGACGTCACGACTTTAGGGCGCGGCGGCTCGGACACGAGCGCGGTTGCCATCGCCTCGGCGCTTCGCGCCGACCGGTGCCAGATTTTCACCGACGTTGAGGGCGTTTTCACCGCCGACCCGCGCAAGATTCCGAACGCTAAGAAGCTTGACGAAATCACTTACGACGAAATGCTTGAGCTCGCCACCCTCGGCGCGCAGGTGCTCAATAACCGCTCGGTTGAAATGGCAAAAAAATACGGCATCGAACTGGAGGTTCTCTCCAGCTATAAACGGGTTCCCGGAACCCTTGTCAAGGAGGTCACAAAGATGGAAAAAATGCTTGTCAGAGGCGTAACGAAGGACACCAACGTCGCCCGAATCACATTGATGAATGTTCCCGACGTGCCGGGAATCGCCTTTAAGATATTCTCCCGCCTCGCCGCTAAAAAAATCAACGTCGATATCATCCTGCAGTCAGCGGGCAGAGACGGTCACGAGGATATCGCGTTCACTATCGCCCGCTCGGCAAAAGACGCTGCCCTCGAAGCGCTTGGTGACGCCTTCGCCAATCTTGAGGACTCGAAAATCCTCTGCGCAACGGATGTCGCAAAGGTTTCCGTCGTCGGCGCAGGTATGGAAACGCACCCCGGCACCGCTTCCAAAATGTTTGAGGCGCTCTATGAAATCGACGTCAATATCCAGATGATTGCCACCAGCGAGATTAAGATTTCCGTTCTTATCGACGAAAAAGACGCCGACAGAGCCGTCGCCGCCATTCACAAGGCGTTCCTCCCCGAGGAATAAAGTTTGAAGATAAATCTTCAAACGGGAAGTTTTGTCCTTTCATATCGTAGGTGAAGATATGAATCGGCTACGCCGAACGGACAGAACTTCCGCCTCGCAGATAAAGGATGGTTTTAATGATGAAAATGGCTGCCCTCACCGTCTGCGCCGAATATGTAGTCGGCAAAGTTGACAACCGTGTTTTCGGCTCCTTTGTCGAGCACCTCGGACGCGCCGTTTACGGCGGCATCTATGAGCCCGGACACCCCAAAGCCGACAAGAACGGTTTTCGCAAAGACGTCCTGGAGCTGACAAAGCAGCTCGGCGTCACCATTGTACGCTATCCCGGCGGCAACTTTGTTTCCGGATACAACTGGGAAGACGGTATCGGTCCCAAAAAAGACCGTCCGCGGCGCATGGAGCTGGCGTGGGAATCGCTCGAAACAAATGAATTCGGCACCGATGAATTTTTAACGTGGTGTAAAAAAGCCCAAATTGAGCCGCTCATGGCTGTCAACCTCGGCACGCGCGGTCCCGATGAGGCGCGCAGCCTCGTGGAATACTGTAACCACCCAAGCGGCACTTATCGCAGCGATCAAAGAATCAAAAACGGATACAAAAAACCGCACGGCGTGAAATATTGGTGTCTGGGCAACGAGATGGACGGCAACTGGCAAATCGGCCACAAGACTGCCGCCGAGTACGGGCGTATTGCGAACGAAACCGCCAAGGTCATGAAGATGACCGACCCCTCCATAGAGCTTGTCCTTTGCGGCAGCAGCAGCGGCGGGATGCGTACCTTCGGCGAGTGGGAAACCACTGCCCTCGACCTCGCCTATGAAAGGGTTGACTACATATCTCTTCACCAGTACTTCGGCATGGGCGACCTTGACATCAAGAGCTTTCTTGCCAAG
>CAZEXA010000036.1:0-1152 GCA_964516565.1 uncultured Eubacteriales bacterium | reverse complement strand
CGCTTCGGTCATCGCCTGCTGCGATTATGTTCAAGGCAAACGTCACAGTAAACATCGGATCGATTTATCGTTCGATGAGTGGAATGTCTGGTATCATTCGCACGGTGCCAAATTTGAAAAGTGGTCAAAGGCCCCCGCCATCCTCGAGGACGTCTACAACTTTGCCGATGCGCTCGTGGTCGGCACAATGTTGCTCTCCATCTTGCGCCGGTGTGACCGCGTGAAAATCGCCTGTATCGCCCAGCTGGTCAATGTCATCGCCCCCATCATGACCCAGACAGGCGGCAAAGCATGGGCACAGACAATTTTCTATCCGTTTATGCATGTTTCAAAATACGGGCGCGGCAGCGTTCTACAGCCGATTACCGCGTCAACGACGCATGACACAAAGCAGTATACAGACGTGCCCGATGTTGACTCCCTGGCCGTCGTCAACGAGGAAAACGGTGAGCTAACCGTGTTTGCGGTCAACCGCGACATGACCGATACGATTCCACTGTCAGTAAAGCTTATAAACTTTACAAATTACAAACCCGTCGAATATATTGAAATGTCCGGCTATGACCTCGAAAGCACGAATACCGCCGATTCTTCGCCTGTCGTTCCGAAAAAGCGCCCCTTGCCGGTTCTCACCGAAAACGCGCTAACCGTAAAGCTAAATCCCTTGTCATGGAATGTTATTCGTTTGAAAAAAGGTTAGGGCTAAAAACCGACTGCTGTTTTCCGTTTTGCGGAAAACAGCAATTTTTTATAGCATATAACCTGCCTATCATTTTGAAGCAAAACAAACGCCCCAAAATTGTTACCGTATATTAATTTTTGTTGCTGTTTTTTTAATATTTAGACTTGACATACGGTAACTAACGGCTTATAATATCAACAAGAGGTAAGATGGGTCGACACTTTTTACTTCTCAAAATATTAATAAGGTGGTTCATTTATGTATATTGAAGAAAGGCATCAGGCAATATTAGATTTAATTGAACAAAACGGAAGAATATCTGTTGATGAAATAACCGAAAAATTTAGTGTTTCCGTAGAATCTGCCCGCAGAGATTTAAGACTTCTTGAAGAACAAGGACTTCTTAAAAAGACGCATGGCGGAGCTATTCCGGTTCATCAAGTGGCATTGGGGAAACCCCCAATAATAAC
>CAZEXA010000035.1:0-20987 GCA_964516565.1 uncultured Eubacteriales bacterium | reverse complement strand
AATAAAACAACCGCCCTATTGGGCGGTTGCTTGTTTGTGTCGGCATTGACCTATTTTCCCGGGCAGCTTCCCGCCAAGTATCTTCGGCACAAGTGAGCTTAACTACCGTGTTCGGGATGGGAACGGGTGGATCCTCACTGCTATAAACACCGACTGAAAAAGGCTTTTTAGCCTTTCGCACTCGTCTATTATAGCATCAGTTTTAAAAAATGCAAGTCTTTTTTAATATTTTTTAAATTTTTTTGTAAAATACCATCGTTCTGTTGGGGAATAACGCTGTGAAAAAATGACTACAGGGAATTTTCCTCTAAAACGAAACGCCTGTTTTCTATAGAAATCAATAATATTCCGGACTTTTTAAACGCGGAGGAAATACCGCGGCGTTTTTTTTACCAAAAAAGTGTTGATTCCGCGTGCTTTTTATTGCATAATAATAGATAGTCAAAATTACCCGGCTTGCGTCGGCAAAATAAAAATCACAGAGCGGAGAACGGATTATGAAAAAAACATATACGATAGCATACGATATCGGTACCACCGGAGTTAAGACATGTATTTATGAACTGGGCGAGAGCATTAAGTTCGTTTCCGGTGCGTCGCAGGGTTATGCGCTGTATGTTTATCCTGACGGCGGTGCCGAGCAGGACCCCGACGAGTGGTGGGCGGCGCTTTGCTCGACGACGGCAAAGGTGCTGTCGGAAAGCGGCATTACCAAAGAAATGATTGAGGGAATATCGTTCTGCTCCCAAATGCAGGGGCTCGTTCTTGTCGATAAGGAGGGCAAGCCCGTGCGCCGCGCCATGAGCTATATGGATCAGCGCGCGCGCGCTGAACTGAAGGAGGGCATGGCGAACGGCTTTCAGATTGCCGGTGCCAACGTCTTCAAGCTTGTACCCTCGCTGCTCATTACCGGTGCGGTGTCGGTGTCGGTCAAGGATCCGGTCTGGAAGTACAAATGGGTCGAGAAGCACGAACCGGAGAACTTCGCCCGCGCCCACAAATGGCTCGACGTCAAGGAGTATTTCATTTGCCGCATGACCGGTGAATGCTGTATGACCACCGATTCGGCGTTTGCCACGCTGCTCTATGATATCCGCAAGGGCAAGCACGGCTTCAGCAAGAAGATGTGCGATATGCTCGGCGTCCGGTATGAGCTGCTGCCTAAAATCATCAAGTCCACCGACAAAGCCGGTACGCTAATAAAAACAGCCGCCGACGAGCTGGGACTTTTGGAGGGCACCACCGTATTCGGCGGCGGCGGCGATGCCTCGATGATCGGCGTCGGCGCGGGTGCGTCGGCGCTCGGAGACACGCACATTTACAGCGGTACCTCCGGCTGGGTGTCAACCGTCGTAGATAAAAGTATTGTTGACGCCGGGGCGATGATTGCCGCGGTCATCGGCGCCGAGGAGGGGAAATACAATTATTTCGCCGAGCTCGAAACCGCCGGTAAATGCCTCGAGTGGGTCAAGGACCATCTGGCACTCGACGAAATTGATATTTACCTCGAGAAGAAAAAAGTCACCGACAGCTATGAGCAGAAATATGAAAGCCTGTACGATTATATGATGTCGGTGGTAAGCGGCGTGCCCGCCGGGGCGGGTGGGGTCATCTTTACTCCGTGGCTCCACGGCAACCGCTGTCCGTTTGAGGACCCCAACGCCCGGGGGATGTTTATGAACATCGGTCTTGAAACGGGCAAGAGTGAGCTTATCCGTGCGGTCCTCGAGGGCGTTTGCTATCATCTGCGCTGGTTTATCGAAACCGAGGAAAAAAAGGTCAAGGCGTCCGAGGTCATCCGATTTGTCGGCGGCGGCGCGCTCTCCGATTTGACCTGCCAAATTCTCGCCGACTGCACCGGCAGAACCATAGAAACTATCGACAATCCGCAGAATGCCGGTGCCATGGGCGCGGCGGTCGTCGCGGCGGTGGGCTTAGGGCTTTGTCCGGATATCGCCTCCTCAAAAAAGCTCATTCCGGTACGCGCGGTCTTTACCCCCGATAGGAAAGTAAAGGCCGTCTACGACAAATATTTTGAGGTGTATAAAAACCTTTATAAATCCAATAAGGAAAATTTTGCCGCCTTAAACGGGTAAAGACAACAAATTTCGCTTGAAAAATAAAACAATATGTGGTATTCTTTTCTAACATTAAAACATTACAGTTATCCGGAAAGGAAGCTTATATGAATATCGCTCTGATAGCGCACGACTCCAAAAAAGAGCTTATGACGCAGTTCTGTATCGCCTATTGCGGCATTTTAAGCAAGCATACCCTCTGCGCCACGGGGACTACGGGACGGCTCGTCTCCGAGGCCACCGGCCTTGAGATCGTCCGTTTTCTGAGCGGGGAGCAGGGTGGGGATCAGCAAATTGCCGCAAGAATCGCCTGCAATGAGATCGACCTTCTGCTCATGTTCAGGGATCCGCTCAACCCGAAGCCCGGCGAGCCGAGTGAGGCAAACCTCTTAAGGCTCTGCGATGTGCATAACATTCCGGTGGCAACGAATATCGCCACCGCCGAATCGCTGATACACGGGCTGGAGAGAGGCGATTTGGACTGGCGCGATATCGTCAATCCAAAATGACGCCTCTATCATTAAACGGGCGGTTACCGCCCGTTTTTCTGTGAAAAGACGTTTGGGACTTAAAGAGATGAAGCGCCGCGCGCGGCGTGAAGGGACTGGAAGGATAGTTATGCCACAGCTTACACCAGCCGTCAAGGGCACGGCCGATTTTTTACCCGAAGATATTTACAAGCTGCAATACGTCGAACAGACGGCTATAGAAACCGCGAAGAACTTTGGTTTTTGTGAGATGAGGACGCCGGTATTCGAGTATACCGAGCTGTTTTCCCGCGGCGTCGGCGATACGACCGACGTCGTTCAAAAAGAAATGTATACCTTTGACGACAAGGGCGGCCGTTCACTTTCTCTGCGCCCGGAGGGTACGGCGGGCGTGGTGCGCGCTTTCCTTGAGCACGGCCTTTATAACGAACCGCTGCCGCAAAAAATCTGCTATCTGACCTCGTGCTACCGTTATGAAAAGCCGCAGTCCGGCCGTCAGCGTGAGTTCCACCAGTTTGGCGCCGAGGTGTTCGGCCCTTCCTCCCCGACGGCAGATGCTGAGGTCATCGGTCTTGCCGCGGCGTTTTTCGACGCCCTCGGCATCACCGATTTAGGCCTCGAGATAAATTCCATCGGCTGTCCCATCTGCCGTAAAAACTATCTTTCTGAGCTGCGCGCCTATTTCGAGGCGCACAGGGGAGATCTCTGCCCGACTTGCCTTAGCAGGCTCGAACGCAATCCCATGCGCATCCTCGACTGCAAAAGCCCCGTATGTGCACAGATTGCCGAGAACGCGCCTGTCGTGCTCGATTTTTTGTGCGCGGACTGTCAGGCGCACTTCTTAAAACTCAAGGAATACTTAAGCGTTATGGAGCTGGATTTTACCGTCAACCCGAAAATCGTGCGCGGGCTTGACTATTATACCCGCACCGTCTTTGAGTTCGTTTCGCAGAATGACAAGATAAAAGGTCTTGTCTGCGGCGGCGGCGGCCGGTATGACGGGCTGGTCGAGGAGCTGGGGGGCGCGCCGCTTCCCGCTTGCGGCTTCGGGTTAGGGCTAGAACGTACGCTGCTTGCCATGGAGGCGTCCGACGTACCGTTTCCCCCAAAAGCGCGTCCCGACCTCGTTTTCGTCACGACGGGCGCGCAAGCGCTGACAAAGGCGGTTGAAATCGCCGATTCCCTTCGGCGCAGCGGCTATATGGTGCTCTTTGACGAGATGGAGCGCTCGGTCAAGGCGCAGATGAAATTCGCCGGAAAGACCGGCGCGCTCTATACGGCGGTCATCGGTGACGACGAGCTCATAGCGGGGAAAGTCATTTTGAAAAACATGAGAAACCCCGGACAGACCGAGCTTCTGCTCAATTCCTTTGAGGACGGCTTTGAGCGGGCGATTCTGTCTGAATGCACGGACGATATTCTTGCCGCCGAGGACTACGCCGAATAACGGACGACGGCTTTACCCCCGGCATTTCCTGTTCTTAAGTATTAATTCTTAACCGAGGTGATGACGATGAGAATAATCGACATTTCCCACGACCTGTTCAAGGTACCCGTCTATCCGGGCGACCCGGAGCCGTATATGGACGAAATCCGGTCTATCAAGAACGGTTATGAATGCAACCTGAACGCCATATATACCTGTCTGCACTCGGGTACGCACATTGATGCGCCCGTCCACTTTGTGAATGACGGGGCGACGATTGAAAAAATCCCGCTCGAAATGTTCATCGGCGAATGTACGGTCATCGAGGTACCGCCGGAGCCCATTACCGGCGACTATGTGGAAAGCTATTTCCCGCGGGGGAAGGAACGCCTGCTGATAAAGGGGAACGGCGCAGCCGCCTTTATCGAAAGCGGCGCGCTTGCCTGCGTTGCGGCAGGTACGAAGGTTATCGGGATTGACACGGCTTCGATTGGCCTTAAGGGGCAGCAGGGGCGGACGCACCGCGCTTTTCAGAATGCGGGCACCATCATTCTCGAATATCTGAATCTTGAGGACGTAACCCCCGGCGACTACCTTCTGATCGCCCTGCCGCTCAAACTCGGGGGACTTGAAGCCTCACCTTGCCGGGCGGTGCTGATTGCCGATTATCTGTTCTGGAGCGGGAAATAAACAATAAATCTACGATTCATAGAGTGCCCTTTGCGTTATTGTGTGATAATATAAAGGTATATAATACGAAAGCGGTGGTTCTGTGAACAGCGAGAGAGTCGGGCGGTTTATCGCCGAGCAGAGGAAGCTATGCGGCCTGACACAAAATCAGCTTGCCGAAAGGCTCCATGTGACCGATAAGGCGATTTCCCGCTGGGAAACAGGGAAAGGGTATCCGGACGTCCAAACACTGACAGCACTCTGTGAAGCACTCGGTATTTCATTGAACGAACTGCTGCGCGGAGAAAAAATACCGCCGGAACAAGCGGCGGCAGCGGCGGAGGAAAACGTCGCCGATGCCTACAGCAGCGTCAGGCGCACAAAGAAAAACAGCCGGCTCATCATTGCCGCTGTCTGTATTTTGGCGGTGACCGCCTGTCTGCTTTTAAGCGCGATATTCAGGAACAACAATATCGATCATTATCAAATGGCGCTGTATTCCCGGGAAAAGGCGTCTGTTATGGAGGAACTGCGCGGTGCGGCTTTGAAAAACTTTGCTGTTTCACGAGAAACCGTCTGTACAAATTTTGATATCCGTTTTAATCCCAACGGAGAAATCACTTATGTCGATATACAACTTAACGATCCGTTGTTTCATCAGACAATCCAGCTAAAGGTTTTTACCGCGGACAATCAACTGACCTGTGACGTTATCAGAGCGCAGGAGGTTATTTCCGAAGAGGATGGTATGCTTTTCGACGACGTGATTGAATTGACTAAACAAACAGACTTTTTCGCGCTGGAAAATAAAAACAGCGATATCCGTGATTTTACGGCTCTTAGTGTCGGCGGCGAAAGTACGATTTTTCAAACTTTCCCGGATGACCGCGTTGTGCAGTTTGGCACACACCAACACCTTTTTAAGGATGGGGAGGTAAAACAGGTCTTTTCATCCGAGGGTATGACCGGTAAATATTATGAGGTCATGATTACGCCCGAAACCGGGATAAACGGAAGCAACTCCTGTTGTAGTATATATGTGAAGCGATAACCGCGCTTTGAAACGACGGCAAGCCCGGCCGTCGGCGAGCGGGTGTAACGAAAAATAAGAGCGGGGAGAAAGCGTTGAAGCTTTTCCCCGCTGATTTTTTGCTCAGTCTTTGTATTTCCGAATAATTTTCAGAGAGGTCGTTTTCGGGAACTCCGTATCCCGTGTATAAATTTTCGTTACCTGCTTGTACAGCGGCATTTCTCTGTTGACGGCGTTTACATCGCCGCGGATTTTTTCCTTGGCGTCCGGCACCTCGGCGGTGTCGAGGAAAAACTCGGCGGCAATCGCGCCGTTATCCTCGTAAACAAGGACCTCCTTGACGTAGCTTATGCAGGAGAGCTTGTCCTCAATTTCCTCCGGAGAAACATTTTTACCGTTGCTCAGGACGATGGTGTTCTTTTTTCTGCCCACATAGTACAAGAAGCCGTCCTCGTCAATTCTGCCGTAATCTCCCGTTTTGAACCATTCGCCGTCGAAAACCTCGGCGGTACTCTCAGGGTCGTTATAATAGCCGCGCATAACGTTGTCGCCCCGTACATAAATTTCGCCGACTCTCTTTTCGTCGGGTTCGCTGATTTTAATTTCGCAGCAGGGAACAGGCAGTCCCACGCTGCCGAATTTAAAGTTTTCAAGCCGGTTGCAGGTTACCGCCGGGGAACATTCGGTGATTCCGTAACCATTGATAATCTGAATACCGAAATCGTACATGCCGTGTTCATAAACAGGGTCGAGGAACGCGCCGCCGCAGACGATAAGCTCTAAATTTCCTCCGAGATTGTCGATAATTTCCTTGAATATCTTTCTTCTCAAGTCAATGCCGTGCTTCATTAAGAACCGGCTGAGCTTCAGCCCCTTCTTCAGCTTTTCCTCTCTGCCTGTCTTTTGAGCGGTCTGCCAAATTTTTTTGTAAATCACTTCGACTGCAAGCGGTACAGCGGAAAAGTTCTGCGGTTTATAGGCCACCAGAGCCTTCTGAACATCCTTGACGCTCCTGCAGATATATCCCCACTCGGTAAGCAGGCAGCCCGAGAACAGTGCGCTCACCCACGAATAGGTATGATTAAGCGGCAAAAAGCCTATCGCGTGACCGCCCGTAAGAACCCGGTTGGAGGCGATCACGCTTGCGGAAATGTTTTTTTGCGTCAGCATAACGCCCTTACTCTTGCCCGTGGTGCCCGAGGTGAAAACGATACAGGCAAGGTCCTCGGGCAGAACCTCATCCTCGGTATAACATTTTTCGCCGTTCTTAAGCAGGGCGTGCCCTTTTTCGATGAAGCTTTCCTGATCATCCATATTTAAATACATTTTTATTGCGATGCCTTCGGTCTTCTTGAAAGCTTCCGCGGAGGCGGAAAAGTCTCCCGAATAGAACAGCGCTTCGCAGCCGCTCTCTGTCAAAATTTCGGCAAGGGCGTCATCGGACAGCTTACTGTCAAGCGGAACGGTAATGCTTTTGCTTGTGATCAGCGCAAAATAGCAGACAATCCACTCATACTCGTTGTCTCCTAAAATGGCCACCTTTTTGCCGATGACGCCATTGTCGTACAGATACTGCCCTAAGCCGATATAATCGTAGTACACTTCGTTAAACGTTTTTGTGCGCTCAACGCCTTTTTTATCGTGGTACATATATTGCTTTTTTTCTTTGCCGTTTTTTGAGCCGAAAAGCACAATGTCCTTTACGGTATTAAAATCCGGTAACGCTTCTTTAACGGAATATTCCTTGTTCATATACTTCTCAATACCCCTTTTTAATCATACTATTGTTAAGTCTATCCTATTCATGTTGTATTGTCAACAATTAGCTTTACTGAAAATTAAATTTTTTATTGCCGAATCCTGAATTTTGTGCTATACTAAAACGCGTATTATCCGTCGAAAGAGGGTAAAAAATGAGCAGAGAATATGGTAAGCATGTGCGAAAAGGGCCTCCGTCCGGGAAAAAAATCGATATGACTAAGCCCCCGGTAATGCAGCAGCGCCGGGTGATGGTTTTTGTTTGGTTTTTTACGACTTTAAGACGGTGGGCGCATCTCGGGAAGGTTCACAGGGTGAGAATGGCGGGGGTAAAACCACCGTATATTCTGTTGTGCAACCATAGCGCGTTTGTGGATTTTTATGTGATGTCCTCGATTATCTGTCCGCACCGCGGATGTTTCCCCGCAGCGGTGGACGACTTTATCGGCAGAGAATATTTCCTCAGAAGGGCTGGCGGCATACCGAAACGCAAATTCACGGCGGACATCAATCTTTTGCGCCAATGCAAAAAGGTACTCAAGGACGGCGGCGTTTACGGGATTTACGTCGAGGCGCGCTACTCGCTGTGCGGCGTCACCGAGGTCATACCCGATGCGGTCGGCCAGCTCTTAAAAAGACAGGGCGTTCCGGTCGTCACGCTGAAATACAGCGGTCACCACATCTTTGACCCGTTCTGGGGCAATCACCATCGCCGCCGTGTCATTCCCTTTGAGGCCACCATCACGCAGGCGTTCACCCCCGAGGAACTTAAGACCGCCTCTGTTGATGAAATCAATGCAAAGGTGCGCGAGCTGCTCTATAACGACGATTTCAGATGGCAGAGCGAAAACAGGGTCAAGGTAACGTATAAAAAGCGCGCCGAGGGGCTCCATAAGGCGCTTTACCAGTGCCCGCACTGTATGACGGAATACAAGATGGACACAAAAGGCACGCAGATATTTTGCACAAATTGTAACAAGTCGTGGACGCTCAATGAATACGGTGAACTCGTAGCAGACAAAGGAGAAACCGAATTCAAGTTTCCCACGGACTGGTATTTATGGGAGCGAAAGCAGGTACAAAAGGAGGTCGAAAACGGGACCTATCGCTTCGAATCCGAAGTGGAGGTCAACGATTTACCGAATTCAAAGGGCTTCATTTACTTAGGCAAAGGGACGCTCGTTCACGATATGAACGGTTTTTCTGTGAACGGTGTGCGCGATTATGATGGTGAACCGTTTGAGATGACGATTCCTGCGGCGGGGCAGTATGCCGCACACATTGAGTATGCTTACCGCTTCGGTAAACACAGGGACTGCGTAGACCTCAACACCCTTGAGGACACCTGGTATGTATTTCCGCAGGGCCGTGAGTTTTCGGTAACGAAAATCGCGCTCGCCACGGAAGAGATATTTAATCATATTTGGGCAAACAAAAACAAACAGACTGTTGAAAAGGAAGAGAATGATGAGAGAGGAACTAATGCAAATACTCGTTGATTACACGGGGGGTAAGGTTAGAGAGATTAAACCGGACTTTGTTCTGACGGCGGACTTAGGGCTGAATTCGGTTGAGCTTCTGGATCTGGTGTGTATTATTGAGGAAAAGTATAATATCATCATACCCGACAGGCTTCTCCCGAAACTCGTCACCATTGAGGACGTCGTCGGATATCTTGAGGCGAATGTGAAACAATAACCGTAAAAATCGACCGCGCAGAGAGCATTTTGTTCTCTGCGCGATTAATTTTAGAGTGAAAGAATCCGAACCGACACCGCCTGCCACCGTTCTTTTCGGCGCTTTTCGCCATGTCGTCCTGTTGCCCTATTTTCCTGTGAGTGCGGTGATACTTATGACCATCTCGTTAAAAAAGCGTTCGAGGATTTTTCTGTCCTCATTGTTGCCGCGCACACACATAGAAATGAAAAGCGCGTCTTTGAGTGTGAGCGCGGTCATCATTGCGCAGGGCTTGTTTTTTGCCGCCCCTGCAACAAAGGCGCGGTACGGTTCGTTGCCGCAGAGCGAAAACGCCGACGGGTCGAGTGCGCCGACGTTGCTCACGGCAAGCGGCGGTTGATTGTAAAACACGTTTATTACCGGCTCCGCCTGCGCATATATCATCGTCTTATAACCGAAGTTTAACAGCGGCAATCCATGAAGCCCCATGAACGGATCCTGTTTGGCTTTTATACTAAACGCAGCTACCTCTTGCAAAGTTTCGTCTATCGACGCGCCCTTTTTAGGAATTGTACAGTGTATAAAGGTAACGTGGTTTGTATAGCCTATCCGGTCTGTATCTTTTATGTAACGCCGCAGGTCAACCGCGCAGGAAACGGTGAGGCTTTCGTCTGCCCCCACTCCGGCAAGCCTGCAAAAAGCGTCCATATACGCCGCCACCAGCATATCGTTGACGGTGGCACCTTGTTTTTTGCAGGCGTTTCGGGCGGCGATAAATACATCCCTGCCGATTTCTTTACTGACGATTACCACGCCGTCCTGATTGTCCTTTGGGGTAAACGGGAATTTGTGTGTACTTTTTGGTGAAGCGCCGCCGAAATAGAGTCTTTTAGCTTTGGCTTTATCCTTTGGGCTGAAATCCGCGTAGACTTCGCTGTAAGCGCGCGGCCCTGCGGAGAAATTTTCGGGGGAGGTGCCCTCGTTCACATAGTCCGTATAGTTTTTACAGAACGCCGTCCAAAAAGATTTAAAGCCGCCGCCGTCCATGCCCATGTGGTTCCAGATAAAACAGACGGAGGTTTTGCCCTCATGGTAGAATAAAGCCATTCTGATTTGCAGTGGGTTGTTTGCCGGAATCTCCTGCGAAAAGAAAGCTTCCTTTGCCGCCTCGAGATTCTCAGGCCATGAAACGGTGACGGCTTCGTCGATACGGTAATCCGAAACGCGCCAGTACGGCGCAATCGGATGCTTTACCACCGCCGATCGGAAAACGAGCGCTTTCTCAAGAAAGCCTGCGGTTACCATTTTAAAAATTTCAGCATCCGCAACGAAATCATAATCGAGTTCGAAGCGTGCCATTCTGTCCATGTACTTACGGCACATGAAATTTATCTTGTCATACATTTCGCAGGGAAGCTTGCGTTTTGAGGCTGTTGGCGTCATACAAATTTCTCCTCAATGACATGAGAAAAATAAAAATCATTTTTTTCGTCGTTATCGATAACCTTAATGGGTTTGACCTGATTGAGATTCGCGCCGCGTGCCTTTAAAAGCGCGCGGTACTCATCATAGGTCCCGGGGCGCAAAAACTTTACGTCGCAATGCCCGAGCGAGCCGTTCTTAATCAGCGGTTGAACGGAAATATTGCCCTGACAAAGCATTTTTTCAAACGCTTTCGGATATTCGCTTCGTTTTTTGTCGTCAATCGGCGCCGCCGTTTCAAGAAGCAGCACATAGTGACCGGGCGAGGTGGTGCGGTCGGGATAAATACTATAACCGACATACGAATCGCCCATATACTGAGAAAGATTATCGACGATTTCATCAAATGCCAGCTGGCTGATTTTTTCGCCGCTGATGTTGGCGATCTGATTGAGCCGATAACAGAACGTGATTTTGGGCGATTCGTAATAGTAGCCCGTCACTTTCACGACATCCTCAATCCGATAGCGGTAGAAGCCGCTCAGATTTGTCAGAATCAGCTCGTACTCTTTACCGATTTCAAGCTCGCTGATAGTCAGCAAACGACTGTCCTCGGGAGCATCGAGCGGTCGGAACTCGAAAAAGCCGTTTTGCGGCAGCAGTACATATTCAAAGGAGTTGAGCGCTATCGGCACCGCCATAAGCGCTTCGGTTGCGGCATAGCCGAGATAATGAATCGGCATTTCCTCGCCGACATAGCGTCTTAGCTTTTTGGCGTAGAGCGACAGCGCGCCGGTGCCCATCCCGTACATCCACTCGGCTTTTGGCCATATGCGCGGAATAATAGGCGAAACATCAAAGCCCTTTTGGAATTCCGCTCTCAGTTCAGCGGCGCGTGCGGGGTCGGGCTTTAGATTTCTGATGAACTTTTTCCTTAAATCATCGGGGATGACAACGCTCTTGTCAATCGTTCCTTTCTCAATATCGTCGCAAAGCATTTCCCAGTTATTTTCCATGTAAAAAAACATGGATTCGAGCGTTGTGATGAAGATGGTGCTCAAATAGCTGACGTTTCTGTCGGGCAGGGCAAAACGCAGCTTGATATAGTGCATATCCATGTCACAGCCGTCGCGCGGAAACAGAACCTCCTTGGGCGATGTGACAACAGAGGGCATGATGCTTTTTAGGTTGAGCATGGGGATTGACGACAGGCAGCTGACGGTTTTGCCTCCGGGCAGCTTGCGGCTGCCAATCTCGGCGGTGAGCAAGCCTTTTTGCGGCGGTAGGCGGCGTCCTTGTTCCTTAAACCATTTGACCGCGCAGCCCACCGGAGCGCTGAAGGTAAAGCACTGGCACACCCATTCCGCAAAGGCCGACAGCGGGACAAGCTTGGAACGTCCCGTGCTGCCCGAGGATTCGGTAAACCGCCGCACATAATGGCTTGTAATAAGGTTCTTCTCGCCGTTTGCCATCCGCCAGACATAAGCATCATAATCCGCGTAGCTTGAGAGCGGAACGATTTTCTGATAATCCGTTATCGAGTGAACAGAGGCGAAATGATTCTTTTTGCCGTATTCTGTTTTGCGATTTGAACGCATAAGGTGCCTAAGCACCGTTTGTTGCACTTTATTGGCGTGCTTTGAATAGATTTTCAGCTTGAAATGCTCGCATTTGCCTAAAAACCCACCGAATTCGGCAAGCAGATGCCTCTTGAAATCGTACAATGTATCCACCCATTCTCTATTTATTATGGGTTCCCAATCCGCCTTATAGCGGACGCTTTTCTATGTCGTTTTCCTTAAACCTTACCGACAGGATACACGGCATTTTGTCACCTTCAATGAACCGCCCGTAGGTCGTCGTGACGATGGTACCGTCTTTTCCGATGACGACGCCCGGATAGGCGCAGTCGCCGTGACCGCCGTAATCCTTCATGAGGCGCAGGCGGTACTCCCCCTCGCGCCCGTTAATGATATCGTCAAACGTGCCGACCCAAGCAACCCAGTCGCCCTTTGTCGGCGAAACGTGCGTGGTGTCCCGAAAGCTTATAAACAGCCTGCCATCCGGCAAATAAACGCTTGTATGCCGGTCGCCGGTCAGCGCGGCCGGCAGCTCTTTAATGTCGCTCCATGTATTGCCGTTGTCATCGCTCGTTATCATAAACGAGTTGTATTTACGCGAGTCCTCGCGTAGGAGGACGGCAAGTTTTTTACCGTCGGGGGAACGAATAATTGCCGGTTCGCAGATGTACGCGCCGTTTTTCGGCGCGGCGATAAGCTGCGGAACGTCCCAATGAAGTCCGCCGTCCTTTGATTTCACCTGATACAGCTTAAATGCGTGCAGGGGATTGGGTCTGCCGCGAAACGCCTCATAGACAAGCTCCCAGCGTTCGTCGCCGGTTTCGTCGTTTCCCATCCAATTCTTATGCGGTTTGCCGTAGGATTTACCGCCGTTCAGAGAGAAGCAGTGCGTGTATTTCGTGCGGCGATTCGGCCCCTCGCCGGTCGCGTAAACGCTGGTTTTCTGGAAGGAATGTTTCTTAAAAAAACGGCCGTCGTCATGAAACATGGTGATATATTCGCCCGGCGCTGTCTGCTCCATGTCGGCCATGGCGACAACCCCGCCGTAGTCGCCGATAGGGGCAAGCTCGCTCCAGGTTGCGCCGTCGTCCTCACTGACGGAAAGCCGGATTGGGTACAGTCCCGAAAACAGCAGCAGGCGTTTCGCACCGTTTTTATCTGTGGAGCGAAAAAGCGTCGGCACCTCCATGGAGGTCGTAAAGCTCGGCGGCACAGGCAGGCGTTCGCTCCATGTCAAACCGCCGTCAACGCTCTTTTTAAGCACAATCTGCCCGAACCCGTGGCATTTCGGATAGACGGCAAGAATCGTCCTGTCGTCCTCCAAGAGCACGGTCGTCACATGTCCGAGATAGATGCCCTCCTCGCGGTCGACGAGCGTCTGAAGCTCTTTTCTCTGCGAGATGTCATAGGTGAGGATATGATACGCCTTATCCATTAGTCGAGACCTCCTGGCTGATGGCGGTATAGGACTGCCGTCCGTTCGGAATGATGCCGATGTAGCTTCTGCCGGGGTTGAGCTTCAGCTCGCTGCCGGAGGAAGTGTAAAACTTGAGCAGGTCGGTATCGCCGCCCTTTTTCCAGGTGATGGTTTCATAAGTGCCGTTTGAAATATACAAACCGCTGCCGCCCGAAAAATCGAGCGTCACGCGCTTTTTGGCGTCGTTTAGGGAGGAAATGCGCGCATAGAGCAGAATCACGTTTTCAAAGCTCTGTTGGTCGCCGTCGCTGCCGACAAAGGCCTTTTTATTGAGATAGCTGTAATACAGACCATCCTCAACATCGTACTTATAGGTATAATCAAAGTCGTCTGAAAAGGACAGGCTGACCTTCATGCAGGCGCCGCCTGAAAGCGAACGTACCTGGTCGGTGAAGTTCAGTGGATTTTTATATTTATCCTCAATCGTCGTGCGAAATTTCTTATCTTCGATGGCTTTTTTAATCCACTCGCCTTTTGTGTAGCCGGTGTGCTCAATAGCGGCCCCGCGCGACTTATCTCTGCTGAAATACTTCCCGCCCATACCGTCAATATCGTCGATGACGTCGCTTCTGATCGCCTCATAGGCGAACGGGCTGCCGCCCCAGTGGACAAACACAGCGTCTAAACCCTGTGCGATTTGAATAAAGTAATGTCTGGCGCTGCGCACCGAGCCCATTTTTTCGGGCATCCGGGATACGTCAGAGTACAGCCACATCATGCGGGTGATACCGGCCTCGGCGACAGTTTCGATTACGATGTCGGGCGTGGTCAGCCCCCACTGCGGGCGGCTGGCGTAAAGGTTGTTGATGACCACCATGACCGGACGATGGTTAAGCAGTGACGCGTCGTACCCGGCGACGCCCGTCAGCGGGTTTTTGACAACGGGAGGCGCTGTCGTCGTTATAGTCGGTGCGGCGGTTGTCACATCGTTGCCCGCGCCGCCGCAGGCGGACAAGACCGTCGGCACGACGCAGAGGGAAACGATAAGCGCGAAGGTGAGCAGGGGATACTTGAATTTCTCTTTCATAAGGCATCTCCACATAAAAAATTTACAGCCAGAACTGGACGGAATGCGCGATGGTGTAGTACAAAGCGGGCATGACCTTGTCAAGGGTCATATCCGAGCGGGAGAGGACAAGCAGGATGTTGTACAGGATGGAGAGGACGGTGAACGTGAGTAAAACAGAAACAAAGCCTCTTCTGTTTTTTTCGTGCGTGAAGATTTCTTGCGCGGCGAGCGCGACCATTGATGCAGCGATGAAAAACAGGAACCCGAAGTCGGAAAAGTAGCGCTGGAGCAGTCCGCCGGCCTCCGTATCGGCGATGACGATTATGGTCCCGAGAACGGTGAAAAGCACGGTCAGGAGCAATGTTTTCTTTTCTCTGAGCTTGTCCCTGTAAATTCCCGCGGCGAACACGAACCAAAGCAGGGGCGTACAGGTAAGAAGCCCGCCGAAGCAGTTTTCATAGATGGTGGTGCCGATATAATTGGTTTCGATATTTACATTATTAAGGAATGGGAAAATCGCGGTGAGATGCGGGGACTGAAACAGGTAGGTGAACAGCCCTAAGCCGATGCGCCCTACTTGAAAGCCGCGGGCGGAAACGTCGTTTGTCGTAAGATTAAACGACGAGCCGAACTCCAGCACCGAATCGAAGCGCAGATAGTTATAGGCCATCAGCCCCGCACCTATGACAAGATAGGGGAGAGCAAACAGCGCGGCGTCAAGAATGCCTTTTTTTGTCAGCAAACGCTTCTCCCTGAAAAAGCTGCCGTAAAAGAGCGGTACGGCGGCAAAGGAAACGAGGGCGAGCTGCGGACGGCAGCCGACGGCAAGCGCCATACAGAGCGAACCGAGCAGCATAGTGCGGCCGGTTCGCTTTTCTTTGTTTAAGGACATCAGCCAAAATGAGAGCCCAAAGACCGTAAAGGCGAGTCCGGAGGCTATCGGTACGCCGTAGAAATCCGGCCGCTTTGCCAGAAAGAGCGTTCCCGAGGCGCCTACAAAGCCGAGCGCGAGCAGCAGATACACGCCCAGCGAGGTTTTTCGGTAATATCGTTTGACAATTTCCCCGAGCAGCAAAAACACGCCGCCGGCGAACAGCGACAAAAACAGCGCGACGCCCACGGAGCTTGGGAACGGACTGCTCGTCAGAAGGCGGCACGGCAGATAGAGCAGCAGCTCGGGCACGATGCCGAAATAGACATAATAACGTCCGTTGTAATAGGCGCAGTCCCAACGGTAATCATCGCCGGTAGCCTTCGACATGACCGAGCGCTCAGCCGGATCATACGGGTTTTCCATAGCGATTAGACTTATGGGAACCTCGTCCTCCAAATACAGATGACCATTCATTAAGCTTTTGGCAAGGTCGTCATACTGCATATGGTGCGTCCACGGGACCGCGATAAGATCGATGCCGTCGCCGTCCCATTTGTTTTCGTTATAGTGTTCACCGGCAATTCCCACAAATAACGGATTGAGCATAGTCAGAACGCTTATCAACGTTATCAGCGAGGACAATGCGTAGGTGACGGCAGGTTTCGATACCGCCGGTTGTTTCAGGTATTCGGTCTTATAAAGAAAGCTGCGCGGCCTGAACAGATACAGAAGCGCCAGCAGCGAAAACAGCGCCAGCACGCGAACGGCCGTAAAATCAAAAGGACGTGTGACGTTGCCGGTGACGCCGTAAAGCTTTACGGGGGCGTCCGTGATATCGAATACGAGCAGGAGCTTATGGCAGTTGCCGCTGAGATTTAAGTTGAGCGTGCAGCTCTTTTCGACGCTCGGGCAGATAATCCGTTCTGTGCCTTCCCCATAGGTAATGCCCGCATCGTCCGTACAGTAGACCGTGACGCCATAGGCGCTCGTGCCGTAAAGGTCTTCTATGTCGATGCGGATATTCTGAATCTCTAAGTCTATGCCGCTGTACTCGACAGAGCGGTTGCCCTGTGTCAGCGTGTACTCGTCCGTATGATAGTCCGCATAGGTGTTGAGGTTTACGGGGGTCAGCGTATGGGATCGATAGTAATTGATATTGAACAGAAATACCTCAAAGAAAACACCGACGAGTAAGAAAATTAATAGCGAAAAACAAACACGCAGCCCCCCGCTTTTCAAACGGCGCACCAAATAAAGCCCCGCCGTGGCGAGCGCGGCACATAAGATGGTGCAGACAATGGGTAGGAGCACGCGCTCACCTCCGGAAAAATAAAAACTGGTTCTGTTAGGACAACCCTTATAATAAACTGTACAAACGGAAAAGAAAGGAAGAAAAATATGCAGCGTATCATCCGAGATGAAGAACCGACTTATGAGATGTTGACGGCGGCTGTCAGGGAAATCGCGGCGCGATACCCGTTCGCGGAGGTGTCAAGCTGCGGTAAAAGCACGCTCGGACGGGATATCCTGTCGCTTTCAATAGGGCACGGCGGAAATTACATACTGTATATCGGCGGCGTTCACGCACAGGAGCGCCTGACCGTACTCGCGCTGCTGCGGTTTTACGAGCGCCTCTGCGAGGCTTACACCTCCTGTAAGGAGATCGCGGGACTTTCTGCCCGGGAGATTTTAGCGGATAGGCGGCTCATTGTCGTTCCGGCTATGAACCCCGACGGCATAGAGATAGCCCTGCGGGGCGCGCAGGCGACGGGCGAGTACAAGGCGCTTTGCGAGAATGCGTGCGGGGCGGATTTTTCGGCGTGGAACGCCAACGCCCGCGGCGTCGATCTCAACCATAACTTTGACGCGGGCTGGCGGCAGCTGCGTCGGATGGAGATGCAAGCAGGCATCACGGGACCCGCACCGCGCCGTTATGGGGGCACGCACGCAGAGAGCGAAGCGGAAACGAAAGCTGTCACACGCCTGTGCCGAGAAATTCCCATACGCCATGCCGTGGCTTTTCACTCACAGGGAGAGGAAATTTACTGGGATTACGGCAAAAACACCCCGGCGAAATCGCTGTTGATGGCGAAAATATTCGCCGCCGTCACCGATTATGAACTTGTCAAAAATGAGGGGCTGGCTTCCCACGGCGGTTTTAAGGACTGGTTCATCGAGGAGTTTTCCCGTCCCGCGTTTACCATCGAGATAGGCAAGGGGCACAATCCTCTGCCGCTCTCCGATTTTGACCGTGTTTACGCACGCATTGAGGAAATGCTTGCCGTGGGCATCATCATGTGAATTCCGGCGAGGTGAATGATATTTAAAAACCAAACCGTCCGAGCTTGTCGTCGGCGTCCCAGTAGTAACGGAGCTTTGAAAAAGGAGTCGGACGGATGAGGTCAAAATAGGTGAGCGGATACGTTGTATAGCCCTTCGGGTCGTCCTGCCTGAATGTAAATACGCGCACACAGCGCGACTTGTCTCCGTAGCAGCAGAATGATGCGCAGGAGGTTTGGATGATATCTATGCCGTCAACAGACGCGGTGAAGCAGTTTTTATGGTCGTGACCGGACACGGCGGCAAAGATATTGCCCTCATTTTTGAGCAGCGTAAACAGTCCAGCATCGTCGCTGAGTACCGACGGGTATTCCGCGGCGCGCCCCTGCGCTTTTTGAGGGTTAAGCTTAAAATACCCGGCCTCTTTTCCCTTCCTGACCGCGTTGGGGTCGTCCGCTTCACAGGAGATAAACAGACGTTCCTGAACGGGAAGCGGAATGTGGGTGAAGACCATTGCCGGTACGGCCTGTCCGCCGTTTTGTGCCTTAAAACGTGCGTTCTCGGCTGAAAGCCACGCGGCGGTTTCGGGTTTTATCCGCTCAAAACACGTGTTTTGCTCCTTGTCGTACCACGCGCAGTCAAGCATAAAAAAAAGTAGCTTCATGCGGCCGTCGGCGTCATATACCGGTATTGAATAAGTATCAACATCCATGGTTTTGTCGTTTTCGTTATAGGGAACGCAAGTGGGGAAGACCTTATAAAGTGCGGCGTGTTCCTCTTTTTGAATGCGGTTGCGGTCGTCGTGGTTGCCGAAAATGAACGCGAACGGAATATTCCGCTTAGCCAGGGGCTGTAAAATATGATCCAGCGATTTTTGCAGGCGGGCAAGCTCGCCCTCCTTGTCAAAAATGACAGGTTTTGTTCCGACGCGCGCATCGCACAGATGGTTGCCGAGCACATTGTCGCCCGTAAACAGGACAAGGTCGGGCTTAACGGTGTCGTAAGCCCGTCCGAGCATATTCGTCATCGCCTTGCGCACACTCAACATATCCTGCGGGTCGCTGACCTGAAGGACGGTGAACGTGCCGTCATCCCTAAAGCTCAGTCTATCTTTCATGTGTTCGATTATACCTTGCCGTCCCGTTCTTGTCAATATAAAAACATCGCCCCGGTAGGAACCGGAGCGTTGTTTTTATATGAAGTTATTCTGTTGTATATTCGATTCCGAGCTGTTTTAGGGCTTCGTCTATGGAAATCTCTTTGCCGTCATATTTCGCCCCGATTTTTTGGGCATCCTCATACGCGTTCTTTCTATCCTGGTATTGCTGAACACGGTCGGGATTACCAGAATCTGCTTCCAGTTTCATCGACGCTTCTAAAAGAAACTGCTTTCTGTAAAACATCTCGTCATCGTACAGTTTTTTCTTTTCCTGAAAAACCTCCTCATTGCTGGGAGGAAAAGCTTTCGGCTTCTCTTTGATGATACCCATTAGCTTATTATACAGATCTGTGGCTTGCGTAACCGTATGGTTGTCCTTGTTATCAATAAACACCTTATAGCAAGCGGATAAATTCGTTCTTTCCTGCAGCAATTCCTCTCTTGAAGCATACGTTTTTTTCAAATCATACTTAAATTCAGAGGCACCGCTGTTGCTGTATTCAAGAACCTTTTCGCTGTTTTGAGTAATTACCGCAACTATTTTTTCCGTGGCATTGTTCTTTGTATTGGTTGATCCGCCGGACAAAGCTTCTGTTGTATTTGTATCTTTTATTGTTTCGTTTTCGTTAACAAGGCCGCCATACCTGAAGATCGTAATAAACGCCGCTGTCACAACCATTACTCCCGCTAAAATGGCAATAATTTTTTTAGATGGCTTCTTGCTTTTCATAACTTATCATTCCTCCCGCATATAAGCATTGTTAATTTGAAAATAAAATTAAAAGAGAAAATGAAAAAAATACCATTATTGCTTGATTATTAAGAATACTCTTTGAGTAAAACAGCGCTTCGGTCGGATCGGAGCGCTGTTTTACGTTGTATTTATCTGTTATAATACGCTTCGATGTCGCTGCCCAGTTGTTCGCGCACCTGTTTGAACAGCGCGTCCGAATAGGTATATTCGGTCAGGCTTTCTGACACTTTAGCGATGGTGTCGGTCACATATTGCTCACCGAACAGTGTTTCGGCGATGGTCAGGTATTCATAGTCCTCGATGCCGTCGGTGATTGCCTCAAGGCGGAAGGAGGATACAGGGGCGTTTATGCCGACCTTATTGCCGTTGTAGAAGAACGAGCCGTCGCCGAAGGAGTCTTTGCCGGTCCAGGGCGTTGTCAGCGCCTGTGTCCAAATGTCATCGACATCCGCCCAGTAGGTGGTTGACCAGTAGAGTAGTCCGATGACGTTCAAGCTTTTCTGCTGCCAGAACAGTAAACGGTGCTGAATTCCCTCCCAGTGGGTGAAAAGGTTGCAGTAGTAGCCCTTGGGTCCGCAGCAGACATACCACCAGATTTCATCTCCCGCGGCAGCGCGGGCGGCGATGTCGGCGGCAAAGCCGTCCTCGTCATACAGACAGGAGATGGGGCAGACAATATCGCTTCGTCCCGCCTGTTGAGTTACCGCGTTAAAATCGGTATTTTCATCGGTAAACTTATATATATAGAACGGCGTCACCATGTGGTAGCCGGGACAAAGGGCTTTGAGCCTGTCGGTCATGGCGCAGTATGTCGCGTAGGCATCGGCGGTTGAGGGCTCGTCGATAGGATAAAAATAGCCTTTTGCCGCCCAAACGGGATTGGACGTCACCTTTTGATAGTATTTGATCAGCGTGGCGTCGTCGTTGGAATACGGAATACAAAATGATGTACAGCGCGGGTCGCTCATGTATGCGTCTGCCTCGTCGCTTAAAATATCCACAGGGATAGAGTAGGCGGAAATCTTGTGCGAGAGCAGGTACTCGTAATACTGTTCGTACAGCGCCTGTGCCTCGGCGCTGTCGCGGGGGACGCCGTGTTTATCGGCGATATGCGGCCTGTCGAGCCCCATTGCGGTGTCCATGGAGGGCGTCTCGGGCAGTGTGAAGTTCCAGACCGTCGCCGCTATCTCAAAAACGCACTGCACCGTATCGGTTGTGCCGTTTTTGACCGTGACTTTCGCGCGGTACACGCCCGCCGGCGTCTCGGGGGAGGCGTAGACCTGAATATAGAAGGGTTGGTTTGCAT
>CAZEXA010000034.1:0-21545 GCA_964516565.1 uncultured Eubacteriales bacterium | reverse complement strand
CTTTTTATATAAGCAATTAATTTGGTTCTTCACGAAACTTAAGCTGCCTCTCTGAATAACAAGTGAGGCAGCTTTTTTAATTACTCAACAGCGTAAAGATTTCACGCTATAATAATCGGGTGCGGGTGTCCCGCCCAACATTATGCATTCAGCATTCAGAATTAAACAACTAAGGAGTAAAAGCCCCGCTGAAATTTTCATCACTTTTTGCCGAAAAACTGTGGTAAATACGTTCTATGCGCTTCCTTCATTTCCTCAAAGCACTGTTTCGCCTTTTCAAAGTCGCCGATAAGCGGGTGGAGCATCAAGGCGTTGAGTGCCGCGTCGATGTCGCCGTGTAGACCGGCTTCGACGGTGAGCTTCTCATAGTCCTTCACAATCCGCATCAGCCCGATGACATGGCGGTTGTGCTCGAAGCTGCCCGCAATCGGTACGGGTTTCGCGCCGTCCTTGCCGACCATGGCGGCAATCTCGACGATATCGTCATCGGCCATAAATCTCAGTGTGCCCGCATTCTTGATATTGACGACATGGACGTCGTTCTTGTCGTTGGCGATGGAGTCAATCAGCGACACGGCTGCCAGCGAGTATTTGTGTCCGCCCCGCAGGTCGAGCAGCGCGGGCTTTGTCACGACGCTTTCGTCCGAATAAAGCTTCAGTAAATCCTCCTCAATCTCCATACAGACCTCGGCGCGGCTCTCGTCACAGTCCTTTAAGTGCCGCAGCTTCTCATCGCGCAGATAGTAATACTGCAAATACGAGGACGGGAACCCGCCTGCCGCTTTGAGGCACTCGATATCAAACCCGTCGTCATGGATATTGGCCATGACCTCCGGGGCGAAGCCCTCCTCAAAGAGCTTTGTCAGCAGCTCCTCGCCATTCACCGTAACAGAAGTAATCCAGCTCAGGTGGTTGAGTCCGAGATAGGTAATTTCGGCGTTGTCACCGGCGGCGGCTCTCACGTCGTCAAGCATATTGATCGGAACGTTGCACAGGCCGATGCTCTTGACCTTTGTGTAGTTCTGTAAATACTCCGAAATAATGCCTGAGGGGTTCGTAAAATTGATTAACCATGCGTCAGGACAAATCTTTTCGACCTTCGCGGCAATTTCCTTCATCGCCGGAATCGTGCGCAGCGCCTTGAAAAAGCCGCCGATGCCCGTCGTCTCCTGTCCGATAAGATCATATTTGAGCGGAATCGTTTCGTCAAGATGACGCGCCGGAAGCTTGCCGACGCGAATCTGCGTCACGACAAAGTCCGCGCCCTGCAAAGCAAATTCCAAATCGTCGGTCATGATGACCTCACAATCAATTTCAGCTTTTTTGAGCATCCGCACGCACAGACTGCCGACAATCGAGCGCTTTCTCTCGTCGATGTCCATCAGTGCGAGCCTCTTGAGCTTAAGGCTCCTCGCCGCCTTGATAAAACCATCCACAAGCTCCGGACAGTAGGTGCTGCCCGAGCCGATGACTGTTACGTTGATTTCCTTCATTGTTTAATCTGTCCTTTCCAGAGCTTCATGTCCGAAAAGAACATAAAGCCTTATCAAAAATGCGGTTTAAAGTAGCGAAATGTAGGTCACCATACACTCTCTTTCTCTAAAATCCAGTTGATACAACCCATGACAGGCTTATCGGTAAGCTTGATGAAATAAATGCTTCTGCCGCTCTTCAACTCCGTCTTTTCCCGTAGCAAGTCGGTATAGACGGTGCTCGGCAGTTTCGTATGAATCGAGCCGGACAATACGACGTTGACGGTTTCGCCGTCAAAGACCATGTTGTTCAAATGACCGCAGATAAAGTCCGCCCCGCGCTCCGCCATCTCGTCGGCGACCTCATAAGCCGCCTTATCGCCGTTGTTCAGCGCGTAGAAAAACGCATCGATGAGCAGACGGACGTATTTTTCGGTTTCAAGCCCCTGAATCCGCATAATAGACTGCAGGAGGCTATCCCTGTCGGATATGCCGGTCTGCTCGCCGAAATATTCGGTTACAAGGCTTTTTCTCTTTTTCAGACAAATCTCGTCATAAGCGATCCTGAACGCCTGTATGGCAATCCAGTGACCGTTGCCCTTGTCACCGGACAGATCGGAAAATCCGCCGATTTGGAGAAGCTCGCCGCGGCTGTCAATTGAGTTGCAGCACGTTCCCGTACCGCAGTTGTACCCAATACCCGCCCCTGCGCCGACGCCTGCCTTGATGACGATAAAGCCGTCATTGTAAATGGAGAAGTTCTTCAAACCCCTGTCGTCAAGCTCCTCGCTGATGGCCTCGAGCTGGTAGGGGTGGTCGATACCGGCAAGCCCCATGAGCACCGCGTCAACGCCGTCAATCGGTATACCGCACTGACGGCACAAATCGCCGATGCCGCCCATGATAACGTCGGCGGCCTCCTCAAAGGAGCCTTCAAGGGTTTCATGGTTGCTCCCTGCCCCTTCGGCAGTCGCGAGTATGTTTTTATTCTCGTCAAACATGGCAAATGAGGTTTTTGTGCCACCGCCGTCTACGCCGATATAGTGCTTCATAACCATCTCTCCAAAATCAGTTTTTATGTTTGCAGTATAAGTTGCCAACCGAATAAAAAACCGTGCTGTATTTTACCGCTAATCTTCCTTAAAAAAGTCCTCGCATACTTCCTCAAGGCAAAACTGTCCGCGCCGGTACGGCTCACGGTCGATAAAGTAGCCGTCGGTAAAATCCGGTACCGGAACCGGCATCCCGCCCATGGCAACCGACTGCTCTGACAGGCAGGTCACCGCCATCCAAGCGGCGGTGTCGTAGGTATCAATAGGCGGCGTCTTTTGGAGCTTCACGCTCTCGACAAAGGCAGACAGCACTAAATAATCCATGCCGCCGTGCCCCGCCTTGATGCCGGAAGCCGAATATTCCTTCCAAAGCGGATGCTCGTATTTATCGCGCCAAGGTTTAAAATCGTCCCAATTGTGACGCTTCTCGGCAAGCCCTTCAAGATAAATCTTGCCGGCGTCGCCCTCAAAGGTTTCCATATAGACGCCCTTGGTGCCCTCGATCATATAGTCCCGCGAGTACGGGCGCGGCACGCAGCAGTCGTGATTGAGCTGAATGGTTTCGCCGTGAGCGCATTTTATGAGGGTGGTGACGACGTCGCCGCAGGTGAAATCGGTGCCGAACAAGTCGTACTCCTCCCCCTTGTTGTCTTTTATCCACTGGTGTAAGCCGCGCGATTTTGAGGCAATCGCCGACACGGTTAAGAACCGATTGCCGCGATTGATGCCGAGTGCTTTTGAAATGGGACCGAGTTGGTGTGTCGGATACAGTTCGCCGTTGCGATTCATAAAATTATAGAGCCGTCCGTGAATGTTTTCGCGTCCAAGAATAATTTCATCGCGCAAATCATGGCGGTAACCGCCCTCTAAGTGGATAAGCTCGCCGAACAGTCCCTTTTTTATCATATTAAACAGCGCCATCTCGTTGCGGTCGTAGCAACAGTTTTCAAGCAACATACAGTGCGTATTGTGTACCTGAGCGGTACGCACCAGCTGCCAGCACTCATCCATGGAAGCCGCTCCGCCAACCTCTACGGCGGCATAAAGCCCTTTTCTCATGGCGTCGGTCGCAATTTTCAAATGAGATATCCACGTCGTACAGATGACGACCGCGTCCAGCTCCTCCTTGTCGAGCAGCTCCTTATAGTCGAGATACGAACGCACCTCGTAATCACACTCCGGTGCGCTTTCGACGATACCGATGCCGCGCTCTGCGCGTTCGGGCACCAAATCACACACCGCCGGCACCTTGATGCCCTCTATCTGAAGTAAAAGCCCGAGCATCCCCGAACCTCTGCCGTTCAGCCCGATAAAGCCAACCCTGATTTCTTCCTTCACACAAATATCCTCCTTCATTCGGCATACAACAGTCGATTATAGCATAGCTTGCAAAGTTTTACAAACCCTTTGTCGCCTTTTATAAAAAAATATTGCATTTATTTCCCTCATAAACTATAATAAATACAGTATTTTCAGTATTCTGCGTAAGGGGTTGATTGCATGTCCGATTTTGGTGACCGGCTCCGTTCTCTGCGCGCCGCGGCGGGACTGACCCAAGGGGCGCTCGGGAAAATGATCGGAAGAAGCGACAGTGCGGTGCGCATGTGGGAGTTGGGGCGCAACGAGCCGGATATGAAGACGCTCGCGGCGCTTTCGGTCATTCTCTGCTGCTCTCTCGAATATCTGATGTGCCGGGACAGCTGCGACAACGCTCTGGCGCACGCGCCAAGCGACATCCCCGTTTATTTAACGGACAACCTTTTCGGCGAGCCGCTGCGCTATATCGCCGCCGCATACAAAAGCGCGGACTATTTTGCGGTGATTTATCCTTATGGCGATATGCTCCCAACTATTCGGGAAAACGACTGCGTGATTTTCAGAAAACAGGAATCCTCGCTCGGCGGCGGATTGGTGCTGATAAAGAAAAGCGACGGTGTGTGCCGTATCCGCAAGCTCATCTGCCAGAGCGAAGGCGTTATCCTCTTGCCCCTTTCACAGGACTTTGCGCCGGATTATTATCCTGCCGACGCCATCAACGGCGCCTTCGAAATCCTCGGCGCGGCTGTCGAGGTGCGCAGAAGCTTAGAATAAACACAGAGCTGTCCGGCGGACAGCCCTGTGTTTAATGCAGAATGCTGAATGTGTTCAATGCAAAATGCTGAATGCATAATGCAGAATTTACGGAGGGCTATCGCCCTCACCCAATTAAATAAAGGCATAACTATTCAGAATTCAGCATTTTGCATTATGCATTAAAATGGGGTGCGGGGCAACGCCCCGCCCGAAATTATGCATTTTGCATTCTGCATTATGTATTATGCCTTCTTTCTCGCGCGCAGCTCCTTAACTTTCTTTACAACCCACGGAACCAGATACTGCACAATCATATACGCGCCCACGCCGTAAAGCACGCCCATAATGAATCCGCCGATAACGTCGGAGCAGTAGTGAACGTGGATATAAATCCGGGATACTGCAATCAGCGACGCGAGAACGACCGCCGGAATGCCGATACGCTTTTTAAGCATAATCAGCATCGGCACCGCCGCCGCGAACGACGAGGATGTGTGCCCCGACGGGAAAGACCAATCGTGCGGTTTGGGGACAAGGTTCGGATAGGTTAGCAGCGCCTCCCACCCCGTATAGTTAAACGGACGCACACGTTCAAAAATCGGTTTGAGGATAACGTCTGTACAAAGCAACGATAAAACCAGCCCGACCGCGACGACAATACCGGCCTTGCGTGTTTTTTTGGATATGAGTAGACAGACCGCCGCGGCAATCCAGAGGAGGCCGGCGTCACCAAGCCTCGTTATGACGGTCATAATGACGTCCAAAACGTCGTTCCAGAGATATTTCTCTACAAATTGAAATACCGACCAGTCAAAGCTGTAGATATAATGTACCATGGGCAAGAACCCCCTTAACGGATATTGAAATAATCTTACTCTATTTTAACTACATTGTCAAGTCAGATATCAGACGCCAGATGTCAGACGGTAGATATCAAATACCTGAGGTTAGCAATTTAATAAGGAGAATTTTTATGATTGTGGATACGATGAAAAATATCGGGTTGTACTTTGAGGCTTTTCCGGCGCTTGAGAAGATCGAAAAGACCGTCAGCGGTATTAAGAGCGGTGTGCTGCCCGGGGAAGGCAAAATCGAAATCGACGGGGACAAACTGTTCTGCAGCACTTCAACCTATATGACCAAATCCCCCGAGGGGGCGCGCTACGAAGCGCATAAAATGTACGCCGACGTGCAAATAGCCCTTAAGGGGAGCGAAATCATCGGCTGGGCGCCGCTCTCTCTTTGCACGCTCGCCGAGGATCTTAAAGACGGCGGCGATATCGCCTTTTACACCTGCAATACCGGTTCCCCCGTGTTGCTTAATGAAGACACCTTCATGCTCCTGCTCCCCGAGGACGCGCATATGCCGTGCCTACATAACGGAATACCGGGAGAAATTACAAAGACGGTGTTTAAAGTCAAACTATAAATAAATCCGCGGCGGATTATCCGCCGCGGATTTTTATAACTCTCCACGTTCGAGGGCTTCTAAAAAGACCGCCGCCTCACCGTGCGGATTGGCCTTTTTTGTGGCATCTACGGGAGCGTCCCAATATTCGAGGTCATGGATGATGACCGGAAGCTTTTTACCGAATATCCGTTCAAATTGTCCTTCGTTTTGAAGGCGCAACGAAACTTCGGCGGCGACATCGAACATCTTAAGCAGAATATCGTCCTGCTCGGCATCAAAAAGACCCGAAACTTTCAAATACTCGCTGTACCGCTCCCAGCCCTCGCCCTTTTCCCAAGGGTCTATCAGTATGACGGCGTTATGCTGACTCCAGTAAGCGCAATTCCAGCGCTCCTCACTGTACGGCTCCGCTCGACACCATGCCGCCGTCAAACGGCCTGAAAGCCGTATTGGCGCAAAATGTCGCCTACCGTACCGACAAAATCGTCTTCAGCACCCCATGAGAATTTGAAGACAACGCCCTGCCCGCCACCCGAACCGATGGCGTCAACGGTTACTTGTCCGTTTTCGCCGCAAATCACCACGGTCAGACTGGCACGGCTGCTTGCGCGCCAGTAGTATTTTTCAAAAACCATGACGTTGACCTGCGCCGTGCCGTTTGTACGCCGCACACTGTCTATCATCTCACAGCTCAGACCGGAATCCCTAATACCCTGTAAAAGCAAAGCGCTGATCTCTGAAACGTCGCCGGAACCGACCATGGTTATTTTTGCCATATCCTCATCTTGCCGTCCTTTCATGAATCATGCTGTTTTATGGACCTCTTTATGGAGTGATTGTCAATATACAAAAACAGGAGGCTTTCGCCTCCCGTTTTTATTAGTTCAATTATTCGTTGACATCGATAACAGCGCCCGAGCCGACGGTACGGCCGCCTTCGCGGATAGCGAAGCGGAGACCCTTCTCGATAGCGATGTGGGTAATCAGCTCAACATCCATCTCGATGTTGTCGCCGGGCATACACATCTCAACGCCCGCGGGCAGAGTGATGATGCCGGTAACGTCAGTCGTTCTGAAATAGAACTGCGGACGGTAGTTGTTGAAGAACGGCGTATGACGGCCGCCCTCTTCCTTGGACAGGACATAGACCTGACCGCGGAACTTGGTGAGGGGTTTGATGGAGCCGGGCTTGCAGAGAACCTGGCCGCGCTCGACTTCGTTTCTCTGAATGCCGCGAAGCAGAACGCCAATATTGTCGCCCGCCTCGGCGTAGTCAAGGAGCTTATGGAACATCTCAACGCCTGTGCAGACGGATTTCTTGTTCTCTTCCTTGAGTCCGACGATTTCGACTTCGTCGCCGGTCTTTAAGCGCCCGCGCTCTACTCTGCCCGTAGCGACCGTGCCGCGTCCCGTGATGGTGAAAACGTCTTCAACAGGCATAAGGAACGGAAGGTCAGCCTTGCGCTCGGGAGTCGGGATATAGCTGTCAACAGCATCCATCAGTTCGAGAATGGACTTGAGCTCGGGAGCGTTTATATCGTTGCCGTTGTACTCAAGAGCCTCAAGAGCGGAACCTTTGATGATCGGGATGTCGTCGCCGGGGAACTCATAGAAAGAAAGTGTCTCGCGGATTTCCATCTCGACAAGCTCAATAAGCTCGGGGTCGTCAACCTGATCGCACTTGTTCATATAAACGACAATATAATGCACGCCGACCTGACGGGCAAGAAGAAGATGCTCTTTGGTCTGCGCCATCGGGCCGTCGGTGGCGGCGATAACAAGAATCGCGCCGTCCATCTGCGCCGCGCCGGTGATCATGTTTTTGATATAGTCGGCATGGCCGGGGCAGTCAACATGAGCGTAATGGCGATGGTCGGTTTCATACTCGACATGGGCGGTATTGATTGTGATACCGCGGGCTCTCTCTTCCGGGGCCTTGTCGATGTTCGCGTAATCGACGTACTGTGCCTGTCCCTTCATAGCGAGTGTCTTTGTGATGGCGGCGGTAAGTGTCGTCTTACCATGGTCAACGTGGCCGATGGTACCAATGTTTACATGGGGTTTGGTTCTTTCAAATTTTTGCTTTGCCATTAGTTTTATCCTCCTTTGATATGACAGTTTTCAATCATACGGTATGCAGTTTACCAAATAACATAAAAAATTTCAAGTGTTTTTACAAATTTACGTTATTTGTTGGATTTATCGCTGATAATGTTTTCGGAAATGCTCTTCGGAACGGGCATATAGTGGCTCGGTTCCATGGTGTATTGCCCTCTCCCCTGTGTCTTGGAACGCAAGTCTGTGGCGTAGCCGAACATTGTCGAGAGCGGTACCAGCGCTGTGATCTGTGTTGCACCGGGGTGCGTGTCCGTCCCCTGCACAAGACCTCTGCGTGCGGTGAGATCCCCCATCACGTCGCCGATATAGTCGTCAGGCGCAATGACGGAGACCTTCATAATCGGTTCCATGAGCACCGGCGACGCCTTTCTCATTGCCTCTTTGAAGGCGATGGAACCTGCCATTTTGAAGGCGAGCTCCGAAGAGTCAACCTCGTGGAACGAGCCGTCATAAAGCGTTACCTTGACGTCAACGACGTTGTAACCGGCGAGAACACCCGAAAGCATAGCGCCCTTGATGCCCTGCTCCGCAGGACCGATGAACTCCTTGGGAATCACGCCGCCGACAATCTTATTGACAAATTCATAGCCCTTTTGGGGATTGGGCTCGATACGAATCTTCACATGACCGTACTGGCCGTGTCCGCCTGTCTGACGGGCGTACTTGGTATCGGCCTCGGCGTTTTCGGTGATGGTTTCCCGATACGCGACCTGGGGCTTTCCGACATTGGCTTCCACCCGGAATTCGCGGAGCATTCTGTCAACGATGATTTCCAGATGCAGCTCGCCCATACCCGCGATGATGGTCTGCCCCGTTTCCTCGTCGGTATAGCACTTGAAGGTCGGGTCTTCCTCGGCAAGCTTCTGGAGGGCGATGCCCATCTTTTCCTGGCTGGCCTTGGTTTTCGGCTCGATGGCGACACGGATAACCGGCTCCGGAAAGTCCATGGACTCTAAGATAATCGGGTGACGCTCGTCGCAGAGCGTGTCGCCGGTGGTGGTATTCTTTAAGCCGACCGCGGCGGCGATGTCGCCGGAGTAACAGCAGTCAAGGTCCTGACGGTGATTTGAATGCATCTGAAGGATTCGTCCCATTCTCTCACGGTTGTCCTTAACGGTGTTGTAAACCGTCGCGCCTGCGTCCACCTTGCCGGAGTAAACCCTGAAAAAGCAGAGCTTGCCCACGAACGGATCGGTGGCGATTTTGAAGGCGAGCGCCGAAAAGGGTTCGCTGTCCGAGGAATGGCGCTCCTCCTCCTTGTCGGTCTTGGGGTTAATGCCCTTGATAGCCTTGACGTCCGTCGGCGCGGGCATATAGTCCACCACCGCGTCCAAAAGCATCTGGACCCCTTTGTTCCTGTAAGACGTTCCGCAGACAACCGGCACCATATGGTTGGCGATGGTCGATTTGCGGATACAACATTTGATTTCTTCCACTGTCAGGGACTCGCCGGACAGGTACTTCTCCAGCAAAACGTCATCCTGCTCCGCGACATGCTCTAACAGCTGTTCCCGATACGTCGCCGCAAGCGGCTTCAACTCCTCGGGAATGTCCTCAATCCTGTTGTCAAAGCCCTTATCGTCATAATAGACGACGGCGTTCATCTCGACAAGATCGATGATGCCCTTGAAGTCGGCTTCCGACCCGATGGGCAGCTGTATCGGCACGGCGTTGCATTTGAGGCGGTCCTTCAGCATCTGGACGACATTGTAAAAATCAGCGCCCATGATGTCCATCTTATTGACATAGACCAGCCGCGGCACATGATATTTATCAGCCTGTCTCCAGACCGTTTCAGACTGCGGCTCGACCCCGCCCTTGGCGCACAGAACCGTTACGGAGCCGTCGAGCACGCGAAGCGAACGCTCAACCTCAACCGTAAAGTCAACGTGACCGGGAGTGTCAATGATGTTGATTCTGTGTTCTTTCCAGTAACAGGTGGTCGCCGCCGAGGTAATCGTAATACCCCGCTCGCGCTCCTGCTCCATCCAGTCCATAATCGCCGCGCCGTCATGCACCTCGCCCAGCTTGTGCGATACGCCCGTATAGAGCAGTATGCGTTCCGTGGTCGTGGTTTTTCCGGCGTCGATATGCGCCATGATTCCGATGTTTCTGGTCAGTTCCAGTGGTACCTGCCTTGGCATAAAGTCCTCCAATAGTATTTTGCGGTAACAAGCTTCCGGGTTAGTTTACCAACGGAAGTGGGCAAACGCCCTGTTGGCGTCGGCCATTTTGTGGGTATCTTCTTTCTTTTTGAACGCGGAACCGGTCGAATTGACGGCATCCATAATCTCGTTGGCAAGCCGTTCCTTCATCGTTCTCTCCGAACGGGCTCTGGAATAGCTCGTGATCCAGCGCAGCCCTAAGGTCTGACGCCTCTCGGCGCGGACGTCCATAGGCACCTGATAGGTGGCGCCGCCGACACGGCGCGCCTTGACCTCGAGGACGGGCATCACGTTTTCCATGGCTGCCTCAAAAACCTCAAGCGGCTCCTTGCCGGTCTTGACCCTGATAATGTCGAAGGCGTCGTAAACAATTTTTTGCGCTACGCCCTTCTTGCCGTCATACATGACGTTGTTGATGAGTCTTGTGACAAGTTTGGAATTGTAAAGCGGATCCGGCAAAACGTCACGTTTTGCTGTCTTGCCTCTTCTTGGCACTTCGCTTCCCTCCTTCATAATGATGATATCATCGGTACTCGAGTGACTGTTGCTTCCCGTGGCGCCAATGGGAGGTATATATTAGTATATACACTCACACGGTCGGATACTCAAAGGTATCCCGCCTGCAAGAAGAATGGTCTGATTGCGCGATTACTTTTTCGCGGCTGTTTTCTTCGGACGCTTGGCACCGTACTTTGAACGCCCTTGCATCCTGTTGGCAACGCCCTGTGCATCAAGCGTACCGCGAATGATGTGGTAACGCACGCCGGGCATGTCCTTGACACGGCCGCCGCGGATGAGCACGACGCTGTGTTCCTGCAGATTGTGTCCTACGCCCGGAATATAGGCCGAAACCTCAATACCGTTCGTGAGACGAACTCTGGCAAGCTTTCTGAGCGCTGAGTTCGGCTTTTTGGGGGTATCGGTCTTGACGACGGTGCAGACACCTCTCTTTTGGGGAGATTCATTGTCTGTCATGACGTTCTTCTTGGAGTTCAAACCAAATCCCAGAGCCGGCGACTTGGATTTTTTCTCCAGCGTTTCTCTGCCGTTGCGGACAAGCTGATTAAAGGTTGGCAAATTTACACCTCCTCGTTAGAATTTATGCGATCACGGGGACACGCCCCGAAAACACAACGAATGATAGAGTATCACTTTTCCCCCGTATTGTCAACACTTTTAACAAATATCCAACAGATTTTTTGTGTATTCCGTCGAAACAACCGTTATAAGTCGATACGGATTTCGTTAAAGGCGTTGGGGTTAACATAATTCGAACGCAGTTCGACATCGGAATAGCACTTCATACCCGTACCGGACGGCAGAAGCTTGCCGATGATGACGTTCTCCTTGAGCCCGAGCAGCGGGTCGGTCTTGCCCTTGATGGCGGCGTCGGTTAAAACGCGCGTGGTTTCCTGGAAGGAGGCGGCGGACAAGAACGAATCGGTGGCAAGAGAAGCCTTCGTAATACCGAGCAGCGTCGGCATCGCGGTCGCCGGGACAAATTCCTCGCCGGTAACCTTGCAACGCTCTTTCGCCTCCTCGTTGGCAAGAATCAGCTCGCGCTTCTCTACCGATGCGCCCGGCAGCAGATCTGTGGAACCGGGCTCCTCAATCTTGACCTTACGCATCATCTGACGGATGATAACCTCGATATGCTTATCGTTAATGTCAACACCCTGCATACGGTAGGTCATCTGAACCTCTTTGATCAGGTAGTTGTGTACGGCGTCGATTCCTATAACCGCGAGAACGTCGTGCGGATTTACGGAGCCTTCGGTCAGATACGCGCCCTTTTCAATCCGCACACCTTCCTTGATTTCGGGACGCAGACGCGCGTCGTAAGGAATCAAATACTTCTTGACGGTAGCGTCCTCGCCGGTGATGACGACATGCTTGCTGCGCTTGTTCTCCTCAAAGGCGAACGTGACCGTACCGCTGATCTCGGCGATGATGGACAGCGTTTTGGGCTTTCTTGCCTCGAACAGCTCCTCGACACGCGGAAGACCGTGTGTAATATCGGAGGAGGTGGTGACGCCGCCGGTATGGAAGGTTCTCATGGTGAGCTGTGTGCCGGGCTCGCCGATTGACTGTGCGGCGATGATACCGACAGCTTCACCGACGGTGACGGGCTCTGCTGTCGCCAGATTGGAACCATAACACTTGATGCAGACGCCATGTTCGGCCTCGCAGGTCAAGAGAGAACGAATTTTTATTTTGCCCGTATGGGCGTTGACATACTCGGAGACATTGCCGGCGGCTTCATCATTCATCATCACATCGTTGGACATAATGAGCTCGCCCGTTTCCTCGTTGACCAGTGATTTCAGCAGAAAACGTCCAATCAACCTCTCTTTCAACGGCTCGATGATGTCGTTGCCGTCCTTGATGTCACTGATTTCAATGCCGTCGGAGCAATGACAGTCATGCTCGCGGATGATGACATCCTGCGAAACATCGACAAGACGTCTGGTCAGATAACCGGAGTCGGCGGTACGCAGCGCCGTATCGGCCAGTCCTTTACGGGCACCGCGTGAGGAGATGAAGTATTCGATGATATTTAAGCCCTCGCGGTAGTTGGCGCGGATGGGAATCTCGATGGTACGTCCGGCAGTGTTTGAAATCAGACCGCGCATACCGGCGAGCTGGCGCAGCTGCGATTCGGTGCCGCGGGCGCCGGAGTCGAGCATCATATGAATCGGGTTGTAGGGATCCATTCCCTGCGTGAGGACCGCCGCCACACGCTTCGAACACGCCTCCCAGGTATCAATGACCTTACGGGACCGTTCACTGTCGCTGATAAATCCGGACATATAATCGGCGTGGATGAGGTCGATAGCGGCCTCGGCCTCGGCAATAAACTCCGCTTTGCTCTCAGGAATCGTCGCGTCGCAGACGGCGACGGTGATGCCGCTCCTTGTGGAGTAGCGGTAGCCCTGCGCCTTCACCTTATCGAGCACCTCGGCGGCAATCGATGTACCGTGAATCTTAATGCAGCGGTCAATGATCTTTCCCAGCTGCTTTTTGTCTACAAGCGTATCTATCTCCAGCGCAAAAAGGTTATCGGGATTGCTTCTGTCCACGAACCCCAAATCCTGAGGAATCGGCTGATTGAAGATCACGCGCCCCAGCGTCGTGGGTAAAAGCTTTACGAAAGTTTCCCCATCAACGGTCTTTGTCATACGGATGGTAATCTCCGCATGAAGAGAAATGTCGCCCTCGTCATAGGCCATGACAGCCTCATCGATGTTGCGGAACACTTTGCCCGCGCCCTTTTCGTTGGGCTTCTTAAGGGTCAGGTAATAAGAACCGAGGACCATATCCTGTGTGGGAACCGTGACAGGCTTTCCGTCGGACGGTTTCAACAGGTTGTTGGCGGCAAGCATAAGAAAGCGCGCTTCCGCCTGCGCCTCCGCCGACAGCGGGACGTGAACCGCCATCTGGTCGCCGTCAAAGTCGGCGTTAAACGCCGTACAGACGAGGGGATGCAGCTTGATGGCTCTGCCCTCGACAAGTACCGGTTCGAACGCCTGAATACCGAGGCGGTGCAGCGTGGGGGCACGGTTGAGCATGACCGGATGGTCCTTGATGACCACTTCAAGTGCGTCCCAGACCTCGGGACCGGTGCGCTCGACTATTTTTCGCGCGGATTTAATATTGTTGGCGTCGCCCTTATCCCAAAGGCGTTTCATGACAAAGGGTTTGAACAGCTCAAGCGCCATTTCCTTGGGCAAGCCGCACTGATAGATTTTAAGCTCCGGACCTACGACGATAACCGAACGCCCCGAATAGTCAACGCGCTTGCCGAGCAGGTTCTGACGGAAACGCCCCTGCTTGCCTTTGAGCATATCGGACAGCGATTTGAGCGCGCGGGTGTTGGGTCCCGTGACCGGACGACCGCGGCGGCCGTTGTCGATTAAGGCGTCAACTGCCTCCTGAAGCATTCTCTTCTCGTTACGCAGAATAATCGACGGCGCGCCGATTTCCAAAAGCTTCTGAAGACGGTTGTTGCGGTTGATAACGCGACGGTACAGATCGTTTAGGTCGGAGGTCGCAAAGCGGCCGCCGTCGAGCTGAACCATCGGACGGATATCGGGCGGTATGACCGGAACGACGTCGAGAATCATCCACTCGGGGCGGTTGCCCGACTGACGGAACGCATCGGCGACCTCAAGCCTCTTGAGAATGCGCGCCTTTTTCTGTCCGGTTGCGGTTAAAAGCTCCTCGCGCAGTCCGGCGCAAAGCTCCTCGACATCAATTTCTGTAAGCAGCTCCTTGATGGCTTCGGCACCCATACCGGCCTTGAAGGAATCCTCATAGCGCTCGACGGCATCGTCAAATTCCTTGTCGCTGAGAATCTGGAGCTTTTCAAGCGGCGTATCGCCCGGATCAATAACAATATATTTCGCAAAATAGAGTACCTTTTCAAGGTCTCTCGGCGAAACATCAAGAATCAGTCCCATACGGGACGGGATACCTTTAAAATACCAGATATGCGATACCGGCGCTGCCAGTTCAATGTGTCCCATGCGCTCGCGGCGAACCTTTGCCTTGGTGATCTCGACGCCGCAGCGTTCACAAATTTTGCCTTTATAACGTATGCGTTTATATTTGCCGCAGTGGCATTCCCAGTCCTTCATAGGCCCGAAGATACGCTCACAGAACAGACCGTCCCGTTCCGGTTTCAGTGTACGATAGTTAATGGTTTCGGGTTTTTTTACTTCACCGTAGGACCACTCTCTGATCTTCTCGGGCGAGGCAAGGCCGATCTTGATCGACTCGAAATCGATATTCGGTGTCTCCTGGACCGTGTTTGAGTCTTTATACATAAATCGCTGCTCCTTCTTCCGTATATAATCTAAGCAGAGAACCGTTTAGTCCTCCCGGTCAGGATCAATCAAAAATGATTTGAATTCGCTCTCCGGCTCTTTAAACTCGTTGGTTTCTTCTTCGGTATAGTCGTCAGAAAGCATAGCCTCCTTGTCAAGCTCATCGTCAAGCTCGTCGGTTTCGGCATAATCTTCACCCAAAAGCTCATCGTCCTCCTCGTCAGGCTCCGCACTGTCCAGTCCGAAGCCATAGGCACCCGCGGCGTCATTGATTTGTGAAAACGCGGCGGTATCGCTTATGGGAATCGGCGTATCCTCCACCTCAAAGTTCTGCTTCAGATCGATCTCGTTCTCATCCTTGTCAAGCACCTTGACATCGAGTCCGAGCGATTGCAGCTCCTTGATAAGCACCTTGAAGGACTCGGGTACGCCGGGTTTGGGAACATTGAGCCCCTTGACAATTGACTCATAGGTCTTGACGCGCCCGACGACGTCGTCGGACTTGACGGTCAGAATCTCTTGAAGCGTGTATGCGGCACCGTAAGCCTCGAGCGCCCAGACTTCCATTTCGCCGAAGCGCTGTCCGCCGAACTGCGCCTTGCCGCCTAAAGGCTGCTGCGTGACCAGTGAATACGGACCGGTGGAACGCGCGTGAATCTTATCGTCTACCAGATGGTGCAGTTTCAGGAAATACATGATGCCGACGGTTACCGAATTGTCAAACTTCTTGCCGGTGCGGCCATCGATAAGTTCTGTCTTGCCGTCGGTGGAAAGCCCGGCTTTTGCGAGCATTTCACGAATATCGGACTCATGCGCACCGTCAAACACGGGCGTCATGACCTTGTAGCCGAGGGCTCTGGCGGCATAGCCGAGATGCACCTCAAGCACCTGACCGATATTCATACGCGAGGGAACGCCCAAGGGATTCAATATGATGTCGAGCGGGGTGCCGTCGGGCAAAAAGGGCATATCTTCCTGCGGAAGAATACGCGATACGACGCCCTTGTTACCATGGCGTCCCGCCATTTTATCGCCGACGCTGATCTTGCGTTTCTGGGCTACATAGCAGCGGACAACCTTGTTGACGCCGGGATTGAGCTCATCGCTGTTGGCTCTGGTGAACACCTCGACTTTGACAACCACGCCGTACTCGCCGTGGGGAACCTTTAAGGAGGTATCTCTGACCTCGCGTGCCTTTTCGCCGAATATGGCGCGCAACAGGCGCTCCTCCGGCGTCAGCTCGGTTTCGCCCTTTGGGGTGACCTTACCGACAAGGATGTCTCCCGAGTGTACCTCGGCGCCGATGCGGATAATGCCGCTCTCGTCAAGGTTGGACAGCGCGTCCTCGCCCACGTTGGGGATATCCCTGGTGATCTCCTCAGGACCGAGCTTGGTATCTCTGGCCTCTGTTTCGTGCTTCTCGATATGAATCGAGGTAAACACGTCGTCACGGACGACCTTCTCATTAATGAGCACGGCGTCCTCGTAGTTGTAGCCTTCCCATGTCATAAAACCGATCAAGGCGTTCTTGCCCAGCGAAATCTCGCCGTTCGAGGTCGCCGGACCGTCTGCGATGACGTCACCCTCTACGACGCGTTCGCCGATCTCAACGATCGGGCGTTGGTTGATGCAGGTGCCCTGGTTACTGCGCATGAGCTTGATAAGCTCGTAGACGTCGGTCTGGCCATCGTCGGTCTTGACCTCAACCTTATCGGCGCTGACGCGCGTAACGGTACCCGCCCTTTTACATAGGACAACCACGCCGCTGTCAATGGCGGCTTTGTATTCCATACCGGTGCCGACAATCGGCGACTCGGTCTTCAGGAGCGGCACGGCCTGACGCTGCATATTCGAGCCCATCAGGGCGCGGTTGGCGTCGTCATTCTCAAGGAAGGGAATCATCGCGGTGGCTACAGATACGACCATTTTCGGCGAAACGTCCATATAGTCGGCTATCGCGGCGTCTACCTCGCGGAACTCGTCGCGGTAACGGACGGTTACCTTGTCGTTCTTGAAACGCTTTTTCGCGTCGAGCGGCTCGTTAGCCTGCGCGACATAAAAATTGTCCTCCGTGTCGGCGGTCATATACTCAACCTCGTCGAGCACGACGCCGGTTTTTTTATCGACCTTGCGGAACGGCGCCTCGATAAAACCGTACTTATTGATGCGCGCAAAGGTGGCAAGGTAGGATATCAGACCGATGTTCGGACCTTCGGGGGTTTCAATCGGGCACATGCGGCCGTAATGGCTGTAGTGAACGTCGCGCACCTCGAATCCGGCGCGGTCCCTCGAAAGACCGCCCGGGCCGAGAGCCGAGAGACGGCGCTTATGCGTCAGCTCCGCGAGCGGATTTGTCTGGTCCATGAACTGCGACAGCGGCGAGGAACCGAAAAACTCCTTGATAGCTGCCACGACGGGACGAATATTGATCAGGTTGGACGGCGTCGCCTTGTCGGGCTCCTGCGCCTGTAGGGTCATTCTCTCGCGGACGACGCGCTCCATCCTCGTAAAGCCGATACGGAACTGATTTTGTAAAAGCTCGCCGACCGAACGGATGCGGCGGTTGCCCAAATGGTCGATATCGTCGGTACTTCCGACGTCCGAACCGAGGCAGTTCAAGTAATTGATTGAGGCGAAGATATCGTCGATAATGATGTGCTTCGGAATGAGGTCGTCGCAGCGCAGCGCCATCTCCTCAAGCAAAGCCGCCTTGTCGTTTCCGCACTTGTCCATGACCTCGCGCAGCACGTTGAAGCGCACTTTCTCATTGATGGAAATCTCCTCAAGCTCGTCTTCGGTGATTCCCTCGAGGAAGACAAGAGGATCTACCATCCCGTTAGAGATAACCCTGACTTCTTTGCCCTCGATGTCAAGAACAACCTCCTTGACGCCGCAGATGCTGATTCTCTTTTCCTTTTCGGCCGTGATTTTCTCACCGGCCTCTGCAAGGACTTCGCCGGTCATCGGATCGACGACCGGATTACGAAGGATATATCCCGTCAAACGACCGTTCAATGAAAGCTTCTTGTTGTATTTATAGCGGCCGACTCGTGAAAGGTCATACCGATGCGCGTCGAAAAACAGCCCGTCCAGATGCTGCTGCGCCGTTTCAAGCGTCGGGGGTTCGCCCGGACGCAGTTTTTTGTAAACCTCAAGCAACGCCTCTTCGGCGTTTTTGGTGCTGTCTCTCTCAAGGGTGGCGACAATTCTGTCATCAGCGCCGAAGAAATCCAGAATCTCGGCGTTGGTGCCCAGTCCCAAAGCGCGTATAAAGGTCGTTATCGGGATTTTACGGTTCTTGTCGATACGGACGGAGAACACATCGTTCTGGTCGGTTTCATATTCAAGCCACGCGCCGCGGTTGGGAATGACCGTCGTGGAAAACAGCTTTTTACCGTTCTTGTCGTGCGTCAGACCGAAATAGATGCCCGGTGAACGAACGAGTTGTGAAATGATGACGCGCTCGGCGCCGTTGATGACAAACGTACCGCTCTCGGTCATGACGGGAAAATCGCCCATGTAGACCTCGTTGTCGGTGATGACGCCCGTCTCTTTATTGTAAAGCCGCGCGGTAACTCTCATCGGCGCGGAATAGGATGCATCGCGCTCCTTGCATTCGGCCACCGAGTATTTCGGAGGTTCGTCCATACGGTAGTCGAGAAACGTGAGAACAAGATTGCCCGTATAGTCCTTGATTTCGTCAATATCCTTGAAGACCTCGCGCAGCCCTTTCTTCAAAAACCACTCGTAGGAAATCTTCTGCACCTCGATGAGGTTGGGCATCTTCATAACCTCGCTGATACCCGCAAAACTCATCCGCTCGTTTTTCCCGAGCTTAACCGGGTTTGCGTTACCCATAGGACACATCACTCCGTTTCATTTTTATCGATAGCGAAAATCGTGAAAATCATTGATTTTGCCGGCTTTTTCCGACAACCGGGAGCGGTTTCGCCGTATATATTTAAATAAGGAAAGCGAACATCACTCCATGATAATGCAATTTAGCATTATACGCAGGTCATGTCCGCTTGTCAAGGATTATTTTGTTGGTTTGAAAAAAATATATGTTACACTCTGCCGGGAGTATCACGATGTCCGATTCCGCATCTCATCCTTTTGCCTCATACCAGCTCTTTCCGATATGCACATCCGCTTTCAGATGTACCTGTAAAGCACAGGCATTCTCCATCTCCTTTTTCAGCAAAGCGGCGGCGCGCTGTGCTTCTTTCTCAGGGGCTTCGACAATCAGCTCGTCGTGTACCTGCAGAATCAGCTTTGCCCCGAAGTTTTCTTCACAAAGCCGCTCATGGACGCGTACCATCGCAATTTTGATGATATCCGCCGCCGTACCCTGAATCGGCATATTCATGGCGACGCGCTCGCCAAAGTTGCGGATATTGGCGTTGGACGCCGTAAGCTCCGGCAAATACCTGCGCCTTCCGAACAGCGTTTCGGCGTAGCCGCGCTCCTTGGCTTGCTTTTTTACGCGCTCCATATAAGCGGCAACTCCGGCATAATGCGCCAAATAGCTCTTGATATAGCGGTCGGCCTCTGAAACGGAGACCCCGATATCCGCCGACAGCGAAAACGCGCCGATGCCGTAAACGATACCAAAGTTGACCGCCTTGGCGCGGCTGCGGAGTAGCTGGTTAACTTCGTTTTCCGGCACACCGAACACCTGTGAGGCGGTGATGGTGTGGATATCGTCGCCGTTTTCAAACGCCGCCAGCATGGTTTTGTCGCCGGCGAGCGCCGCAAGCACGCGCAGTTCAATCTGGGAATAGTCGGCGTCGATAAGTACCCTGCCCTCACCGGCGATGAAAAACCGCCGCAGCTCGCGTCCCAGCTCACGCCTGACCGGTATGTTCTGGAGGTTCGGCTCGGTCGAGGAAATACGCCCGGTGCGCGTTTCCGTCTGATTCAGCGTGGAGCGGATGCGCCCGTCACCGCCGACGACCTTGAGAAGCCCGTCGCAATAGGTGGATTTGAGCTTTGCCAGCGTGCGGTATTCGAGGATTTCCGGAATAATCGGGTGCTTGTCCTTGAGAAAATCAAGGGTGTCGGCGTTGGTCGAATAGCCGTTCTTCGTCTTTTTGCCGTGGGGCAGTTTCAGCCTGTCAAAGAGAATATCGCCGAGCTGCTTCGGAGAATTGACGTTAAACTCTCCCCCGGCGTATTCGTAAATGCGCTCGAGGCTTTCGGCTATCCGCTCGGATAAAACCTCGCCGAATTCCTTTATTTTTTCGGCATTGACCCCGAAGCCCTCCCGCTCCATCGACGCGAGCACACCGGCCAGCGGTATTTCGATGTCAAAGAGCAGCTTTTCCTGCCCGTTTTCACGAATATCGGCAAGCTGCTTCGCACAGACCGCCGGTAAAACAGCTGCGGCAGCAGCAAGCTCCCCGTTTTTCTCGAGAAACGCCGTCAATTCATCAACGTCTGTGATAATATTTACCGCAGGCAGCTTATAGACGGCAGCCTGTGCCCTGACCGAATACTCGGAGGCGTTGGGATTGAGCAGGTATCCGGAAAGGCTCGTGTCAAGCCCGATGTTTTTAAGAAGCGCTCCCCGCTCCTCGCACCAGGCGAAGAGCGGTTTGCTGTCGGCGACGAATTTCGGGATACTCCTGTCAGACAACAGCTCCGACAAAAACGCGGTGAACAGCATATCGCCGTTCTCTGTTAAAACAAGCTCTCCGCCGGTGCAAAAGACGGCATATCGAATTTCGCCGTCCTCGGTTTTTGTGAGAAAATACGCGCCCTTTTCGTCTTTCAGGCGTTCGAGAAGCGCCCCGTAGTCGTCGCAGCGCGACAGTGAAAAACACTTGGCGTCAAGAACCGCTTCGGCACCGCTCACCCTGTCACCGTTGAGCGAAAGGCGCTGCATCAGACGGAACATTTCGAGTGACACAAGAAGGCGGCGCGCTTCAATGGTGTCGGCAGGCTTTATTGCATACCGGGCGATGTCGTTGACGCCCGGTACCGATCGCAGTACCGTACCGAGCCGATAACTCAGAAACGCATCCTCGCGGGAGACGCGCAGCTTGTCCCTTAGCGTCTCCTTTAAATCAAGACCGTCGAGGTTATCATATAGGTATTGTATGCTGCCGTACTTTTCAATCAGCTCGACCGCACCTTTCTGACCGATGCCCTTAACCCCGGGGATATGGTCCGACGGATCGCCCATGAGCGCTTTTATGTCGATGAGCTTTTGAGGCGTCACATGGTATTCCTCCATAATTCTCGCCTCATCGTAGACGATGGTGCTCGTCTGCCCCATTTTCGTCGAGGCTAAAAGCACCGTACAGTTTTTTGACACAAGCTGTAAGCTGTCCCGGTCGCCGGTGGCAATCGTGCAGAAGTCGTCATCCCCGCAGGCGCTGCTGAGCGCCCCGAGGAAATCGTCCGCCTCATAGCCTTCCTGCTCA
>CAZEXA010000033.1:0-22026 GCA_964516565.1 uncultured Eubacteriales bacterium | reverse complement strand
ATATTGACGGTACCGTCCTCGTTCAGGTTATTCTCCAAAAAAGCGATGAGCATACGCGGCGGCGCGACAACTGTATTGTTGAGCGTATGCGCAAAATACTTCCCGTTTTCGCCGCTGACTCGGATTTTCAGGCGTCTGGCCTGTGCGTCGCTTAGGTTCGAGCAGCTGCCAACCTCGAAATATTTCTGCTGGCGCGGCGACCATGCCTCGACATCGACGGACTTGACTTTCAAATCCGCAAGGTCCCCCGAACAGCATTCAAGGGTGCGCACCGGAATATCGAGCGTCCGGAACAAATCAACCGTATTTTGCCACAGCTTGTCAAACCACGCCTTGCTGTCCTCCGGACGGCAGACGACAATCATTTCCTGCTTCTCGAACTGATGGATGCGGTAGACGCCGCGCTCCTCAATGCCGTGCGCGCCCTTCTCCTTGCGAAAACACGGCGAATAGCTCGTCAGGGTGTAGGGCAGGCTCTCCTCTAAAAGTATCTGGTCGATAAACTTACCAATCATTGAGTGCTCACTCGTACCGATAAGATATAAGTCCTCTCCCTCAATCTTATACATCATCGCGTCCATTTCGGCGAAGCTCATGACGCCGGTGACAACGCTGCTGCGAATCATAAAGGGCGGCACGCAGTAGGTAAAGCCGCGGTCAATCATAAAATCGCGCGCGTAGGAGATGACCGCCGAATGAAGACGGGCGATATCCCCCGTCAGGTAATAGAAGCCGTTGCCCGCCACGCGGCGCGCGCTCTCAAGATCAAGCCCCGACAGCGACTCCATAATATCGGTATGATACGGAATCTCAAAAGAGGGAACGACCGGCTCGCCGAAACGCTGTACCTCGACATTCTCGCTGTCGTCCTTACCTATGGGCACCGACGGATCAATGATATTCGGAATACGCATCATGACGGCGGTGACCTTCTCTGATAGTTCCGCTTCCTTAGCCTCTAAAACGAGAAGCTGCTCGGCGGATTCGCTGACGAGCTTTTTCATCTGTTCCGCCTCGTCCTTTTTGCCTTGCGCCATGAGATTGCCGATCTGCTTTGAGTACTTGTTCCGGTCACTCCTAAGCGCGTCAGCTTGTCCCTTGACAGCGCGGCACTCGGCATCGAGGGCGATGACCTCGTCAACAAGACCGACCTTTCCATCCTGAAATTTACGGCGCATATTTTCTTTTACAATCTCCGGATTTTCTCTTAAAAATTTAATATCAATCATAGTAAACTCCTCGTTAACCGTTATCGTTTTCAAAAATTTCCAGCAGCTTTTTCAGATCGTCGTCGTCGAAGAACTCAATCTGCAGAACGCCCTTTTTAGCGGACTTGGTCAGTCGGACACCACGCCCGAGCGAAGCGGACAACGCCAGCTCCACTTCGTCATAATAGGGGTCGCGCCGTTTTTGGCGCGTTCCCGGCGAAGGCGTTTTTTCGGTTTCTCTTGCCAACCGTTCGGTGTCGCGCACCGACAGTCCGTTTATCACCGCCATCTCGGCGACCGTTCTCTGAAGCGCCTCGTCCTGTATGCCGAGCAGCGCCTTGCCGTGCCCCGACGACAGCGTGCCGTTTTCAAGCAGGGACTGAATGTCCGCGGGCAGTCCCAAAAGCCGTATGGCGTTCGCCACCGCCGGACGCGAACGTCCGATGATTTCGGCTGCCTCCTCCTGCGTACAGGAGAACTCGTCAACAAGTCTCTGCAGTCCCCGTGCCTCTTCGATGGGGTTCAGGTCCTCCCGCTGGAGGTTTTCGACGAGCGCGAACTGTGCGGCCTGCCTGTCATCAATATCGCGGATGATAACCGGCACCTCCGAAAGCCCCGCTAACTGCGCGGCGCGCCAGCGGCGCTCGCCCGCGACGATTCTGTAGCCGCCGTCGGGCATCGGTCTGACTAAAAGCGGTTGCAGCACGCCGTGCAGTTTGATACTCTCTGACAGTTCGTTGAGTGCTATATTGTCGAACGCCTTGCGCGGCTGTTGTCTATCGGGTTCAATCTCGCTGAGTCTCAGCGTGACGGCGCCCGCGCCGGACAGCTCCTCGGTGGCGTTATCTGTGAAAAGCGTACCATAGCCCTTTCCCAGTCCGCCTTTTTTTCTATCGGCCATTGTAATCTCCTTTCAAAGCTATCCTATCAGTTCACGCGCCAACAGTCCGTATGCCTCCGTACCCTTTGAACCCCGGTCATAATACAACACCGGCTGACCGTAAGAAGGCGCCTCGGACAGGCGCACATTGCGGGGAATGACGGTCGCGTAGACCTTCCCCGGAAAATAGTTCTTGATCTCGGCGACGACCTGCTGCGTCAGATTGAGCCTGCCGTCATACATCGTCAGCAGCACGCCCTCCAATTCGAGGAGCGGATTGTACTGCCTCTTGACCCGACGCACCGTCGCCATAAGCTGTGACAACCCCTCAAGCGCGTAAAACTCGCACTGTACCGGCACGAGAAAGCTTCCCGAAGCCGTCAGGGCGTTTAAGGTGATTAGTCCCAACGATGGCGGGCAGTCGAGAAAAATATAGTCGTACTCTGCGGCGATGGGCGCGAGCGCATTCTTGAGCAGCGCCTCACGGCGTTCCCTATCGGCCATCTCAAGCTCCGCGCCGGCAAGATTGATGTTGGAGGGGATGATATCGACATTCACAAAGGGCGTACGGAGAATGACCTGCCGCGCCGGCGCACCGGCGATTATCATATCGTAGGCGGTCATCGCAGCCGTTCTTTTGGATATGCCGAGCCCGCTGGTGGAGTTACCCTGCGGATCAACATCCGCCAACAGCACGCGTTTGCCGAGCGCGCCGACAGCCGCAGACAGGTTCACGGCGGTCGTCGTCTTCCCGACCCCGCCCTTCTGATTGACAATTGAGATAATCTTCGCCATAGTATAAAAAATACCCTTCCGGAATTGAAGCCGACGGTAAAACCACAGACTTACCTATTATCCGATTGATTATAACATATACAATAGAAAATGGAAATACCTTGAAGGAATTTTTTACAGAAAAAACCGCCCGAAGGCGGCAGTAATATTTTTACAGTTTTGGTGTTTATAACCCCAGCCGATTGAGCGGGAGACTAAAAAATTCATATCGTTACGCCGTCTGCCGCGTCCCGCGCGCTTTCGCCGAGCGCTTGTTTTATGTAATTAAAATCCGCGCTGATACTCTGCACAAAACGGCTGATATCCGAATTCCAGACAACAATATTCATACCCTTTTTTGCCCACTGTATCTGTTTTTCAATATCGCCGGAATAGTGGTTGCCCACACCGATTTTGCGGCTGACGCAGGCGCTGATGATTTTTTCGACATACGCCTCAAACGCCGGGTCATCGTATTCCTCGGGGATACCCATATTGATAGACAAATCGTGCGGACCGATAAACACGGCGTCCACCTCGGGCTTTGCCAGAAGCTCGTCTAAGTGGTCTGCCGCAAAACGGCTCTCAATATTCAGTATCAGCAAATGCCCGTCGTTATACTTTTCGAGGTAGTCCTTTTCTTTTTGGGAAAGCGCCGCCTGCCCGGACAGCACCTCCGAAAGACGCCGCCCCTTGAGGGGACGGTATTTGACTGCACCAATCAGCGTGTCCACCTCCTCCACCGTTTCGAGATAAGGGGAAATAACCCCGACGGCACCGTCCTCAATGGCGGCAAAAGCCTCATAGGGGTGGCAGAACGGGATGCGCACAATCGGCGCAATATTTTTGGCTTTATAGCACTCGCACATGAAGGCGCGTACCGAACGGTCAAGCGGCATATGCTCGGAATCGATGAACACGAAATCCGCACCCGTTTTATCCATCTGCGCCGCCCACTTCGGCGACGGGGAGGCTATGAGTGTCCCGTAGACCCGCTTGTTTTCGGTAAACGCTTTTTTCAGTTCATATTGATTCATAGGAATCTTCCTTTCACGTCGACGGATAATCCGAATGATTTATACCAACAGCGCAAATGCTTTTGACTTAATGATCAAAAGACTATCCGACATACTCTCGCCACCCTTCTCTATAATATTATGACATAACCCCTGTTTCTTTTCAACCTTATATAATAAAAAACGCTTTTCTTCCGACAGGAGAAAAGTTACACCACTTATTCACTATTCACTCTTACCTATTACCTCAAAAATCCTGCCTATTTAGTGAAAAGTGAAGAGTAAGAGTGAAAAAGTAAAATCCCGCACTTGCGTGCAGGATTTTTGGAGCTGCTACCCAGATTCGAACTGGGGACCTCATCCTTACCAAGGATGTGCTCTGCCGCCTGAGCCATAGCAGCAATTACGGGCAAAAGCTATTATACAAGGAACATTTTTTGATGTCAAGCCTTTTTTTCAATCAAATAATGGTTTTGCGTATATGGGGACGCGCCGGTGCTTTTTGAGCACCGAAAACAAAAGCCTGTTCAAGATTTTTGGCGGCGTTTTCAAGACGCGCCTCATCCGCCGTATGCAAAAGGGCGAGGGTGTCGCCTTTTTTTACATAGTCGCCGACTGTTTTTTCAAGGGTAACGCCTGCCGACAAATCGATGACGCCGTCCTTTGTCACCCGTCCGGCACCGAGCGCCGAAGCCGCCTCGCCGACGGAACGCGCATCGACGGCGAGGATATAGCCGTCTGCTGACGCCTTGAATCCGCAGAGGACAGGCGCTTTGGGGAACAGCGCGGTATCATCGAGCCACGCGGCATTTCCGCCCTGCGCCGACACCCAGCGTTTCATCTGCAAAAAGGCTTTGCCGCTACGAATCTCCTCCTCGGCACGATGCCGTGCATAGGCCGTATCCCACTCGAAAACGAGCGACAGCATCTGCGCGGCAAGAGCGATGCAGACATCATAAAGCACGGGATCGCCTCTGCCCTTTAAGACCTCAACCGCCTCGATGACCTCAAGAGAATTGCCCACAGCTCTGCCTAAGGGCGCCTCCATGTCGGTTATTAGCGCCGCCATGTTCCGACCGCGGCGCGTGCCGATATCGACCATCGTTTGCGCCAATGTCACCGCGTCCTCCTCCCGGCGCATAAAGGCACCGCTGCCGGTTTTTATATCCAAAACGATGTTCTTCGCCCCGGCGCACAGCTTTTTGCTCATAATACTCGAGGCTATCAGCGGTATGCTGTCCACCGTCCCCGTAACGTCGCGCAGCGCGTACATTTTCTTATCTGCGGGCACAAGATCGCTTGTCTGCCCAACGACGGCGACGCCTGTTTTTTCGACCTGCGCAAGAAATTCATTTTCGGACAGCGCGGTGCGAAATCCCTGAATTGATTCCAGCTTGTCTATGGTTCCGCCCGTGTGACCGAGCCCGCGCCCGGACATCTTGGCGACGACGACGCCCAGCGACGAAACGACGGGCGCGACAACCAGCGTGGTCTTATCGCCGACGCCGCCGGTGCTGTGCTTGTCTGCGGTGCGCGCGCCGAAACGCGACAAATCGACGGTGCCGCCCGACAGGACCATCGCGTCGGTAAGCGCCGCGGTTTCCTCAAAGTCCATACCCTTAAAACAGACAGCCATTAAAAACGCCGACATCTGATAATCGGGAATACTCCCGTCGGTGTATCCGTTGACGATATAGCGAATCTGCTCCAAAGACAGCGCTTCTCCGCGCTTTTTTATCTCGATAAGCTCCTGCATCGTCATACGGCCACCTCCCTTGACAGTATACGGCAGACCGGTCGGTAAGTCAATCGCAGAAAAAGGAAAAATGTGTTTGACTTTTTTTTTCTAATGGGGTATACTATCCACAGTGAAAATACAGGAGGTAAAATTATGAAGAAATTTCTGAAAATTCTTGCCATTATTTCTGCTATTGCTGGCGTTGCCGCCGCCGCGTATGTTGTTATCCAGAAAATCAAAGCCAAGAATGCTCCCTCAGGCTATGACGAGGAAAACTATGTTTCCTGTTCCTGCCTTGATGATGAGTTCACCGCTGAAACCGTAGCTTAAAGCTAACTGTCTTGGCACATCCGCTTTTGCCGATGTGTTCGTCCGCTAAACTGTACTGTTCCGTAAGAAATTACGGAACAGTCTTTTTTTATTTTTAGTTTTTTACGAAAAAGCTTGACAAATGTCGGCATTGTATGTATATTTATGTAAATTGTATTGCATAATTAACCGAAATGAGCGTGACTTTTTCATGGTCAGTGTATTTATTGACGGCTGCGCCGGAACGACGGGGCTCAAAATCCATGAGAGGCTGTCGTCCCGACGGGATATTAAAATGATCCGTTTGCCTGACGAATTGCGCAAGGATGAAAAAACGCGCAAAGAAGCGCTGAACTCCTGCGACGTCGCTTTTCTCTGTCTGCCCGACGCTGCTGCCGTCGAGGCGGTGGCGATGGTTGATAATTCAAATACCGTCATCATCGATGCCTCTACGGCGCACCGAACCGCTCCCGGTTGGGTCTATGGCTTTCCCGAGGGGTTTGAAAACGGCTTTGAAAAAGTGAGCGGCAGCAAGCGCATCGCCGTTCCCGGGTGCCACGCCGTCGGCTTCGTCGCTCTGATTAAGCCGCTGGTCGACAGCGGAATCCTCTCCCCAAAAGCGGCGCTCACCTGCTGCTCGCTGACGGGTTACAGCGGCGGCGGCAAACAAATGATTGCCGAATATGAGGCCGAAGACCGCTCGCCGCTGCTCTTTGCGCCGCGTCTGTACGGGCTGACACAGCATCATAAGCATTTAAAAGAGATGACCGCTATAACAAAGCTCGAAAATGTGCCGACCTTTCTGCCGATTGTCGGCGATTTTTACAGCGGTATGCTCGTCACTGTGACCCTGCCGAAGGACGCACTGTCCGGCACGGCGGAGGATATTCGGGAGGAATATAAAAGACGGTACCGATACGGCCTTGTCTCTTACGCAAAGGCACTTGACGAAAACGGCTTTATCGCGGCGAACACACTGTCCGGTAAGGATACGATGCTGGTTTGTGCCGCCGGAAACGACGAGCGAATCACGGTTTTGGCACTGTTTGATAACCTCGGCAAGGGCGCTTCGGGCGCGGCCGTCGAGTGTCTGAACCTTGTCCTCGGACTTGCTCCGGACGATTCACTGATCACAGACTGAAAGGAATCCACAATATGATTACAACCATCCCCGGCGGTGTCTGCACCCCTAAGGGTTTTACCGCAAGCGGTATTCATTGCGGCATCCGCAAAAACAAGACAAAACGGGATATCGCCCTCATCTTCAGTGCCGTTAACTGCGCCGCCGCCTGTGTCTATACGCAAAACCTCGTTAAGGGCGCCCCGCTCGTCGTCACGAAGGAAAACGTGTCTGACGGACACGCCAGAGCCGTGCTATGCAACAGCGGCAACGCCAACACCTGCAACGCCGACGGCGAGGAAAAGGCGCGCCTGATGTGTGCGCTGACCGCCAAAGAACTGAATATCAGCCCTTCGGATATCGTCGTCGCCTCGACCGGCGTCATCGGTCTGCCCCTCGATATAGAGCCGATTCAAAACGGGCTTCCCGCCCTTGTCAAAGAACTCGGCAGTGACGGCACCCCTGCCGCAGAGGCCATCATGACCACCGACACCAAGATAAAACAAACCGCCGTTTCGTTTACCCTCGGCGGCAAAACCTGCTTTCTCGGCGGCATGGCAAAGGGCTCAGGGATGATCCATCCGAACATGGCTACCATGCTTGTCTTTGTAACGACTGACGCGGCCATTTCCCCCGAAATGCTTCAAAAGGCGCTGTCGGAGGACGTCAAAAGCTCGTTCAACATGGTCAGCATCGACGGCGACACCTCGACAAACGATATGGTCAGCGTCCTTTCGAGCGGCCTTGCGGGCAATTCGGAAATCACCGAAGAGGGTGCGGATTTTGATACATTTTGCGCGGCACTGTCAGAGGTCACAACGGCGCTGTGCCGTATGATTGCCGGCGACGGCGAGGGTGCGACAAAGCTTCTCACCTGTATCGTATCCGGCGCGCCTTCGGAAAAGACCGCGAAAACCGCCGCCAAAGCCGTCATCTGTTCCTCGCTCGTCAAGGCGGCGATGTTCGGTGCCGATGCCAACTGGGGACGCGTTCTGTGCGCGGTCGGATACTGCGGCGAGGACATAGACGTTACGAAAATTGACGTCGCTTTCCGCTCAAAAGCGGGCGTACTTCCCGTCTGCCGAATGGGGAGCGGCATCCCGTTCTCCGAAGAAACCGCCAAGGAAATTCTCTTGAAGGATGCCGTTGACATTCTCGTCGAACTGAACGCCGGAACAAGCACCGCGACCGCGTGGGGCTGCGATCTGACGTATGACTACGTCAAGATTAACGGCGACTACAGGACATGAAAGGAAAAGCTTATGAAACTCAGTAACGAACAACGGGCGGATATTCTCGTTCAGGCACTGCCCTATATACAAAAGTATACTAATAAAATTATCGTCATCAAATACGGCGGCAGCGCCATGCAGAGCGAGGAACTGAAAAAAGCGGTCATGCGCGACATCGTGCTGCTCTCGCTCATCGGCATCAAGGTTGTGCTTGTCCACGGCGGCGGTCCGGAAATTACCCAGACACTGACGGCTTTGGGCAAGAAATCGGAGTTTGTAGACGGACTACGCGTCACCGACGAGGAAACCGCGCAAATTGTACAAATGGTGCTCGCCGGAAAAATTAACAAGGGACTAGTCAACTATCTGCAGACCATTGGCGGCAAAGCCATGGGGCTGTCGGGTGCCGACGGGCATATGATTAAGGCGAAAATGCTTGACAAACGTCTCGGTTATGTCGGAGAAATCACGAAAATCAACAAGGCACCGATTCTTGATCTGCTCGAAAAGGGTTACATTCCCGTCATTGCCACCGTCGGCTGCGACAAGGAAGGCAACGTCTACAACATCAACGCCGACACCGCCGCCGCGAAAATCGCCGCGGCCTTAAAATCCGAAAGCCTCATCCTGATGACCGATACCAAAGGCATATTGCGCGATAAGGACGATGAGGAAACGCTGATACCCGCCATCGAGGCCAAAGACGCCCCGCAGCTCATCAAGGACGGCATTATCTCCGGGGGAATGATTCCGAAGGTTTTGTGCTGCACCTCCGCTATCGCCGAGGGCGTTAAAAAAGTTGTTATCATCGACGGGCGTGTACCGCATTCCATCCTCATCGAAATTCTGACCGACGAGGGTATTGGTACTCTGTTTAGTTAAGGAGACTTTATGAATACTATTGAAACAGACAAAGCTTACATTATGAATACCTACAGCCGCTTCCCCTTGTCGCTGGTGAAGGGCGAGGGCTGCATCGTCTATGACGACGCGGGCAAACGCTATATCGATTTGACCGCCGGGATCGGCGTCAACGCCTTCGGGTACTGCGATAAAGTCTGGCAGGAGGCGGTGACTGAACAGCTGAGTACACTCCAGCATACCTCGAACCTGTATTATACCGCGCCATGCACAAATCTGGCGCAGCTGCTCTGCAAAAAAACGGGTATGAGCAAAGTTTTTTTCAGCAACTCCGGAGCTGAGGCAAACGAATGTGCCATCAAGGCGGCGCGCCGGTTTTCCCTGAAAAAGAACGGCGGGGGCTTTCATCAAATCATCACCTTCAAAAACAGCTTCCACGGCCGCACCGTCACGACACTGTCGGCGACCGGTCAGGAGCAGTACCACACGGATTTCGGCCCCTTTACAGAAGGCTTTTTATACGCCGACACCACGCCCGAATCCTTGCGCGAGCTTGCTCACAACAACGGCTGCGCTGCCATTATGCTCGAAACCATTCAGGGCGAGGGCGGCGTGTGTGAGCTTTCACAGGAACTGATATCCGCTGTAAAGGAGCTGTCAAAGCAATACGACATCCCCTTGATTGTGGACGAGATTCAGACGGGGAACGGACGTACCGGTAAATTCTTTTCCTATATGCACTTCGGCTTGGAGCCGGATATCGTGACGACCGCCAAAGGGCTTGCCGGCGGACTTCCAATCGGCGCAACCCTCTTCTCAGAGCGCTTTTCCGAAGCGCTTGTCCCCGGCACGCACGGCTCGACGTTCGGCGGCAATCCCGTTGTCTGTGCCGCGGCAATTTCGGTCGTCGAGCGTATCGACGACGCGCTTCTGAACGAAGTCGCCGCAAAGGGCGATTACCTCAAAGCCGAACTGCTGAAGTTCGACACCGTCAAGGGGGTCAGCGGTAAGGGATTGATGCTCGGCGTCGAGGTCGAGGGAGAGGTCAAGGAGAAAATCGCCAAATGTATGGAAAACGGCGTCCTCGTGCTTTCGGCAAAAACAAAATTACGCCTTCTGCCGCCGCTTAATATCAGCTGGGATGAGCTGAAAGAAGCCACAATAATTCTCGAGTCATCACTCTAAACAATATTTTACAACAAACGGCGTTTATTGCGCCGTTTTTTATATTTTTACTATTAATCCTTTTATATCCATATGCATCAATATTATATTTAATATTCTACATATTTTTATGTGTTTACTATTGATTTTTGGATATATTATTGCTACAATTCTCTGCGTAATGCCTTTTGGTTTTTTGCCCCACAATATGTATTATGATAGGAGAGTTATTTATTAAAAAGTCAATATTTTTGTCGTTTGCCTTGATTGTGGTACTGTCGTTCATTCTGGCTCCGTCGGTACTTGCCGTTGCCGCACCAAACGCCACCGAGACCGCCGCCATAACCGCTTCTTCGGCTGATGAAAGTACGGCGCAAGATGATTCGGTGCTTACCGCGTCCTTGAATGCTGTCGAAACCACTGCAGTGCAGGAATACACCTTTTCCTCGAAAATTAAAGATTTCAGCTTTTCTAAAATGTTAGCCGACACAAAATCAGCTCTGAAGGGTCTGAACTTCCTACCTTGGTATACATATTATACAACGAGCAGAGCCGTTGACGAAAACGGAACCGAACATATTGACAAGGGCTGGGACGCCATTTACGCAGAGCTTCGCAACAGCGGCACAAGCTTCGGCGAATTCTGCGCGCAGTATTCCGCGGTCATGACCAACTGGGCTTACACGATGGGTGCCATTATGGCCATTATCGTTTTGCTCATTAAGGGCAATAAAAAATGGTACTGGTATATGTTCTTTATCATTGTCGCGGTCATGTCTGTCACCTCTGTCGGTATGCATACGGCGGATTACGGTGAGTTTGCCCGCTACACGATGACGACGAAGCTGCTGGCAAGCTTTGTGGATATGTCCTTTACCGAGTTGATGGCATGGTCAGGTGTTCTCTGCTTCACCTTTGAACTCTTTCAGGATCGGCCGAAGCTAAAAAAGAAAATCGCCGTCGGTACGACTGTCTGGGCGGCAATCGTTCTTGCGGTTCTGTCCTTTGAGGTTTTCGTCCTTAACAACCGTTTCCTTTGGATCGGCGGACGCGGACCCGACGGACTGCCCTTCGATATGGGCGGCGACCACGGCGGGCTGTCCTTAGCGGAGTTCGGTTGCTTCATAACCTGTTTACCCCTACTGTATGTTCTGGCGGCAAGCATTAAAAGAATGACTAAAAAAGAACGGAATCTCGGGATTCTTGTTCTGGGTTCTTTCCTGATTGCATTCATTATCACCTCGCTTTGGGGAGATAACGAAATTAACTCCCTGGCGTTAGGCAATCTCCAGGGACATTCTCTCTGGCATCTGTTGACCGCAATCGGTACCATCGCCGCCGCCTTCTTCGTTGATGAGAGAACGGCCACACAGGAAAACAGTAAAAAACTCGCTGCTGCTAATGAAAAAATTAGGGAGCTTGAGCAACAGCTTGATAAAGTGAAGGTATCATAATCATAAATTTAAGCGGCGGGCTTTTACTCGCCGCTTTTATATTTTTTCCCTTAGACCCGTTTACTTCAAAGGAGAATTATGGTATGCTGTTGGCGTATTTACAAAAAGGGGTGAAAACCATGCCGACAGATAATAAAAGGCTTGTCAGAGCAAGAGCTCCCGAATGTGTGGGGATATCCTCCGACGTGTTTAAGAAAATGATTGATCTCATGGATGAAAAAGGGATGCGCTGGCACAGCCTGATGGTTATTCGTCACGGCAAGGTTGCCGCTGAGTGTTATCGGGCACCTTTTTCAAGAGATCTTCCCCATATCATGTATTCTGTGAGTAAGACGGTTACCGCCACCGCGGTGGGCATCGCTATCCATGAGGGATATTTGCGGCTTGACACGCGGTTTCTCGACGTCTTTCCCGAATACGCACCGAAGAAAACGGATGAGAAGCTTGAAAAGCTTCAAATCAAACATTTGCTTACCATGACCTCCGGGAAGATGCCCAGCTACCTGCTCAATAAAACTGATAAGAATTGGCTTAGGCACCTTTTAGACGCCAAATGGATTTCCGAGCCGGGCGAACGGTTTGAGTACGTCAACGAAAATATCTACGCCCTGTGCGCCATTCTGCAAAGGGTAACGGGTATGACCGTTGTCGATTACCTCTACGAGCGGTTTTTTGAGCCGCTCGGCATTGACAAACCCTTTTGGGAAACCGATCACAACGGCGTCGAGTCCGGCGGCTGGGGTATTTTTCTCAAGACGGAGGAGCTTGCCAAAATAATGCTGTGCTACATGAACGACGGCAGGTGGAAAAATAAGCAGCTCATACCGAAGGACTGGGCCAGGGAGGCTATCGTCAACCACAGACCGGACGACAATAAAAGCGGCTACGGCTACTGCATCTGGATAACGAACGAAAACGAGTATCGCGCCGACGGCATGTACTGCCAGATCGCCACAACGATGAAGGATAAGGACACCGTCATCGCCATGACCGGCTGCTCCCAGGGTGGCGGCGCGTTCTGGGATGCCGTCAAGATATTCAGAGAAGAGGGTCTGACAGAGGAGAATCCCGGAGCGCGCGCATCCGCCGAATTCAAGGCGTTCATTGAAAACAGACCGATTGATATTGTGCCCGTTTCAGATAGACGAAGCCCCCTTGAGGATTTCATTGCGGGCAGAACGATTCGTTTCAAGAAAGATAAAATTCTCAATACCATCGGGTTTCCCATGAGTGTGCTCAACCTCGCCTCGGTATATATGACGCGTGACCGCGCGGGGAATATAGACAACGTCCGTTTTGAGTTCTATGAAAACGAGCTGCGCTTTTTCTGGCAGGAAAACGACGAAATCAATTCCATACTCTGCGGTCTTGACGGAAAATACCGTATGACGCCCATCGTTCTTGCCCAAACGCCCTACACGGCGGCTGCCGCGGCGTTTTGGCTCGACAACTACACCCTCGAGGTACATATCCGTCCGGTCGAATCGATTGCTATGCGCATTCTACGCTTCTCGTTCCAAAACGGCGGCGCCGTCGTCATGACGCCGACGGGCGATCCGCCTATCTCGACTATGATTGACGGTATCGCCGACCCTGTCCGCAGTATGTTTTCCCAAAAGAAACTCAAGGATCTGGCAGGAGCTACGCTGAAAAAACTTGAAACAATTATCGAACCGCTTCATTACGGTAAATTTGTTGATTAATAATACAGGAGGATAATAAATGAAAATTACCTTTATGGGCGCGGGCAGCACCGTCTTCGCCAAAAACGTTCTCGGGGACGTCATGAGCTGCGAGGCTCTTCGTGAGTGCGATATCGCTCTTTATGACATTGTCAGTGAACGCCTCGAGGAATCGTACATCATGGTGTCCGCCCTCAACAAAAACATCAATGAAAACCGCGCGAAAATCTCAAAGTATCTCGGCATTGAGAATCGCAAGGACGCCCTGCGCGGCGCGGATTTCGTGGTCAACGCCATTCAGGTCGGCTTTTACGACCCCTGCACCATCATCGACTTTGAGGTACCCAAAAAGTACGGTTTACGCCAGACCATTGCCGACACCTGCGGCATCGGCGGCATCTTCCGCGCGCTGCGAACCATCCCCGTCCTTGAAGGTTTCGCCAACGACATGGAGGAGGTCTGTCCCGGCGCGTGGTTTTTAAACTATACCAACCCGATGTCCATGCTGGCAGGCTTCATGCAGCGCTATACCGGCGTGAATACGGTCGGTCTGTGCCATTCGGTGCAAGGCTGTTCGAGGGGGTTACTTGAAAATCTTGATATTGACTATGAAACACCCTTCAAGGAGAAAATTGCCGGCATTAACCATATGGGCTGGCTGCTCGAAATTTACGACAAGGACGGCAGGGATCTTTATCCGGAAATCCGCAGAAAGGCCTGCGAAATTCTTGAAAGCGGCATCACCGACCACCATGACCTTGTCCGCTATGAATATATCCGCCGCCTGGGCTACTACTGCACCGAATCGAGCGAGCACAACGCCGAATATAACAACATGTTTATCAAGTCGAAGTATCCGGAGCTTATCGAGCGTTACAATATCCCGCTCGACGAGTACCCGCGCCGCTGCATCAACCAGATTGCGCGGTGGAACAAGGCAAAGCAAGACTATATCAACGGCGAGATTTTACACTCCCGTACGCACGAATACGCCTCGTACATCATGGAAGCCATCGTGACCGATATCCCCTACAAAATCGGCGGCAACGTCCTGAACAAGGGGCTTATCGACAACCTGCCCAAGGAGGCATGCGTCGAGGTCGCCTGCCTCGTCAACAAATACGGTGTCCAGCCGTGTGTTCAGGGGGCACTGCCCGTCCAGCTCGCGGCGATGAACATGACGATGATCAACGTCCACCTGCTGACCATCGAGGCCGCCGTCACCAAGAAAAAAGAGCACATCTATCAGGCTGCCATGCTCGAACCGCACTGCTCCTCGGAGCTGTCGATTGACGAAATCGTCAAGATGTGCGACGAGCTCATCGAAGCACACGGAGATTATCTGCCGAAATACTACTGATTCAAACCTAAGAAGAGAGAGAAAAGATTCGGGCGGGAACATGTCCCGCAAAGTCCCCCGATTCTTTTCTCTCTTTACCTTATCTTTCAATACATTAAAGAGGAATAAAGATATGACTGACATTACCGCTTTCGGTGCCGTCTGTGACGGTCTCGCGGACGACACTGCAGCAATTCAGGCAGCGCTTTACAGCGGCGAGCGCGAGATACGAATCCCCGACGGCAGCTGCCGGATAACCAAAACGCTGCTCATACCTTCTCATACGCATATCGCGGCCTCTAAAAACGCACGCCTGTTTCTGTGCGGCGATGTTCCCAAAAAGCGCGGAGATTTTCTGCTGTCGAACGCCGACACAGTAAACGGCAACGAGGACATCGCCATTAACGGCGGCATCTGGGACGGCAACAATCAGGGCAAGCACAACACCAAAAACCCCGATCTGTTCGCCGCGGACGCCTATTCGGGCACGGTGCTGAATTTCATCAATGTAAAGGGACTGTCCTTGTCGGACATGACCGTCCAAAATTCTGTCACCTATTATGTCCGTATGGCGTACCTTGACGGCTTTACAATCAGAAACATTGATTTTATCAGCGAAAAGAAGGCGTTCAATCAGGACGGCCTGCACTTCGGCGGCTTTGTAAAAAACGGTATTGTCGAAAACATCCGCGCAGTCACTGACGGGCAGACCAATGACGACTTTATCGCCCTTAACGCCGACGACTGCATCACGCGCCTTGAGAATTTCGATTTACCGAGAGGACCAATCGAGAACATCACGTTTAAAAACCTGTACGCAAAGAACTGCCACACGATGGTGCGACTCTTAAGCGTCACCGCCCCGATACGGCAAATACACTTTGAAAACGTGACGGCGGGCTGTCGGTGCTTCGGCATCAATATGGACGCCGCGCGGTACTGCCGCACCCCGCTGTTTAAAGACAGCGACTGCCCCGACGGCGTAGGGGACATTGAGGACGTTTCGTTTGATACCCTCAACCTTTGGTTTTCGTGCGAGAATCAAAAAAACGCTCTGATAGACGCGGAGTCCAATACAAAGCGTTTTTCTATTACAAACTTCAAACGATCCGATGACGACGTTTCGCCCGGTTCCCCCACCGTGCTCTTAAGAAACGTAAGCAACATGCGTGTTACGGTTGACGGGAGCGAAAGAAAATCCCTTCACAGCGCCGATGACGCCTTCACGGTAACAGGCAGCTTTTCTTCTCTGGACTTGGGCTAACATTTTGCATAGATTATTAGGTGTAAATTGCAATAGCAAGTTGCAATAGTCAGCAAAAAGCGTGAGCTTTTTAAACGCTGACATTTTTTTATGATCTTTCATCCTAACCCACCACCTTTTCGGCATAAGCCTTGTATTTTCTATATTTTACTACTTATTCTACTTATTGTCAATATCGTTAAGGTGAACGGTTTATCGAAACGAGTTCTTTAATATAATCCTGCTCTCATAAACAACATAACGCCGCCCCCAAAGCATACTTTAGGGGCGGCAATGTTTTAAGTATAACCGCTTATTAATTTCCGGAGGAGCGCGGTTTAATCGGGCTGCGGTGTGTTCAAAGGCTTCGCTTTACCCGTTTGCAGCTTTTTGCACCGGACAAACAGCGCGGCGGCAACAGCAATACAGATGAGGCCGCTGATGAGCAGACAGACGATGCTTCCGGTCATAAACTCTATGAAGAACGAACGAAGCGCTTCGTCGGTCAATGTAAACTTATTGATGAGGCCCCCGATCAATATGATGAGCGGCATAACGACAAGCATCAGTCCCGCGCCGCCGAAGGCCGATCCGATATAGGAAACCGGCGCGGTACGGCGCTTATAACTCATCCATATGACGACGGCACAGGCCGCTGCCAGCACCAGAAAGACGGCAAGAGCCGGAAGCACATAATCCGTGACCTGTCTTACGAGAGGCGATATGCTGTCGGCATACGGGAAGGTGACGTAGCCTCTGTACAGCTCGATGAGGTCGGTAGTGAACTCCTTGATTCCTGCGTCTATTTCAGGGTCATCCGTGTTCATATTCCTTGTTTTGGCATAGGCGGTCAGTGACGAATACAGGACATTGTAAAAGTACGGTTCGTCAATGATATCCTCGCCGCTGTAGAGCGCGCGCACGGACAGCTCCATATCTCCCTCAATAATTTCCGCCGTCATGTTTTTAGCAAAAAAGGTCGTGAAAAAGGACTCCTCGACATTACTGGCAAGTCCGTAGGAGATAAAATGTTCCCTGACGCGCTGAAGCTCCAGCGGTCCGAAATCCGAACGCTCGACCGCTTTTGCCGCGTAGGCGGGGTCAAGCACCGTCACGCGCAGAACACCGACGGCACAGGCGCAGGCGATGAGCAGCGATAACATAAAGGAGAGCAGTGTTACCACGACAGAGCGGGAAGTACCGGCTTTATTTTTCATGGCGTTCCCCTCCTAATTATACTTATCGATCATCGGCCCGGAAACGTATTCGCAAAAGACATAGCATCTGTACTTAGACAGCGAGATACCGTTTTCCTTCTGACAGGTGTAGATGATTAGAAATTCCTTTTCCTGTCCCTCGGGCGGATTCAGATAAGCGTCATATGCGGATGTGTCCGTGCGGTGGGCGATTTTCTTATCGATGACGCGGTAAACATAGGAACCGTAGTTGGTTTCGATATGGACGAGTGCGCCGACCTTACCGCTCTTTTGCAGGTCGCTGAAATAGGTGTTGTTGTGTGCGGAGATCATGACGAGCTTTCCGTAGCCCGGGATGCCGCAATAAAAAGATACGCACGCGCCCTTTTTGAGCAACTTGGTATCGCTGCCGCTGCCGAAGATGAGCGGCGCGTCGATCTTCGTCCCATCGACGGTGATGGTGCCGAAATGATCACCCCACTTCGGGAACTTAATGTCGGAGGCCTTGATTATACCGCTGCTTATGCCGGTTGCTCCCGAAAAAATACTGTTGTTTTCGTCCTCATTCATGTCAGAGGAAGACGTATTCCCCGTAAAGGCAAGATGATACGCGCTGACCAATGGCTGCGCGACAGGCAAAAACGCCAGATAGATGATGAAGTATCCGCATAACAAAAAGATTCCCGGAAGAACCAGAAAGTTCTTACGGTAATCTTTTTTGTTATTATCGGATAATTTGCGCTTAGGCCTCATCGTCAACTTTGCGGAAGCTCTTTACGCCAAAAGCAGCCGCAACGGTGAGAACGGCGACAGCAGCGACAACCGCGACAGCCGTATTCTCGGAACCGGTCTGATCAATGATGATGCCGGGGGTGAGCTTGGCAACGATATTACCGTCACCATCCTTAATGATAAGGAGCTTGGCGGCTCTGTCGGCGGTCAGGGTGTAACCGATAACGGCAAGCGCGTCGTCGGCATAGCCGAGAAGGGCATCCTGAATATCTACGTTGCCCCAGATATCGCTCATTTTGTCGAGGTCGTTGTCAAGAACATACGCATAGGCGTCATCAAGGATGGCAACGATCTGGTTGTACTGATCCTCGGTCATGTCGATGGCATTCGCTACGTTCTCCGCGGCATTGATATATTCCTTGCCTACGGTGATGGTGCCATTGTCGGTTTTGTACTTTGTTTCAACATAAGTGATAAGCTTCTTCTCATAGGTGTTGATGCCCGAAGCAGCTGCAAATGTCGGAACCGCAAGTGCAAAAAGGAACATGCAGACGAGTAATATGCTGATAATTTTCTTCATGAATTATCTCTCCTTATACTTTTCTCATAACTCTTGCCAGCATCCGCTAAATACTGTACGATAATAGTATCATAGGAATATTTTTTTGTCAAGCAAAAAAAAATTAAAAAATAAGTAATTTTCTTTTTTCTTTTTATTCCAAGCTCTGTATGTTTTGGGTCAGTTTCATCTCTTTGCTGTCGGTTAAATCGGCGATTATCCCGTTGCAGTTGACTGTCGCATAGGTGGGGACGCGCGCGTACATGGTCAGGTTCCACTTGACGTTCGGATAAATTTTCCCGAGCTGATTGGTGACAATCACAATTTTCGGCTTTAAGGACCCCAGAAATTCCATCGAGCTTGAACCAAAATAGCCGTGATGACCGGCTTTCAGAAGGGTGACCTCCCCTACCTCGGCGGCGATAATCGGCTCCAGTCCTGTGGTGGACGTTATATCGGCCGCCAAAAACGCCGACAAATCGCCCTTTGTCACCTTGACGCCGACACACGACGCGTTTTCGCCGTGGCCGATAAGCTGCTCGGGAGTAACTGTATTGAACAATTGCAAGGTGAAATCCCCGAAGGCAAAAGCCTCCTCCGGGAGATCGGAAACGACGGGAACACTTCTTTCGGCAAGCGCCTGAAGCACCTCCCTGTAGGTCTTGTCGTTTGCCCAGCCGCCGCTCTCATACTCTCTGACAAGTTCATAGTTGTACTCCTTAAAATAGGCGCGGTCAATCGTGATATCCTCGTCGCGGATAATCGCCTCAAAGGCGCCGATGTGATCGTAGTGACAATGGGTGCCTAAGATAAAATCAAGATGCACCTTGCCGTTCTTGTCCCCCGTGGTCTCTTTCAGATAGAGGATGACGTCCTTTTCATAGCCTCTGTAAGCGATTTTTCGACGCGGATTGTTATCCCCCTCACCGGAATCAATGAGCGCGAAATGCCCGTTGCTCTCAATAAGAATCGCGTCGGATGCCCCCGTGTTCAGAAAATGAATACGATCAGCCCCCGCCGAAACCGCAAAGGTTTCGTCGGTAATCGTGTAGCGTTTTTCAAGATGGTTGGCATACGCTACGGAAATGATATCGAGGACAAATACCGATATCATGATAAACATCATGACCCATGTCGCTATTTTTTTGAACATATACGCACTCCGCTAAACACCACCGACAGCGCCGCGGCTAAAAGAACAGCCGCCGCCGCGTCGAGCAAAAATATGCCTGCCAAAACGAGAATAAACGACAGACACGACCGCCAGCCGCCCTTGAACGCCCCCGCAATCCCTTTCCAATCAACTGCCTGCCAGCCTGCCGCAATCAGCACAACCGCGAGAGAGGGCAGCGGTATCCGTACAAGCAGGGCATGGGCAGTCAGCGTCACTGCCGCGAGAATCGCGGTGTACACCGCCGCGGTAAATACGGGGCTTACCTGCACGTGGTGGAGCCTGTGAAGAGACGGCGCTCCGTAAACCAACCCATGTTCGCCGCCGCGCAGCCAAAACAGAACAAGCGCGGACGCCAGCCCGCCGACGAGGGCATAGATACCGCCGGACAAGGTGAGCACCGTAAACTGAACGCCGCAGTAAAGCGACGACGTTTCCGCAATCGCCGTCGCCTCTTTGACGGGATTGAGGAAAAGATTCAGGATATAGGGTATAACGATTGCCGCAAACGGGGCGGGAATATAATTTTTCAGCTTTTTAAATTTTCGGGGATACGTTATCATAAGCACCAACGTAATCGTACCGTAAAGAATACCGCGCCAGTTCGGATGAAAGCCGAGATACCGATAAGCTTTGAGTATCTCTGCCACGGTATTCCCGGACGCGCCGATGCCAAAATAGTAGGTAGTTAAAAGCGCCGTGGCGCAGAATGCCAGGGCGAACAGTACGCCGGCACGGATATGACGATTGAACAGCCTCTGTGCAGGCAGACGGATTAACACTGCGGTAAATACCGCCGCTGCGGCTGCCGCAATCAGTCCGGCCGTTAAGCCGTACTCGGAAACGACATACAGGCACGGTAAAAACGCATAGGTTTGTCCGGGAATTACGCCGCGCTTCATAACCGTACCCAAGTAGGCGTATACTGCGAATATGGCGGTAACAATCCGGAGATCTACCCCCGCGCAGGCGCTCATTGCCAGCAAAAACGGCAGTCCGTAAAGCGCCGCCGATATACCGGGAAGCCATAACCCGTCAGCCGGTTTTTTCATGAAAATCTCCTCTTTGCTGAATGCAACTTCGTGCAATCCTCTGAATAACTGAATTATTTTACACCTTATTTCCTCAATTAACAAGTTTTTTTCCGTTTTGACGGTAAATTCTTTTTATTGACAATTAGCTGTACCGCGTTTATAATATACAATATCATATTAGTGTCTTAAGGGGAATGACCATGAATTTTTCAAAAAAGCAGCTCTTGAGCTTTGCCGCCATAGCGCTCGTACTCGTCGTTCTGCTGTCTACAAGTACCGTTTTTTCATCCATGGCGGTATTGAAATATTTAGACGCCGCCAAAACGGTCAACTATTATGTGGAAACACAGACAGTAGCCAATACGGAGGCGTCAGCCGAGGGCGAAGTAACCGAGCCGTTTACGGACGCCTCGGGTGAAACAATCATCGGCACAACCCAGGTGACGATTAACGACGCCGCGAACAACAGCCCTAATGCGACCACCTCTCAGAGCGGCAACAACGGCGGCAATTCAGCCACCACCAACAAGTATAACAACGGCGGCAATACCGCGACTACAGCGAAGAAATATGCCAAACCCTCTACCAACGCCGAGATCGCCGCTTACTACAAGACCGCCATTACCAACGCCAAAACAAAGGCGAAAAAAGCTACCTTTACCTATAATAGCACTACCAACTATAAGGGATATGTTGACGCGGGAGGCAATTCCACGCTCTCCTCAATCGGCTCTTTCCTTATGAACAGCTTTTTGAAAGAGAAGGAACCGAACGAGGTACATACCGACAACATCGCCAACGTGCTTCCTCCGTCCAACGCAACCTGCCATCTCACAGCATCCGACATTAATAAGGCTACCTGTACCGACAAAGGCTCCTACTTTTTTGTAACGATTCTGCTCAAGCCCGATAAGAATCCGAAGAACGGATACGGCTCAGGCTCGATTTGTTCCATCATCACCCCGAAACAGATTACCGATGCGGCGGGCTCTTATATCAACATCTCCAATATTATCTGCGAATATGACGGCGCTTATTGCGAGGCAAACATCGATAAGGCGACTGGGCATCTCACATATATCTATACAAGACTGCCGATGTATCTCAGTCTTCACGCTCAAAAAGCCATTATTATTGACACCGACGCCAAGGTCGGTCTGCAGTTTGAAGAAAAGTGGACTATCGCCTATTAAAACGCCGTACTCTATTCACTCATTCCTTATAAATAACGGCCCTCACTAAACGGAGGGTCGTTATTATTATTTTAATACTATCGTTTCAAGCCTTCTGTTAAACGTATCAATAATCAATACT